>CAZQTT010000001.1:0-86105 GCA_964596255.1 uncultured archaeon
TTTGTTCAGCTCTTTTTCGTATGCTCCCGATCTTCCTCCTATAACATCTCTTATTTGCGTGTTAAGACTTCGATAACTATATATAGATGGCGAATAATAGGATTCTACATGAACCAAGCTGTAGAAGATTGGTTAAATGAGTGGTTTACCAGCGAAAACACCAAGAAAACATACAGGAAGGCAATTAACGACTTCCTGAACTTTGCTGAAACACCAAGAAGTTCAGAGGACCTGGTAAAACAACTGAGAAGGTGGATAGTTCACTTAAAAGACGAAAAATTTACACCCAAGACTATTAACTTGAGGGTCAATGCTGTGCGAAGCTTCTACCTGGACAGAGGTATAGAGATCGACCGGCAGACATTTAAGAAAATAAGGAACCGGATCCTACCTAAAGGTAATGCAGTCACTACAGACAGGGCAGGGAGTCATGAGGAGTGGACCAGTATCCTAGAAAACATGAATCAAAAGGCAAGGAGCCTGTTCTTGTTCTTGCTGTCGTCGAGCTGCCGCATATCTGAGGCCCTGCAGGTTAAGGTCTCAGACCTGGACCTGGAGAGTGACCCACCAAGAGCAAATATAAGAGCGAAGTACACCAAGGGAGAGAAAGCAGGGAGAACGGTCTTTATGACTTATGAGGCCAGGGATGCTATCAAGAAATGGCTTGATTTGAAGAAGGATTTACGGAAGAGAACACCTAAGACAGTAACATTACCAGACGGAAGAAAAATCGCACCTCGACCAGAAGATGAAAAGCTTGTATGGGATATGAGCGACTCAGTGGTGAGGGAGACCTTAAGAAGGGCGATGCGGAGAGCAGGCATAACCAAAAGGGATGAAGAAACAGGGAGATATGAAATTCATGTCCACAGCACACGGAAATTTTTCAGGAGCAATTGCGGTCTATCCGATGCACTGACCCACAGCTTGATGGGCCATAATGGTTACCTGGATAGCTCTTATCTCAGGACGGATATCAAAAAAGCCGAGGAGGAGTACAAGACGGCGATACCCAAGCTGACCCTCATTGATAAATCGGTCGATGAAGTAGAGCTGACCCTCAACACCCTGAGGTTCCAGGGATTGAGCAACGACAAATTAGATCAGATCAGGGACGTGCTAAATGCCAGCACCAGGTCGGTGGAAGAAAAGCAACAGGAAGTACAGGAGATCGTAAAAGACCACTTCAAGCAGATGATGGGTGTTCCTGAGAGCAAGGGCAACGACAAGGAATTTAAGCAAATAGACCAAACAGAACTTATCAATTACCTCAATGATGGCTGGGAGATTTACCAGCAGTTAAACAACGGCAGCAACCAGGTTATAATCAGTAAGGTTAAGCCATGAGCGAAACCGAATTACACCAATATTTCACGCAATTGAAAGCACGTTATAACCTACCTGACGACATACAGCTTAACTGGATGCCCAGCGATGAATGCAAGTATCACGGTATGACCAGCAAGGACTTAAAGTCTATCTTCATCTTCGATGAAGAACTGGAGCAAGCTAAGAAGACTTTAAAGCATGAGCTTCTGGAAGTTTTATTAACCTCACTGGCCTTGGTATTGGCAGATTCGAAGCTATCGAGAGATGAAAGGTATCAGCTAAAGGAAAGAGTCATCGATATCGTCCAGAATGCTGAAGAAATGGCAAAATGGCGGTTTTTCGAAGGCTGGAGCGATGATTTAAGATAATACAGGCAACTTCTTAAATTTAAAAGTGTTATTCGTTTTAGATTTCAATTTATTTTGATTTTTTGTATTCAAAGGATTTTTGATATCTGTATTTTCTTTAAATTTCAAAATGAGGATAGGAAAATTTTTATTTTGGTATAACTAAAAATAGAAGTAACTTATAGCCGCCACCATGAGAGTGGCGGCGGGTAGGTGTTTAAATGAACCCAAGGGAAGTTGGTCAGAATTCATATAAAGCTTTCGGTTTTAGTAGATTATTCAATGATATAATTTTATCGTTGAAAATTATTCGAAAAAATGCTGTTTTTTGGGAGGTGAGTTTATGAACTTAGTCGATTTTAGACCACAAGGCTTTGGTAAGACAACAGACGCCATCAACAGGGCGGTTGAAAGGGCAAAAAATGGAGAGCAGACTATCTACGTTGTAGATAGCTATGCAAAAGCCGAAGAGTTTGCCGAAAATTGTGAAGACTCCATGGTGTTTAAGGGCAAACCGCAGCCATCACCTGACCAACCAGAGCGACTTGAGTTTGACGACAGTGGGAACGAAATCATAGAGAGGATGTGCAAAAGACTGCCCAGAGTAAATAGCAAATTAAGGCTTTACGAGAAGTTGAGTCCACGCTTTCTATGCAAAACGTGCAAAGACAGGAGCTGTCAGTATCTTTTGCAATGTGAGCAGGCAAAAGAGTGCTCGATAATATTTACGGTCAAGGAGAACCTCAATGCCGTTTTGAAGCTTGTCAAAAATGCTACAGTTGCTTTGGACGATGTGAGCCCGATATCTATATTCTGGCACAGAGTTGAGGCAAGAAAGAAGCAAATTGAAGCAACAGTCATATTAGCTGAGAAAAAAGGACACCACACACTGAAAAAAACTATAGAGAGCTACCAAGCTGGCGATTACGACAAAGCACTTGAGCTGGCGAGCACCAAGCCATACCTTCAGGACCTGATAGCTGCGGAAGAGGAATTGCTACGGACAACTACCAAATTTGAAAAAGAGGTTTCTGACAAAGAATTCGAGTTACAACAGATGAGGTATGAGAATAAGAAAGATCTGGAGGATGTCTACAGAGGTAGAATGTTCATAGCGCCAGAGGAAGAGGAAGAGCTCCTCTCACGGGAGCCGGAAATAGAGCGACTGGAAGATAAGGTTAAAGACCTGAAACAGACAAGCAACTTCAATATCATGTATGCGCTTTACGATGCAGCAAAAGCAAGAGACTATGAATTCTCTGAAGATGCTATCGAGTGGAAGGATGAGACAATCGGGAAGGCAGAGAAGTTGGAATTTCTTAAAGCTTCTCTCAACTCGGTTGAGGTTGACCTGTTCGCCGAACTCGGAGAATACGAAACTGTTAAAGTAGAAGCACCAAACAACGATAATGTTAGAATCCTGCAAGTGGCAAACAAGAACACAAAAACCCACCAATACTGGCGGCCCGATAAGTATTTCTTGGAGCCATGTAAGCAAATCGATAAAATCGCCGATTTTTGTAGGCCATTGAGCATGAAAATACGGGTAGTTACCCCAAAAGCCACCATACAAAAAAACCAAGAGGACCCCGTACTTTCCGGATTGAAGGCCAGAGACAATGTGGATTTTGATTATCATTATTCTCCGCAGAGTTCAGGAAGCAATAGGTACATTGACTATAATATACATACATCACTTGGACTTCTCTACAAGCAGCCTGGATTATACAAAAGAGCGCCGTACAAGCGATATATTGAAAAAGTACGGGGTCTCGACCCTTCGAAATCTTTTGATCAAATCTCCAAAGAAATAGCCGAAGAGGAGCAAGTGCTTTATCAACGAGATCTGGCGGAAAGGCTTCGGCTCAGCACCGCAACCGGGCGAAAACTGGTAATAATTTTCGGAGACATCAATTTGAGTGATTGGCCCTTCGACATAGTTAAAACAGATTTAGAGAACTTTGAAAGGGTAGTCAGTCAGCAGATATCATGGCTTGGACAGGAAAGGTTGAAACTCAGGATGGTGAGCGCACTCAAGAGGGCTATAAGGACAGGAAGGAAGGAGTTGAAGCCAATAGTTGATACTATGGAGGAAGAATATGGTTACTTTTCACTTGCCTTTTACAGAGAGAAGGTCAAAAAAGTTGCGGCAACACTACAAATTCAAACAGGTAAAATCAGAGGTAAATTAATTCTGGTAATGGGTAGAGGTAATGACATCCTCCGTTTTGACGATGGCAAGGGCTGTCCTCTGGAGGTAGAGATACCTGAAGAAAATAGGAAGCCGCCACCTGACCCAGTTGCAATGGCGTATGCCGGTATGGCCAGAAGAACTAAGCAATTAATTGAAGCGGAGTGGTATAATGTATAGCTGCCCTCATTGTAATTTCACCAGCATGAACAAAAAAAGCTTAGATGAGCATATGAAGCAAAAACACCCAACAAAGAAGCTTAAAATTGGAAATGTGCCTGTGGACAACGTCAGAATTAAGATGGTCACTGGAGATGTTCTGGAGGGAACGGTAGAGAACGTCACGACCTATGAAGTTATTTTAAGGTCGAATGGTAAGACAACGGTAGTCTTTAAGGGCTCAATTGTCTATCTGGAGGTTTTAGAATGAGCGAAGCGATCAAAATAATAGATGATGACATGACTGAAGAGATTGAAGAGCTACACCACTACACTAAGCAACTTGCTAAAAACTGCCCTGTTAGACAGTTACTGATGGTCCAGCACTTACTTGTCATCCTTGAGGCAAGCTATGAGATGCATGTTGATAGGTATCACGTTAGAGAGCTTAGGAGAAAGATGCTTAAGAAGCTCGAAAAGGTGAGATGACAGATCTTAACGGGTTTAAAAAATGGTGTGAGCAGCAGGGCCTTGCACCCAGAACGATTCAAGGGGTAATTAGTAGCTTAAAAAGACTTGAGGAAATTTACGAGCTTGATATGCTGACAGTTGAGATGTTTAAAGATGAATGCTGGTTTCAGCCGGAGATGAGAAGACCGCACACGATTTATGCGCTTCACAAATACAGAGAATTTTTGAAAGATACGGAGGGATAGGGGGGTCGCATTGCTGAAACCTCCATACGTTATATAGTTGAAGAGAATCGGGGGGAGCAGATGTAAAATCCTGTTTTAGCAGGTTTTTCACATAGCTTCCTACAGTCGTTCTATCAATATCCAAGGCTTCAGCTACGTCCTTTTGTTTCGGATAGTTCATATAATCTAAGTATAGCTCAATTGCCTTCTGTTTCTTCTCCTCCCTCTTTCTATTGTTAATGTCAGTACACCAGTTAGAGACCGTGCCAGACTCTCTTTGGGCCAGACCCATCTTGGTGGAGTAGAGATGTAGGGGGTAACTGAGAAAAAATGGTGAGAAATTAACCGGGAAGTTGGGCTTTATTACCTGAGAAGTTTTGAGTCCTAATCGAGTCACCAGCCGAGTCGTACCTGAGAAAACTTTAAAATAAAAGCGGTAATATAGAGTGGATATAATGATGCTTTGTAAAGCGTGTAATCGTAGGATTAACTCAAGAGGAACTTTCGGTCACTTCAGTAAAACCCACCCTGAGCTTGTTGAACAATATAAAGAGCATTTTGGCGATGGCTGGTGGGAAAAAGCCAAGAATGATTATTTCGTCAATCACCATGGGGGAGAGGTAGAAGAACATTCGGAAGACATGATAGAGTTCGATGGCGAACACTGGACACCAGAACGCTTGGTTTACCAATACGGAGAATCAGGCCTCTTCATGCTTATGCAGAAAGAGCTTGAAAAGCGCATGGTAGAGTCCAAACTCCAGAACCGCCAGATGGTTCTCGAAGCTTTTGGCGAATTTAGGCGCTATCAGGAAGACAGCTTAAGCCTGAAAGGCTTACTGAAGAGCTTGGGCAAAGCTCAGGACCCTATAGCCGACCTAATCTGCGAAAGGGTGTTTGCAGTGCCTAAAAAATACCAACGAGTTTTCCAGAGAGCTACGCAACAACAGCCAACGCCAGCACCGCAGCCAACGCAGCAGCCACCTCCACCGCAGCAGCCACCGCCAGAGCCAGCAGAAAGACCTTTGACCAAATCCGAACTCTTGCAAATACTCGATGAAAGAGAAAGAGAGAGGGAAAGGAAAGAATACCTAAAGAAGCTTGAAGATGAAAATAGGGAGTTAAAGAAGCGGTTGGGAAAGCTTGAGAAGTCTAAAACTAAATTAAAATAGAGTGATGGGGTTTTGCTCCATCACAGTGAGTGATGGGTGTAGTGAAAGTAAAATCGGAAAGATTAAGTAAGATATATTTTAACTAATTTTTATAAATGGTTGAGGGGTTATTATGGTAAAAAGATACTATTCAAAACGTTCCAAGAGGAAAAGACGTGTTGATTATATCTTGTTGTCTGCTTTTATCTTATTGGTAGTTTTAATGTTTATTGTTCCAGAGTCTAACCCAGATACGCTTGTATACTTTGATGTTCCCGCTCTCTTACTTGGTATTGCGTTATTGGGTAAAGGGACTTGGCTATCAATAAAGAGAATAGATAGAATTAACCTGCGTTCTGATTTAAACTGTTGGGGTCTGAGAGTACTTGGTATAGTGCTGTTCTTTTTAGGAGGAGGAATATTGTTTATTACTTCTTTCTCTGTAATGATGGCAACATATAGTACTGGTACTACAATATACACATTTGCTTTAATGCCTATAGGAGGTCTCTGTGTTATTATTATCGGAATATTCTCTGAATTCAGGTCTGTGCGAAGACGTCCATTCGTATACGTAGATGTTGGTTAATATTTCAAGCTAAATCTTAGGAACCAATTGAAGTAAAAAGGTGGTCGTGAATGGATAAAGAACAGGAAAAAAGAATATTAGAAGAGCTAAAAAGCTCTCAGAAATTTGTAAGTATGCAAACAGCTTTGTTATCTCTTGGTTTGGCAACTCTTGCAATGGGAAGTAGTTACCTATCAATGAACAATGATATTTGGATTGCCTATGGCATCATAGGTAGCATATGTTTAGTAATTTTTGGGTATTCTCTCTTAAAGGACTCTAAGGATGGTTAAGGTGGGCTATATTGGTTGGGAGTAAGTTGAAAGTAGAAACATCCTAAAACGAATAAAGCATAAAAATAGTTAAATATTAGCAAAAGCAAAATAATTAGATAAGGGCTGCCAACTTCAAACTCTGTGGGAGACATTGGCAGTGCCACCAACCTAAATTATTTATCCTGTTCAGCCGGACTGGGGCTACACCTGTCCAGTCCGGTGGATTTTTTAGAGAGGTGTTAGAAAATGGCAGAACGCAGAAAAAACCTGGAAGGAGACCTGAGTATAGCAGAGACGACATCATCAGCAGTTAACATCCCAATAGGCGGAGGTTCTACTACTACCACGGTGACAGCCAGCAACCTGGGCCTGAGCAAAATCCAGGCAATTCTCAACGTCCACGTAGAGCGCCAATCGCCGGAAACAGATGACGTCTATGAACCGCAGTATGGCCTCAATAGCGGAGAGAACGCAATAGGATTAACCCTCTACGCCGCAAGCGGCACAACTCTAACTGCTACGACATCAGTCTTAGGTTATTAAAAACTATGAGGAGGTGATAGAATGAACGAAACCGCAGAACAGATGCAACATGCAATTCACGCCGCAAAAATGGAGCTTGAAAGAATTTGGGAGAAGATACAGGACTGCTTGAGTAAAATAGCTCAATCGCTGGGTCTTGCGCACTATCATCGGACTGTCAAGCCTGCTATCCGGAGGGGCGCACAGGAAGCGAAGTCGGAAGAGGCGAAAGAAGAGGGAGAGCATGTAATACTTCATTTCCCTCCAGAGAGACTTGCTACACCTGCATTGAGCCATCCCAGATTTCTATAGCCAGCCACTTATAGGGCTGGCTTATCTATTTGAGGTTTTTCATGAAGTCGAAGGTCAAAATCATTGAGTTGTAAATGTTTTTACGACCCGGGGATTAGTAGATAAAAAAGGAGTTAATTAAAAAAGTTCTAAATCTTTATAATTCAGTATCTTCATTTTTAATTTGTTCACTCAACTTTTCTACAAGCTCTAATATTTTTTGGTTATCTTCAAGCGTTTCTTCCGGTAAACTTTCCATAAGTTCAAAAAATAAGTCATCATATCTAATATCGTATCCTTTGGTTTCTTCAAGACATTCTAGCACGCATCTAATTGTTTTAATAGCAAAATCATAGATACGATCGACTCTGTCCACTGACTGATAAGTTAACTCACCGTGACTGTAAATCCTTAAGTCTACGAATGGGATTCCTCTCCAAACTTCAACACTATAGTAGGGTTGTATTTTACTCCAAGGGTTTACTTTCCCTAATTTTTTATCCCAATAAGATTCAAATTTATCTGATAGATTCTTAAAATGTTTTCTTATGAAGTCAATCTCCTCTTTTTCTTCAGGAGACCTTTCCACTGATTGTATGAATTGCCTAAAATTTTCTTCTTCAAGGCTAAGAATAGAACTAATTGCCAGAAAAGCCTCAGGGAGTGTTTTATCTAAATTTTCTATCATGGCTTCTATATCTTCCCCATATAAGCAAGAGGTTTGCATATCATCTAAAAAAGATACAATTTTATCATAATTAGATAACGGAACATCTAAATCTATATCCTCAATATTCATTCAAACTCCTCCTAAACTATGCGACTTCACTTTTTACCTCTGGGGTGTACACTGGTTTTGCCTTTCTGTAACTTTCTAACTCTTCTGATTTACTATATGATGCTTTTGAGGGTTTAACAACAGTTGGTGTTACAGTAATAGTAGCTTTTTTTCTTCCGTAACTTTTTTCATCTACTAATCTTCTAGCCGGCGCTCTCATCAGTTTCCTTTTATTCTGAGGGATATAAACTCTCCACTTTTCAGTTGTTTTTACTGGTTCTAATGATTTGAAGAGGTTTAAAATGAAATTGTGACCGTAAGTTGTAATTTGATAGTAAGAGTATTTCTCCCTTATCTCCCCATGTTTTATTATATTCTCTACTAGGCCACTTAATAATAATTTTTTAACATGTGCTCTAAATAAGCTGTTATCTAATCCAAGATTATTAACAATATCTATAAAACTAGCTTCTTTATTTTCCAACAAGTAGGATAGGATAGCATATCTTACTTCATGGCCAAAACCATCCAATGCTTTTTTAATTTCGTCCGGAAACTTATTAGAGTAATTCTTTACAACATCATTTACCATCAATATCACCACGTAAAGGAATTTTCACCTATGTGATAAGTTAATCACCTAAAAATTTATTATTTTCGGTGCTTTTCTCATGGCATTATGGATGATTTATTTGATTATTTTAACGTAGATAAATCATTATATTCTAAGAAAAAAGAGTTAAAAGTCTTCCTGATGGGAACATTCTATCCTAATAATTTAAAAAATAGGTTGAAATTGCTTAGACGATATTTAACCGAAAAAGAATACGATGCTAGACTTGCAGAAGATTTTGAATATAAACCGAATGCAGATAAAGACGTATTTTTATGGTGCCGCTACCTTATTTTAAATTGGGCCAATGCAAGAATATTAGTGTTTTTTGAAGAAGCTTTGGATCGTTCTAAAATATTAGGAGTTTATGATGAATTTGCAATTGCAACAGAAAATATACCTCTAGAAGAGCAGAAGACATGTGCACTGTTTTTAGAAGAAAGTATTGATGAGTCTTATCTCTCTCGTATGACAAGAGGTCGTTTGGAGAATTTTGATAACTTCAGAAAATTTAGATTTAGTAATGACTTAGAGATGAATGAAATGGCGGCCAGATTCTGCTTTGAGTTACTTTATAAAATGAACCTTAAATAACGTAGATGATAATACCTCCAGGGGTCCATGAAAAACCGAGGGGTCCATGAAGTTTGTACATGTCGCATTACCTTGGGGATATGAGCTAGCTTTTACCCTACCTTAAAAAATTGCTATATTCTTGGTCTGTTGAGTAGGACAGATTCAAGACCAAACTCCGTATAAACGCATGAATGGATTGGAGTTATTTCGTCAAAAATATCTTGTACAAGAAATTTTAATAACATTTAAATAACCTGAACAAGAAATTAATGATCATGGCAAGAAAAAAAGAACATCAAACCGATAAAATCTACAGGCCAGCTTTGGATCATGACCAGGTAGAACTCATCAAGGGCTTGCTACATGGTGAGAAGCCCAAGGATAAACACCAGCTGAAGATACTTCAAAGGAAGTTTGATAACATACCCCACATATCCCAGAAGATCAAGGACAATCAGTCATGAAGTCCACAGGGTTAATGCATATCCAACCACCAGGAAGGCACACAAAATGCACGAGAAGGCCATTTCTGAAGCTACCTACTCAACCTTTTCAAGCACAAGGTACCCACGGTCAACCTTCCAGGTTACATCATCACCTTTCTTTATACCCATTGCCTGGGCAAGTGTTTGAGGTATTGTTACCTTCAGCTGCCCACCACTCTCATGGACCTTGTAAGTCTTCACTATATCACCATGAGAATAGGATGATTTCTAAGGTTAAAAAGGTTGCTGAGAACATCCCTAAAATAGATAAATCATTAGTTATCGAAGTCTTTTCGCTTTAATAACATCTCTTATTCCCGCGAATACATCTCTAAATATGTTGGCACCCAGGATAGCCTCACCGCTTACTATCCCTTTGTAATCCACTATCTTCTTACCCTCCAGAGTTGGAGTTGTAGTCACAATCATTCTATATCACCTGACCACCGAATTCAGTAGAGCTATATTAACCTTTTTTCTCTTAAGGGTTCAAAATCCGCCAATCTTATCATAGTTCAATTTAGGGCCTTCACTGATGTTTAAAATTCATTGTTCAGCTCACAAGAAGGCCTGCAGGCTCCACAGGGCCAGCATTCCTATTGCGATGGTGGCCAGCATATTTGTGGTGCGCCAGGCCACCACTCCTGCAATTGCTCCTGCGAACAGCTTTTCGTTCTCCATACTAATTGCCAGCGAATTATCTGTATAGACGATCGCAGGCACCACGAGAGCAGTAAGGACTGCTGGAGGCACGAATCTGAGCACCCGCTCAATATTGGGTGGAACCTCTTTCAGTTTTCCCATAAGAAAGATGAAAGATAAACGCAGTAGAAAGGTCCCGATTCCGGCAGCAATGAATATCAGCCATATAGTGTTCGAACTGTATCCCATCACCTTGACCACCACCAGTCAGCAGCCGCACCAGTAACGATAGCGATCAATGCCGCAGTTACCAATCCCAGATTATAAGGGAGCCCGGCCGCAAGAACTGCCACGATCCCCGCAATTAGTGCAGTGAGTTTGCTGGCCTTCCCCTTGAGATTGGGGAACAGTAAGGCCATGAAGGTGAGTGGCACGGCAAATTCCAGTGATAATCCCTGGGGTAAACTGGAGCCCACCAGCACCCCCAGGATTGTGCCTGTTTGCCACGTGAACCACAGAATGAACGCAGCCCCCAGATAATACCAAATCTTATTCCTTTTTCTACCGCGGAACTCAGTAATGGAGACCGCATAAGCCTGATCAGAGAGAATATAGGCAGATATTACCTTCCAGAAGTGGTTGAGCTCTCTAAAGTAAGGGGCAAGAGAAGCGCTGTACATGGTGAATCTAAGATTTATGATTAGGGCTGTTAGCACTACTACTGCAACGGGTGCTGTTTTGCTCATGAGCTCTATCGCTGCCAGCTGAGAGGCCCCGGCAAAAACTATTACGGACATGGCAATAGCTTGTAGGGGAGGAATTCCCACGTTTACCGCTGTCACCCCCACTATCATGGCAAAGGGCAGCACACCCAGCAATATGGGTGACAGATCTTTTGCTCCCTGGAGAAAATCGTCCTTTACCATATATAGACCCCTGCTTGATGATTTGCTCTCTCCCTCATCAGAATGAATAAATTAATAAGAATCAAAAACCAAACTCAAGTTAGAATTAAAGCACCAGAACAGCCGCAGCCACTACAGTGGTGTGGTCCCTTACTTCAGCTTTTTCAGTGATGTTGAAGGTTCTGGCCGGCTTTATGCCGTAAGCAGTTTCCAGCATCTCGGCAGCCATTTTCTCTGAATACTGGCCCACCTTCTCTGTGTCTTCCCTGTTGCAGTAATCGCTGTATTCTGAGATGTAGCCGTGAAGGATGTCATCTTCAGGGATAGCTGTTCCAATGCTGGCAAAGATCTTTTTGCCCTGTTCATTGCTGGTCTTACGGGCCATCACACAAAAGAGGATTTGACCGGGGTTGAGCCTGTTCAACCCGTTTTCCAGGTCTGTTATCTCACATCCGGGGGGATAAATGCTGCTTACAGCTACCAGATTGAATTTGTGGATTCCGGCATCTCTCAGTGCCAGCTCGAAGCTCACCAGAGAATCTTCGTGTCTGCCGGTGCCAGAGGTAAAGAAGATCTTCTTGGGGGTCAGCAGGTCATTTGGATTTGCTTCGCTGACCTTACTTCTTCCTGAATGCTGCATTTCCGGCAGTAGGGAATCGGTGTCAGTTAGTCGGTGCATCAAATAATAGTTTAGTTTTCGATATTTAAGTATTTTCTCTCCAGTTATAGTTATCAACTGTTTGGATTATATACAATTGGATGAGAGCTTATTTTACTTAAAGTAACTACCAGCAGACTCTATTGCTCTCGCCACCAGCAGAGAAGTGTTCTTGACGTCTTCAGGATGGATAACTTCCACCGGGCTGTGGATGTATCTGGAAGGAATGCTGACCACACCGGTAGGTATGCCCGCTTTGGTGAGGTGAATGGCTGTTGCGTCGGTAGTCCCTCCTTCTGCTACCTCCATCTGATGAGGGATCTGGTTATTCTCTGCTGTTGCCTTCAACCACTGGAGAATTTTCCTGGAAGCGATCAAACCTCTGCCCGAAGCATCAGCAACCGTAATGGCCGGTCCTTCTCCCAGTTTTATGTCCATGTATGCTGAATCACCACCGGGGAAATCTGTAGCCACGCAGACGTCAATGGCTATTGCGGCATCCGGTTCTAGGGCAAAAGCTGATGTTCTTGCCCCCTTGAGTCCCACTTCTTCCTGTACGGTTCCTACTGCATAAATGGTTGAATTGGTCTTGGCCTGCTTAACGGCTTCGATCATCCCCGCAATACCTGCTCTATCGTCAAAAGACTTTCCGGTGATCTTGCTGCCTGATCTGGCCATATCACGGTCCAGGGTTATGGTAGTTCCCACATCAACACCCATCTCGTTGGCATCATCCTTAGAAGTGGCACCTATATCTATGAACATATCCTTGATCTCCACAGCTTTCTTTTTCTCCTCATTCTTCATCAGATGAGGAGGTTTAGAGCCGATAACACCGTATAACTTGCCCTTATCACCATGGAGAATCACTCGTTGACCAAGAGCCAGCTGATCGAACCAGCCTCCGATGGGTGCGAACCTGATGAAGCCTTTGTCATCTATATATTTGACCATAAAACCTATTTCGTCCATGTGAGCTGCTAACATTAATTCTGGACTGGAACCGTTCTTTGTACAAATTATATTGCCCATATTGTCTACTTTAACATCGTCAACATAATCCTCGAGCTCTTCTCTGATGATTTCCCTTAACTCATCCTCGTAACCGCTAATACCGTGGGCGTTGCTCAACTTACTGATCAAGCTGTATAATTCGTCCTCCATTTTTACTACTCCCCCCAAGTTGATAAAAATGTTTTCTATGTGCTCTTTTACTCCAGAACTGCATGCCTTTTCAACAGGTCCTCTTCTGAGAGGTCTTTCCTCCACATGAGCTCGGCGATTATGCCGTCAAGGAGAACCAGCGCAGTTGTCTCGAACATTGTTCCCAATGGTGCCACTGCAGATAGTTCGTCATGGTTCTGGCTTTTTGTCTTGGCGCTTCTGACCACCACTACACTGCTCATCTCGGCCAGAGTGGAGTTTTCATTGTGGGTGATGGCTGCTATTTTGGCTCCAATATCTCTGGCCTTCTTGCTTATGTTCACCACCGAGGTAGTCTCTCCTGAGCCTGAAATAGAGATCAATAGGTCCTCCTGACCCACTTTGGGGGTTACAGTCTCACCCACCACATAAACATCATAGCCCAGATGCATCAGTCTCATGGCAAAAGCCTTAGCTATATAACCACTTCTTCCCACACCCATTACAAAAATACATCTGGCGTTATCGATTACCTTTATGAAATTTTCAATTTGTGGAGAATTTATACGTTCTTTTAAAACCTGTAATTCTTCTTCCAGAGTATCAATAAACTTTATTAGCATATCTTCTTTTAAGCTCAATTTTGTTTCGCCCATTAGTCACCCACCTCTATCTTTTTTGTTTTTTACCACTCCAAGAACGGGAATTTAAGTTTTATTTAGTTTTTAACCATCAGGAGTGGAGATAAGCCGGAAATTCTGTATTTAAGTTTATTTGGCTCTTTTTAAAGGAGAATCTACTCCAGTCCCTGATCCCAGTCAATTAGGTTTTGGCAAGGAGCTATAATAAGGATTGCAAGCAGGAGAAAATCCTAAATATTTTGGGATAAAACCTCCTCTTTATGAGAAAAGAGACCGGGCTAATACTTGCCCTTGACGTTATCGATAAGCAAGATGCCATAAAAATTACTAAAGAGGTTTCACATCATTTTGATGCTATAAAGGTGAACTTTCCGCTTGTCCTCTCTTCAGGACTCGATGTTATGGCCCAGCTCGCCGAATTTAAGCCAGTTATAGCTGACTTCAAGATCGCGGATATTCCATATACCAGTTCTATAATATCCCAACTTGCTTTCAAGGCAGGAGCTTCGGCGGTTATAGTCCACGGGTTTACAGGGAGCGACACCATTAGTGCGGTGATAGACTCCGGCAAGCCGTTTAACGGTGAAGTCTACGTAGTATCCGAGCTGAGCAGCAAGGGAGGTAAAGAGTATTTCCCTTCCGTAGCCGATAAAATAGTGGAAATGGCCATAGACCTCGGCTGCAATGGTATTATAGCCCCGGCAACAAGGGTGGAGAGGATCGCTCACTACCGTAAAATGAGCGAGGAGTTGACCATAATCGCTCCCGGCATCGGTGCCCAGGGAGGAAAAGTCGAAGAAGCTATTAAGGCTGGAGCCGATTTCATTATCCTGGGCAGGAGTATTTACCGCTCAGCAGACCCCCAGGGAGCCGCCAGCGATTACGTCAATAAAATTAAGCAAATTTTAAAAAATGAATAAGACCTTATCTAGACATGAGTGAAACTTTACCTCAAGAGATCGAGTTCACCAAGATGCACGGAAACGGAAACGATTTTGTCCTTATCGATGAGTTTTTCGGGGAGATTGTCCCTGAAGACTTAAAGCCCAAATTGGTTAAGGCAGTCTGCGACAGAAGATTTGGGGTGGGGGCAGATGGCCTAATTTTCATCCAGCAGTCAAATAATGCTGATGCTCGCTTCCACTTCTTCAACAGCGATGGTAGTATGGCCGAGATGTGTGGGAATGGAATCAGATGTTTTTCCCGGTATGTAGTGGAAAGTGGTTATGCTCACAAGAAATTAAAGGTGGAGACTCTGGCAGGGACTAAAGAGTTGGAAGTCCGCACTGAAAAAGGAGCTTACTGGGTTAAAGTGGATATGGGTGAGCCCTTATTCGCCAGCAATAAAATCCCCGCAAAGGACACGGGCAAAGACGTCTGGAAAGAAGCTTTCAACATCAACGGAGAAACACTGGATGTTTTTGCAGTGAATACCGGCGTACCTCATGCAATCGTGTTTAAGGATGATCTGAGCGGTGACATCACTCCCGTTGCCAGGGAGATAAGGTACAGCAGCCTCTTCCCCAATGGGGCCAATGTGAATTTTGTAAAGATCAATTCTGAGGATGACATAACTATCAGGACCTATGAGAGAGGAGTTGAAGATGAGACCCTCAGCTGTGGTACAGGGAGTGTGGCAGCGGCTGTCATGGCTCACAAGCTGGGCCTTGTGTCCAATTCTGTAAGAGTGAGAACTGAGGGTGGTCTTCTGGTGATTGACATTGGAGAGCGGACCTACATGACCGGCAGCGCCATCAGAGCGTTCGATGGAACTATATGGACTATAGAATTGAGTTTGGAAAAATATGAAAGTTGAATTTTCCAATAGACTTGTGCTTTCCGCCATGGCCGGAATAAATGATGCCGAATTCTGCAAACAGCATCCTGTCGGCTTGGCCATTTTGGGAGGTTTTAATGCCGATGATACTTCCAATTCAGCTGCTGAAAAAGCTGTAAAGAGAGGTAGGAAGGAATTTATTTTTGATAACCCTCGCAAAGGGATAGAGGAAGAGGTCAAGTCCCTCTGGGAGTCCCAACAGAATTTCGCCTTAAATATCAGATCAGCTCACGTGGACGGTTATTTAATGGCAGCAGAAATCGCAGAAAGATATGGGGGAATGCTGGAGATCAATGCACACTGCAGGCAGTTAGAGTTCATCGACATTAAGTGTGGCCAGTGGTTGATGTATCACCCTGAGGAATTTGCCTCCCTGATAAGAGAAGTTACCAGAACGGCTAACGTGCCTGTGGGTGTAAAGATCAGGGGAGGTATTTCTGATGTGGACTATTTAGAGCTTGCCAGGAGTCTTAAGAATAATGGGTGCAGCTTTGTCCACCTGGATGCCATGATCGAAGGTGGTGGGTGTGACCTGAGGCTAATATCCAGGCTGGCCAAAGAGAACTTTGTTATTGGAAATAACTCAGTATCAAACATTGCAAGCGCAGAAATGATGCTTGCCATTGGAGGAAAACTTGTTTCTGCCGCCAGAGCTCCTTTAAGAGATAAAGAATTTTTTGAAAGGCTTCTGGAATCAAAGGAGTTAAGCGAGCCATTAAAGGTTGATTTTTAATTGGTTTGGCTAAAATTCAGAAAGATTTTTTTGGTTCTTCCTCTGTGTTAGGTTGGAAAGTCTTACTCCTGCCCGACGAAGCTCAATGTCAGGGTTTTCAGCTAAAAAATCTTCTAACAATTGTTTGATAATTTCTTCCACCCTGGACATGTCACCTGTCTGCTGAACGGTTTCACTCTTGGTATGGGTCTTGAGTTGAGTATCAATCGCTATCAATGATATGGTCCGGAAATATACTCTCTTTTGCTCTACCTTATTTCCCATGTCCTCTATTAGCTCATTGAGCTTTTCCAGTACCAATTGAGTGTCTCGGGTGTTCTGTTTCAAGGTTCCTATTCTGGAGATCTGTTGAACGGTGGTGGGCTCCACAGGAGAATTATCTATTCCCTGTGCCCTTTGATGCAGCATAAGAGCCTTATTCTTTCCCAGTTTCTCCTCAAGTTTTACGAGAGGGGTGTGGGCGAGTTCATCTGCGGTCTCTATACCCATGTCGTTGAGAATACCCGCTGTCTTTTTTCCTATTCCATGCAATTTGGTTAAAGGCATTTGGGCAAGAAACTCTTTTGCCTCCTGAGGTTTTACCGTAGTCAGCCCATCGGGCTTCTGGTGCTCGGACGCCATTTTGGCCATAAATTTGTTAAAAGAGACGCCCACGGAGCAGGTGATTCCTTCCTGTTCTTTTATTCTATCCTTTATCTTTTTAGCTACTTTTTGGGCCTCTTTCCAGTCCTCTGCCCTGTTGGTGATATCCAGGTAAGCTTCATCTACGCTAACCTGCTGAATAACATCCGATTCCTCCTCCAGAATTTCCATAATCCTCTGGGAGACTTCTCTGTAGTACTCCATGTCCACCGGAAGGAATATCACATCATGGCCTTTTGCCAGTCTTTTTGCCTGCTTTATGGATATACCTGCTTTAATTCTTAGCTCCCTGGCTTTATAATTTGCAGTGCTCACTGCGCCACTATCCTCAGATCTTCCGGAGTAAACACAAATAACTATTGGTTTACCCTTGAGCTCTTCACTCCTGAGCTCTTCAACCGAAGCGTAAAAGGAGTCGAGGTCGACATGAAGTACTATCCTGTCCATAATTCTGTCCATTTCTCGATTGATTGTAATAAGAATTTAATAAATATTGACCTTTCAGAGGACAACAGAATAATAATTGGGTGTAAAATTGAGTGAAAAAAGAAGAGCAGAGAGCAAGATGCCTCTAGTCGGCGTAGGAGTAATAGTAATTAAAGAAGATAAGGTTCTTTTGGGCAAGAGGAAAAATACGCATGGTGAAGGTACCTGGAGCTTTCCGGGAGGGCACCTAAAGTTCAATGAAGGAGTAGAAGATTGTGCCCGGAGAGAAGTATGGGAAGAGGTGGGGATTTCCATCATGAACCTCAGGTATGCTACTTTTACCAACGATATTTTTCATCAAGAGGGCAAGCATTATGTCACTCTGTTCGTGGTATGTAATTACCAATCTGGAGAGGTGAGTGTTAGAGAGCCCCATAAATGCGAGAAATGGGATTGGTTTGAGTGGGATGACTTGCCGCAGCCTCTGTTCCTCCCCATCCAGAATCTGCTAAAACAAAACTTCAACCCGTTTTCACTTTAGTTATAAATTATAATTATAATATAAATCAAAGTCCAAAAATAGCTTGGTAAGTACAGCGGGCAAAAGAGATACTGAAGGGCAAGTATTCTGACCACAACTTGATCCTTCTGGGTGGGGTAACAACTCCTGTTCTTCCCCAGCCTCACGGGACAGGAAGTAGAAACCAGCATTATTAGCATCAGTCTCCATGCTGGAGCTTCCAGGATATGAGGGGGAATGGTTGGTTGCCAGTGTAGGGCAGACAGCTCGGATTACCTGCATATGACTATTAAATGAAAAACTTTTTTTTATAGGTGTTCAACATGCACCATGGATTTTATAATAATCAGTGTGGGTAATGAGCTTTTGAGTGGGGACATTGTCAACACCAACTCTGCTTACATCGCCAACCAGCTAACTCATTCCGGTCATAAGGTTATAAAAATGGTCACCATTCCAGACGTAATCGATATTATAGCTGCAGAGGTATCTCAAACCAGACAGGATGCAGACCATGTGATAGTCACTGGGGGGTTGGGGGTTACCCACGATGATGTCACTGCCGAAGGTATATCTAAGGCAACTGGCAGGGAATTGGAAATCAATGAAGAGGTCCTTTCCTTCTTAAAGACAAGGATGAAGAACGAGGAAGCTATGGAAAGTATGGCCACCATTCCGCAAAGCTCAGAAGTCGTCAATAACGTGGTGGGAGCAGCTCCCGGATTTATGGTGGATAACATCTCCGTCATGCCTGGAGTTCCAGAAGAAATGAAGTATATCCTGGATAAATTACTTCCCAAATACGGCTCACACAACTACTTCGAAGACAGATTAATGGTTAAAGGCTATGAAGATAAAATAATGGAAAAGATGAGCTCGATAGTTGACGAGTTCGAGGATGTGGAGGTTGGTTCTTACCCCAAACCAGGATATATAGTGATAAAGTTCTCCGGTAAAGACAAAGAGAGAGTTAAGACAGCCAAAGAAAAACTGGAGAGCATGATAAAATAACAACTGCAATGAGGTAAAATGAGACCGTTCACTTTTATTAATATCGCGGCCAGTGCCGATGGAAAGATAAGTGACCAGAACAGAATGCAGGTCAAAATTTCTTGTGATGAGGATGCCACAAGAGTTGATAGACTAAGGTCATCAAGCGACGGCATTATGGTCGGTATCGGTACCGTGCTGAGCGATAACCCCCGATTGACAGTAAAGAGTGCGAAGTTTCGCCAGGAGAGAGCATCTCACGGTAAATCCCCCAACCCTTTCAGAATAATAGTGGACAGCACGTGCAGGGTACCACCGGATTCTCAGGTACTGGACAACAATGCTCCAACAATTGTGGCAGTATCTGAAAGGGCTGAAAAGAGGAAAATTGATAAGATCTCATCCATAGCCGAGGTGTTAATCACAGGTAAAGAGAGGGTTGATCTAACCGCTCTCGCTGCCCGGCTTTTTGAAATGGGGATCGGTAAGTTGATGGTGGAGGGAGGAGGGACCCTCAACCACGGGTTGCTGTGGGAGGGATTAGTAGACGAGGTTATAGTTTATTACGGTAGTGTGATAATAGGGGATGGTCCTACTCCCGTGGATGGTAAATCATTCGACCCTCCTCTCCAGCTTGAATTGAGGGATGTGGAAAGAATTGGAGAGGGTGTGGTTGTGAAGTGGAGTTGTTTATAGATTACAGACGCTTCAGTTTGCCTCAGGGCGATAAAGAGGGGAATTCCCTGCAGAATGGACTTGAAAACCTGATAGTGGCCATTAGCAGGGAATGCTACTGATAAATAATTACCGTTTTATCCTTCTTTGAACAAAAAGAAAAATATTATTAAGTGGTAGCATTTCCAAACTGGAATATGACAGTATATGTAGTTGGACACAAAAGCCCGGATACAGACTCTATTTGTTCTGCTATTGTGATTTCCCATCTGTGGAACCAGTGGAAGGAAACGGGCAAGATGAATGACATAATGGAGATTAATGATGAAGCAGTGCCAGCAAGACAGGGAGAAATCAGCTCTGAAACGGAATTCGTCCTTAACAAGTTTAACTTTGACGTGCCGGAGATGATGACTGACGGTGCTGGTAAGAAAGTGATACTGGCTGACCACTCTGATAGGAGCCAGTCACTGGAAAATCTGGATCAGGCAGAGATTCTGGCCATCTTCGACCACCACAAGATCGGCGATGTAAGCACACCAAACCCCATACTTTTCATCAACCTGCCGGTTGGCTGTACAATGACCACGCTTAAGATGCTCTACGATATTACCGGCATTGAAATACCGCCCGGAATCGCTGGTCTGATGCTCTCAGGTATCTTGAGCGATACTGTAAACTTCAAGTCAGTAACAACCACCGAGAAATGTAAGAAAATAGCCAAGGATCTGGCAGATAAGGCTGGAGTGGATGACGTAGAGTCGTTCGCCATGGAAATGTTCAAGGCCAAATCAGATGTTGCCGGTAAATCCGCTGAAGAGCTGGTTTACAGGGACTACAAGGACTTCGACATGAACGGTAAGAAAGTTGGAGTAGGTCAGCTGGAGCTGGTCAGTCTGGACATGATCGAGGACAGAAAAGATGAACTCTACGACAAGATATCCAAGATCAAGAACGAAGGCGGGTATCACAGCATCTTCTTGATGTTGACAGACATCATGAAAGAAGGAACAGAACTCCTGGCAGTAACCGACGATGCCAGCGTTGTGGACAAAGCCTTTGGCAAACCACTGGAAGGAAAGTCGGTCTGGCTGGATGGAGTAATGTCCAGGAAGAAACAGGTGGTTCCACCACTGCAGAAAGCCTTTTAATATTCTATTTTAATTTATATTTTTATAACTATTATTTAAAATAAAAATTAGATTTGTTTTTTGCCAATGGGTTCAAGAGCTGTACTTCTCGTTCTCATCGAATCCGTAGTTGATATCCTGAAGCATTTTTGAGGCTAATCCCATGAGGAGCTTGTCTTCGGCTACTATCTCCCTGATGAGCATAAGAGAAGCAGATTCTTTGAGTTCGTGGCTCCCCACTCCCTCAAGCAAATTCACCAGCTTTGAAGCCAGTCGATAAATTTCAGCTAACTTGAGTTCGTCCTCTTCTTCCAGTTCTATATCTTCATCTAAAGCATCAATAATTTCCTCAAATCCAGACATAATAATTCCTCTGTTCCGCGGGTTTATAAAACTTGACTTTTTCTATGTATATGTGAGTATTTAAATTTTATACCTTCAGGAAATATTTTGAGAGGTCAACCATTATCTACCGGGTCGTTTAATTCTTCCCTTATTGTTTGATAGAACTTAACCAAAAAATTATGTTTTTCCTCTGCCAGTTTCCTGCCGGTTTCAGTCTTCATCTGATCTTTCAGGTGAAGTAGTTTGTTCTCGAAATGATTTAAAGTATCTTCAATTGTTCTTCCCCTTTCTCCACTGTAGAGAAAAGTTCTGGCTACACCTACGGCACCCATAGCATCAAGTTTGTCGGCGTCACTTAATGCCCAGACCTCAAGGGTTCGCGGTTCAATTCCGGAGGTGAAAGAATGGGATTGAATGCAGTGGACAACTTGTTCAACGAATTGATCCTCATATCCTTTGAGGACATTTTTTGCCATCTTTCCACCTTCAATCGCGTGGTTCGACTTGTTTCTGGCTATGTCATGAAGTTCAGCTGCCTTCCTTACCACTCGAACGTCTGCTCCTTCTTGCTGCGCTATCCAAACAGCAGTTCTGATAACTCTTCCAGTATGACCGTCGTCGTGGGAAGTCGGTTTTGAGGACATGATAAAACCACATACCACTTCTTAACTCTTAAAACTCTACTTCTCGCTATATTAATAGATTATCCGGTTTTCACTTTGGTTTCACTTGCATTTGTTTGTTCTTGTAGTCAGGGAACCAAATCGTTATATCTGTACTGATTTATAGCTAATTATGGGGTCTGCATAAGACTTTTATATCCATGAGAAAAATTATTTAATACGCATTCGATTGTAATCAAGGAGTTAATAACCCGCCTTAGCTCAGTGGCAGAGCGTGCGGCTGTAGTTTGTGACTTCTGCCATGCAGAAACCGCATGGTCCCCGGTTCAAATCCGGGAGGCGGGATTGTTATTTTTTGTAAATCATAGAATATCTTTCTATCTTGAAGAATGAATAGGCGTCAAGCAAAATAAATAACTATAATAAAAAATAGAAATAAATAGTGAGAAACTACTGTTTAAGAGCCAGTTTAATGTCTTCAGCCTTGACTGTCTTCCTGCCTGAATGTCTTGCTATATCTACAGCCTTTCTGGCTACTTCTTCAGTATAGTCTTCAAGTGCATCTACCATCTTTTTGCTTGCAGCTTCACTAACTCTTGCCGCTCCAGAGTTTCTCATCAACCTATCGATTGGTGCGGTTGGTATTACGGCCATTTACAATCACCTCCTCTTATATCTAGACTAGTTATTTAAGATATATATAGTTTTTGATTAAAATTGCTCACAGCTGGTCTCAATAGTTATGGGAACAGATAGAAACCTGATTTTGAGTTTAAGGATATTATTTTTGAAAAATAAATTTATTAGTTTTGAGTATATACAAAAATAACTGAAGATTTACTTTAAGTGCAAATAAATTAAAGGATTCCGGCTGTTTTGACCATCGGACTGTTTCACCAACTGATCTTCAACCATTGGTCTAAAAATGCCACAGTATCGAACAGCAAACCATAATAACTCCTTATTGAATGTAATTGTATGGACATTTTGTGGGTTAATGGACAAGAAGTGGAAAGTTTACTTCTTATGGATGAAGTAGTTGAAAATGTTGAGAATGCTTTCCGTTACCATGGTCTGGGGCAAGTGGAGATGCCCTCCAAAATATACCTGTACTTCAAGGAGCATAACGGTGACCTGAGGGTTATGCCCACCTACATTCCCGATTTAGACAAAGCAGGAGTGAAAATTGTAAATGTACATCCCGATAACCGGCCGAAAGGGCTTCCTACTGTCATGGGTACTTACGTGCTGAACGACCCCTCAACAGGAGTTCCACTAGCCGTAATGAATGCCACATACCTTACCGATGTGCGGACAGGAGCTGCAGGAGGAATAGCTGCCAAATACCTCGCCAGAAAGGATTCCAAAGTTTTGGGGTTGGTCGGTACCGGACGGCAGGCTATGACTCAGCTTCTGGCCATATCTGAAGTTATTGACCTTGAAAGAGTTCTGGTATACAGCAGGAGCTTTCAGCACTGTGAGAAGTTCAAAGAAAATATGCAGGAAAAGATCAATGCAGAAATAGAGATATGCAAAACCTTAGAGGAAACATGCAAAGCTGATATAGTTACCACCACCACACCAGTAAGAGAGCCCATAATAGACAACCAGTGGATTGAGGAGGGCACACACATAAACGCAATTGGTGCCGACGCTCCTCTCAAACAAGAGCTTGATGTGGAGATCCTTAAAAGGGGTAAAATTGTTGTAGATTCCTGGGAGCAGGCAAGTCACAGTGGAGAAATCAATGTTCCTGTATCAAAAGGTGAAATCTCAAGGAATGATGTGTATGGGGAACTGGGAGAATTCGTGGCCGGGAAGAAACCCGTTAAAAAGAATATAGAGGAGATTACTGTGTTCGATTCCACAGGTCTGGCGATCCAAGATGTGGTTACCGCTACATTGGTTTATAAAAAAGCAATAGGAGAGAGCATAGGGACTAAATTGGAGTTTTAAACAGATAATTGGGGGAATCAGTAAAAAACTATTAAGAAAAAGGAGATTAACAAAAACCAGTGGGATTCCATGAGTGCAAAAAATCCTAAAAAAGTGATACTGGACGTGGATACTGGAATAGATGACGCCCTGGCTATTCTAATGGCTGTTCGCTCTCCAGAGCTGGAAGTTACGGGGATAACCACCGTGGGTGGGAATACTGGTATTGAAAACGTCATCAGAAACACTTTACAGGTGCTAGAGCTCGCTGGGAGTGATATTCCTGTGGCAAAAGGCTTGGGCGAGCCGATCAGCGGCCAAAAAGTTGTCACATACGTTCATAAAGATGGTGAAGTGGTGGATGGAGAGTACATCCACGGAAGTGATGGTCTGGCAGATTTGAGCGGCCAATTACCTGCCCCTTCCGTTAGACCTGTAGAAACTCACGCAGTGGACTTCATTATAGACAGTATTATGTCCAACCCCCAGGAGTTAACTCTGATCACCACTGCTCCCCTAACAAATGTCGCCATGGCAGTTGAGAAGGAGCCTCAGATAACCCGTAGGATCAAAGAGCACATAATGATGGGAGGCGCTTTTGGCCTAACCGAATATGGCCACGGGAACGTGACTCCCGTCTCGGAGTTCAACGTGTGGCATGATCCCCTGGCAGCCAGTATAGTGCTCTCCATAATGCCAACTATCGCCGTAGGTCTGGACGTTACCCATGAACCTTCAGTTGAGTTCAAGGAAGACACTCTGAAAAATTTTTCGCCCCAGAATGAATTTGAGGAGTTCGTCCACTCTTTAATCTCCTTTTACGTTAAAAGAGGGGAGAGAGTTGCCTATCCCCACGACCCTATTGCGGTCGCCGTAGCCATCGCACCAGAAATCTTTGAATGGGATTATTATCCTGTAGAAGCAGAAACTGAAGGCAATTTAACCAGAGGGCAAACGATTGCGGACAGGAGACCTCAGCTACCGGTGGAAAGAAAAGGAGAAAGTAAACCAAAGATCAGGGTCTGCCACCAGATCGATGGGGAGAAGTTCATGGACCTATTTATCAAGAGACTATTAGAGGGTTGAAAGGTTAGTTTCTCTAAAATATATAATCTAAATTCCCAGCTCTTTTTTCAGATCTTCTACTTCCTCCCTAGTGGGTAAAGCCTCCTGAGCCCCTACTTTCGTTGTTGATAGCGCACCTATTAGATTACCCAATCTAACTGCTCCCTGAATGTCTTCCCCTGAATCAAGAGCAGCAGACAAACCACCACAGAATGCATCTCCTGCTCCAGTGGTATCTACTGCTTTAACTTCTATATCGGGAACAGTGATAGTATTAACAGTTCCATCCTTTGATACCAGCATAGAGCCTTCCTTCCCCAGGGTTACTACCACTGCCTGAGGCCCTTGCTCAATTACACTTTTAGCAGCCTCTTCTATTAAATCGCTCCCTGCCAGATCTTTGAGCTCTAGATCATTAAGAACAATCACATCGACCATTTGAAGAAATTCATGAGAAAGTTTTCTGGCCGGTGCGAGGTTTAATATAGTTTTGACCCCTCTTTTAGAGGCTTTTTCCAGCCCTCCCATTATTATTTCGTCCGGCATCTCCAGTTGAGCCAGAAAAACTTTGGATTTTTCCAAAAGCTCATCTATCTGCTCTAAATCATCCAGAGTCAATGCTTCATCAGCCCCAGGTGCAACAGCTATTATATTATTCCCACTAGAGTCAACAATGATGGAAGCGGTGCCTGTGGGTTGGCTGCTAATCTTCAGATGATCGGTACCGATTTCTTCCTTCCTTAATCTCTCTTTTAGTATACCGCCGAAGTAATCGTCTCCAATACTGCCCAAGAATTCTACTTTACCTCCCAATCTGGATGCGGCTACGGCTTGGTTCATTCCCTTACCACCTGGAGACATGATAAACTCCCCGCCCCAAACAGTCTCTCCTAAACGGGGAATTCTCTCAGTCCTGGTAACCATGTCCATGTGCAGGCTGCCCAATACGGTTATCATAATTTTCACCTTTTGCTCAATCCAACTGATTTGTTCCTCCCATAAACTTTCTCGTTATCACCAGTTGAAGTTGAACCAGCATAGAAGATAATATGGAAAGAATTAATAGCGTTATATAACAGCAGGGAAATCAGTTACAACTAAATATCTCCATTCCCCAGTTGTTAATATGCAAGTAGAGGGTTTCTCTTTCGGGAGGATAACCATCGATGGAAAAGAGTACACCAGTGATGTTATAGTGTCTAAAGACAGCATGATAAACTCCAGCTGGTGGAGAAAAGAGGGGCACAATGTGCATCCGGAGGATATTGGCGAAATAATCGATGCCAATCCAGAAATAGTCATTTTTGGAACGGGAGCAAATGGCTCAATGAAAGTGAGCAATGCTGTTAAAGAGCAGCTTCAGCAGAAAGGTATTGATGTCGACCAGATGTTGACCAGCAGAGCTAAAGAAAAGTTCAATGAGCTGGTAAGCGAAGGGAAAAAAGTTGTTCTCGCTGCCCACTTAACCTGTTGATCAGTAGAACATTATCCAATCCTTTCTAAATCTTTTTCGCCATGTATTCCTGGCTTTTCTCGTAACCCAGTTTCCTGTAGTAGTCCCTGACGCCCACGCCGCTGATTATGGCTATTTTATCGTATTTCTGTTTGGCTATCTCCTCAGCTCTGGCCAGCAAGTTCTTCCCTATGGATTTATGCTGGAATGCACCTTCATCTCTTGACCCTATAGGGAGGCTCTTACCATAAACGTGGAGCTCCCTTATTAGTGCTGCATCCTTAAGAGTTCCAATGAAGGGCTCATATGGAAATCTCAGACGGATAAAACCGGCAAGCGAGCCGTTGTGGGAAATCTCATAAGAGATAAAGTATTCTTCACCTCTTGAGGCATTATACTTCCTCACTACCGGCTCCACGTCTGCCTCTTCGATACCTCTGTGGCCCACTTCCCTGCACCTGATACAGTTGCAGTTATATCCGTACTCTTTCAATTTCTGGTGGACCATCTGCCTGATATTCCCTTTATCCAGCCCCAGAGCGTTCTTTACAGGGATATCCCGCTGAATTCTCTGTACCCTAACCCACGGAGGGAAGTGGCGTTTGGCCCTGGCTAGGAGGTCAATGACTTCATCGGTATTATACGGCCTGTACTCTCCGTTCTCCCACATCTGATGCAGCTCTGTCCCCTCAACTACAAGAGTGGGATATATTTTCAAATAATCCGGCTTAAAATCCTGGTTGGTAAACAGCTCCTTGAACATCTCTTCATCCTTTTGCATATCGGCGTAGGGGAGACCAGGCATCACGTGGTATCCCACTTTAAAAGCCGAATCCTTAAGCAATCTGGTGGCCTCAATAGAGTCAACTACTCCGTGACCCCGGTTGATCTTCTGCAAGATGTTCTCATAAACTGTCTGGATCCCTAATTCTACTTTTGTTCCCCCGTATCCCAGCATCTCCTCAATCTGTGATCTTTTAGCGTAATCTGGCCTGGTCTCAAAAGTGATTCCCGTACACCTTACACTGGCCTTTTCGTTCTTTTCTTTGGCTTCTTCAAGAGTCAAGGCTTTTTCACCGTTCCGGAACGTGTTGAGGGCGTTGAAAATCCCCAGCATAAAATTTTGTCTGTAAGCTCTTTCTCTGGAAGGAAAAGTGCCTCCCATCACGATTATCTCTGCCTTATCCACATCGTGGCCGATAGAAGCCAATTCCGCAAGCCTGCCCCTCACCTGATTGTAGGGGTCGTATTCATGCTGCCAGCCTCTCTGGGCAGCGGGCTCCAACCCTATATAGCTCTGAGGAGTGTTCTTCTCAACCCCGCCCGGACAGGGTAAACACTTACCATGAGGACAAGGAGCTGGAGAAGTCATTACGGAGATAACAGCCACTCCTGAGATGGTCCTTACCGGTTTCACTCTCAAGGTTTTCCTCAATCTGTCGACCTCTTCCTCATTAGTGGAGTCGCTTACCTCCTGTAAACAGGATAGCACATCCGCATCACCCGGGATGCTGGCTAAGCTGTATTTTTTGCTAACTTTTTTCTTGATTTTGGCGATCTCTTCTTTTTTCTGGGGTTGAGAGGACAGGATAGCCTCAGCTATCTCCATACACGCCCTGGTATATTCCTGTGAGTATTCGCTTGAGGCAGAGTCCATCATCCTAAGATTAATTACAGGTTAAAAATAATTTTTCCGGAGTATTTTGGGGAGTAGCAACTTGTGAATTGCGAGTTGAGTTTGTGGGTTGTGGGTTGTGGGTTGTGGGTTGTGGGTTGTGGGTTGTGAGGAAGACTTAATAGTTACCAAAATCGTAGGAAATAAGAAAATGTGAAAAAAAGAGAACAAGAAAATATGATACTGGTCAGATATGGTGAAATCGGACTGAAAGGGAAACTTCGGAAAAAGTTCGAAAATTTGCTGATTTCAAATATTGAAAGAGTATTACAGATCAGAGGAATCCAGGAAGAAGTTTCCGCCGAATGGGGCAGGATCTATATTCACTCAAATAATGAAATTGTTGCCCAACTTGTTGCGGGTGTGTTTGGGGTCACTTCCACCAGCCTAACAGTTGAGACGGAGTCCAGGATGAGCAGCATAAGGTCCAAAGCACTAAAAATCGGAAGTGAACATATTGGCAAGGAAGATAGTTTTGCAGTTAAAGCCAGGAGAGCAGGTGAACATAACTTCACTTCTATGGAAGTGCAAAAGTCTGTGGGAGCTGACCTTCAATCTCACACAGGAGCAAGAGTCGATTTGAGCTGTCCGGACGTAACAATATATATAGAGATTAGAGAAGACAGTACCTACATTTACACCTCCATCATCCAGGGTTTTGGTGGGTTGCCTGTGGGGAGTCAAGAAAGAGTTCTGTCTGTAATCAACGACAGTAAATCCCTTTTATCTACCTGGTACGCCTTAAGGAGAGGCTGTGACACAGATATCCTAATTTCAGAAGAAATGAGTGAGGTTGAACATGTTCTCCTCCCCTGGGCGAGCTACAGGAGTATCAGGATTTTTGAGGGCCCTAGAGACTTAAAAAGGTTGCTTTCCCACGCCTTTACTACCAGATACCCGGCAGTCTACTGTTCTACCACCATGAACGAGATAGAGGGATTATTGCCGTTGTTTAGAGAAAGGAGTATGCCTGTCCTCACACCTCTGCTTCCTTTTGATGAGGATGAGATCAAAAGAAAAATATCCATTATGGAAAATTATTTCAACTCAATTAATTGAAGGAGCTTCCATAATGAATCTTGTCGACATGGTGTCTGTTTTACCTTTCCTGGAGCTAAGGGTGGCTGTGGTTTCAGCTCTGCCCGTGTCAGAACTTAGAGGGGGGATACCGCTGGCCTTCTACTATGGTTTCGATCCCTTCAAGGCCTATTTTGTCTCCGTTATAGGTAATCTGGTACCGGTTCCATTTCTACTTCTTTTTCTGGAACAGGTGAGGAAGCTGGCTCTAAGGTGGAATTGGACTTCGACCATCTACCTGTTCTTCGAGAGGAGGGCCGAGAAGAGGAAGAGCGTCATTGAGAAATTCGGTTATCCCGGACTAATCTTTTTTGTAGCCATTCCTCTGCCAGTAACCGGCGCGTGGACAGGCTCGCTGGTCTCCTTTCTGTTGAGGCTGAAACCCATGAGATCTTTCTTTTTCATTGCCATAGGGGTGTTTATCGCCGGTTTAGTGGTGACCGCAGCCGTTATGGGTGTTTTTTCTATCGTATCACTTCTGAATCCTGTTTGAAGTATAAAAAATAATTCTTATTTTTCGCATTCCTTTAACCTTTTTTCCCCTAACAATTGAGAAATTTTAAGTAAGTTTGACCAGTCTAACTTATCAGGATTTTAAGATATGGGGGTAAGCTAAATGAAAAAGGATGATAGAAAAAATTTAACCACAGCTTTTGGAGCGCCTGTTGGCGATGATCAGAACAGCTTAACGGCTGGAGAAAGAGGTCCCGTCCTCATGCAGGATGTACACCTTCTGGATAAGTTGTCTCATTTTGATAGGGAGCGCATTCCTGAGCGCGTAGTTCACGCTAAGGGAGCTGGCGCAGGTGGATATTTTGAGGTGACCAGAGATGTTAGTAAGTATACTAAAGCAAAATTCCTGTCTGAGGTAGGGAAGAGAACTGAAGTGTTCGCCCGCTTCTCTACAGTGGGAGGAGAGCGAGGATCGGCTGATGCGGCTCGTGATCCGCGTGGGTTTGCTGTAAAGTTCTATACCGAAGATGGTAACTATGATTTTGTGGGAAACAATACTCCTGTCTTCTTTATACGTGATCCCTTAAAATTCCCGGATTTCATACATACTCAGAAACGCAATCCTGCCACCAACTGCAAGGACCCCGACATGTTCTGGGACTTCCTTTCACTGACACCAGAATCGATCCATCAGGTGACCATTCTATTCTCTGATAGGGGTACTCCGGCCACCTACAGGAACATGAATGGATACAGCAGCCATACCTATAAATGGTATAATGAGGATGGAGAGTATTTCTGGGTAAAGTACCACTTTAAGACTGATCAGGGGATTCAGAACCTCACCCGTAATGAAGCAGATGCCATGAGCGGCAAAGACCCTGACCACGCTACCAGGGACCTCTACAATGCTATAGATAGAGGCGATTATCCATCATGGACTCTTCAGATGCAGATAATGACTCCAGAGGAAGCGGAAGATTATCGTTTTGACATCTTTGACATAACCAAGGTATGGCCCCATGGCGACTTCCCACCCATTGACGTGGGTAAACTGGTCCTCAACCGCAACCCGGAGAACTACTTTGCCGAAGTAGAGCAGGCCGCCTTCAACCCCAGCAACCTGGTCCCAGGCATTGGAGTTTCGCCAGATAAGATGCTCCAGGCCCGTCTCTTCTCCTACCACGACACTCACCTTCATCGACTTGGTCCCAATTACCATTTGATCCCGGTGAACAGACCCAAGAATGCTGAGAACAGCTACCAGCGTGATGGGTTCATGCGGGTCGACTCGAATGGGGGCAGCGGTCCGAATTACTGGCCCAACAGTTTCGGTGGACCAGAGCCGGACAAATCCGCAAAGGAGCCTCCTTTTGAAGTCTCGGGGAAGGCTGACAGATATCCATATACCCACCCCAACGATGACTTTGTTCAGCCCGGCAATCTGTATCGGGATGTTATGAGCGAGCAGGACCGCAAAAATCTGGTGGGCAATATCGTTGATCATCTAAGTAACGCCCAAAAAAGGATACAGCTCCGACAGACTGCACTGTTCTTCAAGGCAGACCCAGATTTTGGTCAGAGAGTGGCCGATGGACTCGGACTGGATGTGAAAGAAGTCGAGAAATTGGCCAGCATGTCACACGAGGAGAGGGCAAAGACTACATCCCAACCATAACAACCTTAAATAACGGATGGACTGATCCAATTATATAATAATCGTTACCCACCTTTAGACGACCACATCCAGAATATCTTGCCTGGCTACTATTCCTACCAGTTTATTTTCTCTATCTACTACAGGGAGTCTGTTAAAGTCTTTCTCGCTCATTATTCTGGAGGCTTCTGAAATGGACGCATCAGCTGATACAGTTACTGGTTGTCTGGACATTACATCTTTTACTGAACCGCTGAGTAGCGTATTGTATCTTTGTTTGATCTCATCCGGCATTTCTCTTACTTTTTTCCAGTAGTTGCGTATGTTCAAGAACACGAAGGGATTGAAGGGGTTAAATTCAATATAAGGTAGAGGGATGGTTGAAGTCAGGTTTATGATATCTGCTTCACTGATAATTCCTACCACCTTGCCCTCTTCATCCACTACAGGTGCTCCACTTATTTTATTATCTCTGAAAGTTTCAATTACTTTCTGGACCTTATCATCTGACTTGAAAGAGATAACGTTGGCGTTCATAACCTCTCTTACAGTTTTAGCTGGCATGCTCAATCCTCCTGAAGCGAAGTCAATATATCTGCCCTGGTCACTATTCCCACCAGCTTTCCACTGTTATCAACAACTGGCAGCCGATTATATCCTGTAGAGTGCATAATTGACGCTGCATCATTAATTAGGTTGTCCGAATCTACGATCTGAGGGTGCTTTGACATTACTTCCTTGACCCTTGTCTCGCTCATCCTTTCGATGTCTTCCTGGATATCCTGTTCTTGCTCGTGGAGGTGAAGAATCCTATTCAAGGAGTGCCAGGGATGATCACCCAATACTTTAAGAACATCAGCCTCGCTGAGCACTCCCACCACATCGCCCTCTTCATTTAGGACTGGAGCACCGCTTACTTTTCTTTCCCGGATTATTTTTGCAGCTTCCATTAAAGTATGACTCTCCTTTACCGTAACCACGTCTCTGGTCATGATCTCTTCAACTTTTTCCATTGGAGTTCGATGATGCATCCAGAACTTTAAGTTTTCTAAAAAAGTGGAAGAATAGAACGATTAAATATTTCACAACCAATGTCCAATGTCCTTGTGGTTATATATAAACTCAAGGAAATCAGAATGTTTGAAAAAAGATCTGAGCGGGATTAAGGTTCAGAAAGAGGCAAGATCATATTGTCAGGAACTCTATTGGATTTAGGGGGCTTAAATGGATTCTGACATTCCAAAGCAACTGAAACAACACTAAATTCTGCCGGGACCAGGTCTGTAGTGATGGCTGCTTTAATTGTTAATGCATCTATTACTGTTTTAAAATTTATTGCTACTTGCTGACCTTAAGCCCGGCTATGCTCTCCGAACATACCATTCCATATCGGATACCGGCAACCAGGTCTTTCTGTTGATAGGAATAGAATTCAGTCATAAAGGACCCAGCAGAATCCACCCCTTCGGATACGGGAAAGCTCAGTTCTTCTACAGCTTTCTGGTGAGCGTATTTCTCTTCGGTATTGCCGGGATCGAGAGCTTCAGGCACGGATTTAACCTATAATTCACATGAGAGCTCACTGGCGAGCGGTATGGTCCCAATTATGGGTTTCAATTTCCCGGCAGTGTTTGTGAATTATGGCTTCCTGTTGGGAGCCATACTATTCGAGGGATATGCTTTCTCCAAGGCTTACAAAGGCATGAAATCGGATATCGAGAAACATACAGTGGAGTGGATTTAGAGAGGTTTCAAGAAGACCAGCAATGTCAGCACACTGACGGCCTTCACTGAGGACTATTGCCATAATCGGAGATATTATGGCTCTGGTAGGTATTTTGGTCACTCAACTGACGGGGAATCCATTTTTCGATGGTTTTTCCTGCTCTACTGATCGGGGGATTACGCTGATGTTCTTCGCCATGATGCTCGCATGGGAAAACCAGCGCCTGCTTATTGGGGAGAGCCTGCCGGCGAAGGAGGAGAAACAACTGCGAGACATCATCTTGAGTTTTGAGGATGTGAAGGGAATAGTTGATTTCAGGACGGTTTACTTTGACCTGACAACATAATTGTTACCGCTGATGTGGCTATGGATCCAGATCTGAACACTGAAGAAGTGGATGAAACAATCTCCCGCATGGAAAAAGAGATGAGAGAGACAAATAAAGATATAAAGAAAGTGTATATTGAGCCGGAGACTTGGGAGTGGGGCTATGAGAGATTAAAATAAGTAAATGTTATGTATAAGTTTGTATTAAAACAAAATAAGTCTTTAAAATCTAATTTAGTTTTCAAGGGGTACAAATGCTCAAAATGATCAAGAAAAGATCCAAGAAAGCTGGCCTCCCTCCCGGGTCTCTGGTCTATGTGGGGGAGAAAAAAGCCGAAGAAGTAACAATCTCTATTATCGATTACGATAAGAAAAATTTCGAGGAGAGGACAGTAGAAAACGTGGAAGATTGTTTTCCCTTCAAGGATACCTCTTCTGTTACATGGATAAATATTGTGGGTCTTCACGAGGTCAGTATTATCGACAGGATTGGCAAACAATTTGGTTTACACCCTTTGGTCCTAGAAGATATTCTAAACACCGAGCAGAGACCAAAGATAGAGGATTTTGACGATCATATTTTCATTGTTGCCAAGATGCTCTACTGTAAAGAGAATAAGATTGATTCAGAGCAGATAAGCATAATTCTGGGTCCCAATTACGTGTTAACATTTCAGGAGAGGGAAGGAGATGTTTTTGACGCAGTAAGGAAGCGTATTAAGGAGAGTAAAGGGAAGATCAGGAAATTGGGGAGCGATTATCTCGCCTATACTTTGATAGATGCTATTGTGGATAACTACTTCCTAATGCTGGAGAAAATAGGTGAAACCATTGAAAGGCTGGAAGAAGAGCTGCTGGAAGACCCCACTCCGGAGACGCTGAACACCATCCACAGCTTAAAGCGAGAGCTGATATTCTTGAGAAAATCTGTGTGGCCCCTCAGGGAAGTAATAAACACTATCTACAAAGGAGAGTCAAAATTAATCAGTGATACAACCCAGATATACCTCAGGGACGTCTATGACCACACCATACAGGTAATTGACACCATTGAGACGTTCAGGGACATGGTTTCGGGTATGCTGGAAGTATATTTATCAAGTGTCAGCAACAGGATGAACGAGGTAATGAAGGTCCTGACCATAATTGCTACCATTTTCATCCCCCTGACCTTCATCGCAGGGGTTTACGGCATGAACTTCCAGTATATGCCGGAGCTGGGGTTATGGTGGGCCTATCCTGCCGTATGGACGGTGATGCTGGCTACAGGTGTTACCATGCTCATATATTTCCGTAAAAAGAGATGGATATAAAGTTAGAAATGAGAAATGAGAATTGACCAATTTCTAATTATCTGATTTCTGATCAGGAGAGTTGAAAGATAGAAGATGGGGGATGTGATGGGAGATTTACGGTTATCTTCTCTTCTTTTTCATGATCTCTTCCAGCTTACCTTCCAGAGGTTCTTCATTGATATAAGAACATCTTAAATAATGATTTACAGCCATAGCAATTGCATCTTTTGTGGCATTTTCTCCCGTCTTCTTCTTCAGCTCGTTGAGAGACTCCTCCGCAAGAACGGTTTGGGCATGAACAATCTTGACCATTTTTATCACCTACATGAGCATAATGGCTCTTAATTACTTAAATGTCTTTATTTTCACAATGATGTAAACATGATAATCTGCTCAGATGAAAAATCACATCATCATGAAGATAAGCGTTGGTTTTATTAAATTTCTCATTATTATTATTCCCTACCGGCGAAAGAAGGTAAAAAAATGCCCTCAGCTATCTGGAGAGCTAAAAAATCAGATACGCTCTAAATACGGGATTCACAGTGGCTCAACAAGAAGCTATCACCCAATTCGAGTGTATATTCATAATAGACTTGAAAATGGGTTGATAGAAGCTCATGAATTGAAGATTATAAGATAAATTGTTAGGAGGTTGGACCAATGTCGGAAACTAAAATATTGGTTGTGGATGACGAACCCGCCATGAGAGAAGTAATAGGGCTTATACTGGATAAGTACCAGGTCCTGGAAGCTTCTAATGGTTACGAGGCTTTGGAGATTTGCGAAAGAGATGAACCGGATTTAGTACTAATGGATATCATGATGCCTCGAATGGACGGGATTGAAGCCACCAAGAAAATTCTGGAGAAAAACCCTAACACTAAGATCGTGGCTATTACTGCCTACAAGTCTCACAAGGGCAAGGAGATGATGGAGGCAGGTGCACTTGATATACTGGAGAAACCATTCAGGAGAAAAGAGCTGGAAGAGATGGTGGACACAACTGTTGATGGAGAAACAGTAAAATCAGGGCAAGCTGCCTGAATAAAACCAGAAATGCGTTCTGGAGGGGAGAATCACAATGCTAACCTATCTTCTGATCTCCCCTCTACCTCTAAGGGGCAATGGTAGCTACTAGTGTGCAGGTTGATTCCCTCTAACCTTTTCCAATAGATTTTTCTATAATCACTCATAAGATACAAAATAGCTGTTGATAAAAGGAAATAATCAATTTTGGTTCAACCTGTCTGCAGGTCGTCCACATAGCATCACTTTTGGTATCACTTCATATAAAAAGAATATTCAGGCCAGGCTTTAGTTTCTGCTTGTTGACCTTAACGTTGTTTAGCAGAAATTCCAGGCTTTTAGTCTATGAGATGGTTAGTCACTTTCATAAGTTAGTCACTTTCATAAGTTAGTCACTACCAAAATCATACTTACCTACCAGTTTCGGGACTTTCAACTATTATCTAAGTTACAGTTTGAATTCCAGTCACGTTACTTGATCTGATTTATTCTTTAATTCTGGACCCTCCAGGTGGTAAGAACTTCATCACTTCATCGGGTTTGGCTATGCTCTTTACTAAGTGTTTCTCATCTTCCCTGGCCTTTTCCACGAGTTTAGCTGCGATCTCTACCGAAATTTCATTGTGAGATTTGTCTCCAATGTCGAGCTCCACAAGATAGTCGCAGTAGGTTTTAACAGCGGATAATGGCCCTCCCAGGACTCTTAAATTTTTGACCTCCACTCCTACCGCACACGAGACCGGGACATCCATGAAGCTCCTCTTACCCTCGATGAGGAAACTCCCCTTGGCGAGATACTCTCCTGATTTGGCACTTCTTTTGACCTGATCCGGATTTACATGGTATGCTGATCCGCTGTACTTTCCCTCTTTCCACAGCGCAGAATAAGTAGCAGCAAATTGAGCAGCCTCATAGATACTTCTCTCTCCTGCTTCTTTACCATTCTTCAACACTGTTGCGGGAGCACCCGGGCTCTGGGTATGGAAGAACAGATCATTGTTTTCCATGTATTTTGACACTATCTCCGAATTCATGGATGCACTCCTCCCTCCGATCACCAGAAAGTTTTCAGAGGTTACAAACCACCTGAACCTCTCGTACCACTCTCTCTTTCTGACCGCCCTCATCGGGCTGTCTGTATAGGTACTGACAACAGTATCTTCACTTTCCATTGACTTTTTGGTCTTTTCCATAGCCTTGAGCAGGCCATCTAACTTGGTCTTGACCTTCTTGGATTTTTGGTAGTAGTCATCTGCGATCTGGGGTATGGTCTTGCCAAGAGGGAGCTCCAGGCTCATATTGTCTATGGTGACGACCACTTTATTCTCTTTGGGATTCACTGATTCTATAATAGAGATCAGCCCATTTTCGTTCTGCTTTTCTTTGACCGTTCTCTTTATTTCATCCCACGACATCTTCTCTCTGGCTTCTCTGAAGGCATTCATAACCTGTTCTATGGTCTGATAATTCTCGTATAAAGCATCTCCAGCTTTTTTATAGTATTCTATTTCTCTTTCAAAATCCCTTTTGGCTTCTTCCTGCTGTTCAAGTCTTTTTCTCAACTTATGCATCTCTGTACTTTCTTCTAACTCAGTTTCAGTCATCTGGCGAGAATAAAACTCATCCAGGGCCTCGTTAAAGGTTTCGAAATATTCTTTGTCGTGTTGGGAATAGATTTCCAGCTCAAGAGGAAGAACATCCACCTCCTCTCCATTTTGAGAAACAATTTGGGGTTTGATGTTTCCTTCAAAGAGGGGCGAAAAAGTCTCCCTTATAGCATTTTCAAGACTTACTATTTCTTCTTCGCTCAAGTAATCGGCAGGTTTATACTTGTTAACATTGGCCCGCAAACATATTTCCTCTGCGAACAGACCGCCCAGTCCACCCTTAGTGGCCAGCAACCTCACTATATCAGAGCTGTCAATAATATCGCGGAAGTTCTCCAGGATATTATGGGGGTTGATTTTTATCTGAGGAAAAGTGTAATTCTGATTGGGTCTCAGTCTCTTTAATGCCATTATAACCTTGTAATCTTTATACGCCAGAATGACATTACCTTTGGAGAAGCACTCTCCAATCAACAGACTGGTTTTATCCCCTCTCTCAATTTCTATAATAACAATTCTATCAAAATCATACTGCTTTATTCTCCTTATTCTCCCTCCCTCTAAGTGTTTTCTCAACAGCATGGCAAAACTGGAGGGGAATCTTATCTCCCGAACATATCTGGTGAGGTGAACTCTCTTACCGGCTTCAATTATCAGATCATGCCTTTCACCTGCATGTACCTTTATTCTAATTTCGTCATTAGAATGGTATATCTTGTTTATTTTACCATTAACTAATTTTTGAAGCTCTTCAACGCACACATTTATGTCAACTGCAGACATAGCTAAGGAAGTCATACATGGTCACCGTTTATAGAAAGGAAATCTTATATTAGGGTGATTGGTAATTACATAGTAATCCCATTTTAACCCCAGAAATAGGTTGATTTCAGGGTGATATTGTGAAGTCATACAAGGTACCTGAATCAGGAGGACAATTAAAAGTTATCCTTCCGGCTGTGCTTGCTGAAAAGTATGGGGTTAAATAAAGGTGATCAAGTCATGTGGAGGATTGATGGGGAAACTCATTAACAACCTCATTCCTCCACTCATGAGATCAAGGTTACGTGGATATCTACATCAAGATTATTATAACCATGGATAAATAGTAATTTTTTTGGAGAATTAAACTAAAATGAATATGGGAGAGGCCACACCACCCCCAAGTATTACCCCACCCAAGACCCCCAACTCACCAAATTTTTATCATGCAGGCCTCTCCCCATTACCCCCAAAATCCCGTGATGAGGTATCTTGAGCTCAGCAGGGAAGAGAATAAAAGTGGAAGGTTGTGAGGAAGGGCACCTAAATCATATGGTTATGCGATGTCTTTAGAGGTATCTATCTTTATCCCCTCTTCTACTTTAAATTTGAAGGTCTCCTTTACGGGAGGTCTGTTTCTGATTTTTGGAATGGAAAGAACACTTTTTATTTGTGCTCCAACTTCTTCACTGCGGACATTAAAAACAACGTCACTGATCTCTATTACCATATTGATTATTTCTGTGGGGTGAACACCTTTCATCAGGTATATGTAAAATAGATTTTTGCTCTCTTTAGAGAGCAAGTAAATTTTGTTCAGCAGCCACTCTTTTAGAGCGAAATCTACATCTAATTTCATGAAAAAGGAAATAGAGTCAAATATTACATTGAAATCTTCTGGAGTGTGCAGGTCTTTCAATTGGTTGTTTAAAAAGCTAAATACTTCTTTCTTCTTCCATTTGCTGTCTATCAAAAATTGTTCGAACTCTGTCTTACCATAATGAGAGAATACATCAATAAACTCTACATTTTCCACCGGAAAACCCATACTGGACATATTTTCCTGTATATACTGGACAGGGCGGAATGTGTTAAAATAGTAGGTCTTTCTTTCTGAGGACAGTTGGTACAGGAACGCTTCTGGCATACTAATGGGATCAGCATAGATACATACCAGACTATTTTCAGGTAATCCTCCTCCGAATTGTTTATCAAGCAATTCAATTCCTGTGGGTCTGTTACCTATTTTTTTGGTGGTTTTACTTATTTTGTCTAAGTGTTTTTGTAATTCAGAATTCACCATCATACTGTAACAACCGTATAAAGCTAATAACCACTACAAAAAAAGGTTTACTCAAAAGCCATTATGAGAATATGAAACCAAGATACCCCCAGAGAATTTTTTATGATAGTTTGCAGGCGTTTAAAGTTACATTTATTTGAAATACAAATGTGATTATGGATCCTATTTAATTCAAACATTTTATACCGGACATTGGGGCAGATGGCGACTGTAGAGTAGTAAAACTAAATCATAATGAGATAATAGCAAACTTAATAATTTCTAATAATTATTATCATAAAGGTTAGCAATAATGGTCTCTAACAAAACAGTACAAGATTCCCAGAAAGATGCTGAATCAGATATAAAAAAGTACAGTGAATATTTATTATATAATCCGGAAGATATAGACGCTCATTTCAACTTGGGGATCATCTATTACGAGAAGGGAGATATAGAGAAGGCCATCAAGCAATTCGAGAAATTATTGAGTATAAACTCAAAACATACAGAGGCTCGTTTCAACTTGGGACTTTTATATCAGGTAGAAGGAGAGTTCGATAAGGCTATAGAGCAATTCAATCAGATTCTAGAGATAAATAAAAAGGATGCTGATACTCACCTAAGCCTCGGCCTGGTCTATCTGGATAAAGGAGATCATCTTTCAGCTAAAGAAGAGGTTAAAAGAGCAATCAAGATAGACAAAAATTATTCGGAAGCTTATTTCGCCTTGGGTAAGATTTATGAGAAGCTAAGAGAAAAGGACAAAGCTACCAAAGAATATTACAGGAGCCTAAAGATAAATCCAAAGAATACCAATGCCCTATTTAGAGTGGGGAAACTGTATGTAAATCAGGGTAACCTTAGCCAGGCCGTTGAGGAGTTTGAAAAATATATTAAGTGGAATCCCAGAGACTTTAGAGTTTATTACGAGCTGGGAAATATATACAACCAACTTGAGGATTACACCAAAGCCGTTCAAAAATTTGAAAAAGTCCTGAAACTGAACCCCCAAAACCTTGAAGCTCATTTTGAGCTAGGCAACGCATATTACAAATTAGAAAAGTACGATAAAGCCTCAGAAGAGTTTTATGAGGTTTTAAAATTAGATTCACAGAATGTGGAAGCCCGATACCTCCTTGGAGTAGTATACAAAATAGTAGGATCCATCGATAAAGCTGTTGAAGAGTTTTTAGAGGTTATCAGAAGAGACCATGACCATACAGAAGCACACTACAATTTAGGAGAAGTTTATTATCTTCAGGGAGATTATTACAGTGCAATCACCGAATTTGAAAAAGTCCTGACCTCAAACCCGGAAGATACCAGAATCAACTATAAATTGGGTATCTCTTATAATGAGTTGAGGGAGTACGATAAAGCCATACAGGAGTTTGAGAAAGCTCTGAAAAATAGTTCACCAGATGCTGAGTTTCACTATCACTTGGGGGTGGCTTATTGGGGTAAATCACAGCCTGATTTGGCCTTTTCTGAGTTTGAGAAAGCCATACAGGAGGGTTTTACAGGTTCCGGTGTATACTTAAATTTAGGTTCAGTACATTATGAGAGAGGAGAGATTGATAAGGCTATTAAGAGGTATAATGAGGCTCTAAAATTAGATAATAACCTGATAGAGGCTAACATTAACCTGGGTATAATCTATTATGAGAACCACATGTATGAGAAGGCAGTTAGAGAGTTCAAAAGGATTCTGGCACTGAATCCCCATAACAATGGCATAAGGAACATGTTGGCTGTTTCTTACCTGGAACTGGGAGAACACGATTTGGCTATACAGGAATTCAATCGAGTGTTAAAGAGGGAACCCAGAAACACTGAGGCCAGGTATAGACTAGGTCTCCTATATCTCCACAAAGAAGAGATTGAATTGGCTTTAACCGAATTTGAGGCGGTAGCGAAGGAAGGAGTAAGAGACTCTAACATACAATTTAATCTGGGATTGATATATTACAAACAGAACAGATGGGAAGAAGCAATTGAGCATTTTATACAGGTCTTGAGAATGGATCCTGCATACATTGAAGCGTACTATTATCTGGGATTGGCATACAGAAATAGAGGTGATAGGGGGCTGGCCATGAAGGAGTTTCTGGAAGTGATGAGAAGGGATCCCGATCACCTGAAGGCCCGTATTTACCTAGGAATAGATTATCTTCATCAGGAATTTTACCACCAAGCAGTAGAGGAATTTAAAAAAGTTTTACAGTTAGACTGGAACCACATAGAAGCTTTTCTAAACTTGGGAATTGCCTACTACAAATTGAATGAAATTGATAAGGCTATAGATTGTTTTGAAGAAATACTTTGGATGGACCCCAACCACACCCAAGCCAGCTATTATCTGGGAGTTATCTACAAGGATAGAGATCCCGAAAAAGCAATTCAGGGCCTTAAAAAATTCTTAACAGAGTATCCTGACGATGCTAAGGCCCACTATGATTTGGGAACTATCTACATGGAGAAAAACGAGGTAGAGCTGGCCATAAAGGAGTTCACAAAATTCTTGGAAATAGAGGACAACCTTGAAGTGCACTATAAGTTAGGTGTAGCTTACAGCAAAAAAGAGGAAATCAAGAAAGCAATCGAGGAATTTGAAGAGATCTTGAATAGAGATGCAAACCATTTAGACGCTCAATATCAGCTGGCGCTGATCTACAAGGAGAAAGAAGACTTTGACCTTGCTATAGAGTATTTTGAGAAGATTGCAGGTAAACGCAATACCTCAAATCTTGAGATTCTTCTGGATTTGGGGCAACTCTACTATCAGAAAGGAGAGCACCAGGAAGCCATTCAAAAACTGAAGACAGTTTTGAGACTGGATCCCCACAACTCACAGGCCAGCTACACACTGGCTCAAATCTTACATGACCGGGGTGAACTGGACCAGTGTATTGAGGAATATAAGAAAATCCTGAAAGCCAATCCAGATGACACCGATACCAGGTACAAACTGGGTGTGGCGTATAGGGATGTGGGGGAGACAGATCTGGCTGCCAGAGAATTCCTGGAGGTCTTTAACAGAGATCCGAATTATTATGATGCACAACTTCAGCTAGGAGTGATCTATAAGGACAAAGGAGACATAACTCTGGCGGCAAAAGAGTTCCAGGAAGTTCTCCATAACAATCCCCAAAATTTTGATGCACACTTCTACTTGGGGATGATCTACCACCAGCAGGAATACGATAAAAAAGCTGCTGAAGAATTCTCTGAAATCGTTAAAGTAGATCCAGACAATATTAAGGCCTATTATGGTTCAGGATATATACACTTTCACCAGGGAGATTTTGAAAGAGCTGCTGAAGAATTTCAGGAAGTTCTGAACCGAGAACCCAATCATTCGGATGCCCGGGTTTATTTAGGAAAAATTTATTACAAACTGAATGAAGTAGAAAGGGCTGTAGAGCAGTTCAAAGAGGTTTTGAGATTATATCCTAACCACATCGAGGCTAAATATAATTTAGGAGTTATTTATAAGGATACAGGAGACCTCAACAAAGCTGTCGATAACTTTAAAGAAGTGGTGGAAAAAATGCCAGATAATGTGGAAGCTCGATATGATTTGGGGTTAATATATTACCGTATGGGGAATTTTAAGTCATCTATAGAAGAACTTGAAGAAGTGGTGCGTTGGGAGCCCCAACATGTAGACGGGCTATTAAATCTGGGATATCTGTACTACGAGCAAAAAGAAGATGAAAAGGCAATTAGAATGTTTAATGAAGTTCTGAAACTTGATCCCCAGAATGTCAGGGCCAAATACACTTTGGGGACTATTTATAAAAACAGGGGCGAGGATGAACAGGCCATTCAGGAGTTCAATAACATCCTGGAAAGCGCACCGGATTGTGCTGAGGCCCATCTCGATCTGGGGCTTATTTATAAAGAAAACAAAGAGGAGAAAAAGGCTATTAAAGAGCTTAAAGAAGTTTTAAGATTGAATCCCCAAAATGTAGATGCTTATTACCATCTGGGAACTATTTTACGCGACCAGGAAAAATTAGAACAAGCCATCGAAAATTATCTCCAAGTTTTGGATATCGATCCCCAACATATAGATGCTCGATTAAACCTGGGGGCAGCATATTATTATCAGGAGAGATTTAATTTGGCCATTCAGGAGTTTAATGAAGCACTAAAACTTCAACCCCAAAATCCTGACGCTCATTTTAATCTTGGGGTTGTCAACAAGGAAAAAGGGAATCATCAAAAGGCACTGGAACACTACAAGCTTTTCCTGGAGGTGGCTACAGCAGAGTACTCCCAATTTTTCGAAATGGTGAAGGAAACCATTGACGACATTTTGAAAGAGTGCGGTAAACCGCTGGAGATGTGGGACAGTATAAGGAATAGTATGAAAGTATAAGAAAAGTATTATAAATCAAATTGTCAGAATCTGAACTACCAGTCTTTTAGAAGTTTTTCTACTTTATCTCTAGTAATTAGCTCTTCCTCAGGCTCTTCATCAATTTCCTCTTCAAACTGGTTTAAGCTAAGTTCCTTTGAATTGGCGTCTTCTGACCCGCTATCAGTGTCTTTTTCCAGTTTTTTACCGTATTGCTCCATTATTATCCCTGCAGCGATTTTGGCGATTCTTTGCTCGTCAATTGGGTTTTGAGTTTTACTTTCCTCTTGTTGTTCTTCTTGCTCCGTCTTATTTTGTTCCCGTTGGTCTTCGAAGTGTGAGCAGAATAAGCACATGTAGGGGTGTAGGGGTTTTGGCTTTTTACTGGCCTGGACTTTGACATCCCTATTACAATTTTCAACATCACTGTATTTGCAGTTGTATAATCTTTCTTTGGCACAGTAATCTGCAATTTTTAAGAAATCATTTGCATTCCCAATTTCATCAATCTGAGGTTTTTTCCGCTTTAGAAAATACCATTCGAGGAGTAATTCAACTAGCTCTGATGGCTCCTTCTGTGTCTTCTTGCACTTCTCATCTAGAAGTTCTTCAACTTCTGAAGGGACATCTACTGTAAGTTTCATTTAACTAATTTTTTACTTCTATTTCTTCTTTTTTCTTTTCTTCCTTCTCTTTACCTTTGCCCTTTTGTTTAGTTTCCTTTACTGAGTCTTTTACTGTTTGAGAATCTTTATGTTTGAATAAAGATCTGGAGAGGTTGTAATACCCTTTGGCGTTACTGGAAACTGGTTCTTGTGGCCTCACTACGTCAGCTATGTCCTGAAAATTCTTTTTGAATTCATCATAAACACCTGGCAAGAGTGACCCCCCACCAGCGAGTACTATTTGATCTACAATTTCCGTAGACAGACCTTCTATAACTGACTTGGTTCTGCTTACTATTCTATCCAGCCATCTGTTTATTAGCCTGTCATACTCTGCCATGACTTCCTTATGAGATACTTTGATGGTTTTACCGCTCCTTACTCTACCTATCTCATAGTTGGGGGTGGTCAGCAACCTGGTTATCTCTTCGGGAGTCACACCAATCCCATAATTCTTCCTGATAATAACTTCCAGATTGTTGTGCAACCAATCCACTCCTTGCAAAAGCGTATCTCCTTTAACATACTCCAGTTGATGGAGAACAGCGATATCAGTCGTTCCGAACCCAATGTCCACACATACTCCTGTCTGGACACCCATATGGGCCAGTGTTCCTACAGGCTCAGGGTAAATAGCAACTTCAGCATTAAAATGCTTCTCTATACCATTTTTAAGTTCTTCTCGCTCGTTTTTGGAAGATTTTACCGGCATTCCAGTTGCTATTACTTCCGGCTCAATATTCATTGTTTTAAAAGCGTGTTTTGCCAGTTCTATATACGACTGGCTTATAATTCGTCCTTCATGAAGTGGACGTTCTGCTTCAATATTTTCCATGTTCTGAACCATTGTTAGAGCTTCTTCTCCAACATAAGTATCCTTATTTTCCTCCTTAAAAGTCCAGTCTTTTTCGTCTTCATAAACAACTATACTGGGGAATTGAGTGACTTTTCCGCCATCCATTGTGGCTTTAGTATAGTTGGTTCCGATATCCAACCCTACTATCTTCATAATAATTATTGTAATTGTAAATTATATAATAATTTCCCTCAGGGTATTAGAGATGTGATAATGCGACAAAGGGAAGTACCAAACATAAAAAAGAAAATCCCCTTCTTATATCCTGCAGGACTTTGGAGTGTCTAAGGAGTGAATACCCCTCGCCTTAACCACATTGAGATATCTATGGACCCCTGTTTCATCTTTTTTGAAGCTGAGTTCAATTACTGCCTGAACAAAACTCTCTTCCAGGCCGTTCTTTTCTGTGTGTTTATCCTTGACAAGCAGAACGGTACTGTCCAGATTCTCAGAATTTATTATCATTTTCCTGGCGATATCCCTGGCCCAGGGATGATTTAAAATCAGCAGTGTAGTGAAAGTATCTATAACCACTCTATTTGCCCCCACCTTCCTGATGTGCCCGTATAAATCATTCAAAATCCTTTCACAGTATTCTATAGGCGAAATATCTCCGTGGAACACCTTTTCTTTTAATTCTTCTACCTGGTGGGTCAGATCATACAGGTAGAGCAATTCACGGTCGATATAATCTCTAAGGTTGTAATCGAGCATCTCAAAATCTTGAATAAGATGTTCTGGGTTCTGATCCGTTAAGATTAAGAGTGATTTTTCTCCTCTCCTGCAGCCTTCCAGTAAGAACCTTATACCAAATGTAGTTTTCCCCGAACCCATATCCCCAGATAAAAGATAAACCCGGTTCTTTATGAGGCCTCCTCCCATAATCCTATCCAGCACAGGGATACCAGACGGGATGAGGTATTTTCTTTTCTCCAATAACTTATCGACAGCCTGTCTATCAAATATCTCTAATTCTCTACTTTCTGCATATTTTTTAGCTTCCTCAGATAAATTAGAGAGAGAAACGACCATGTAATCCAGTCCTATGTCATTTTCCTTTCCACAGAACTTTTTCACCTGGTTGGTGTCCACTTCCTTTCCTTCTGGTATCACATCGATAGCTGTGTCCTTCCCTTCATAGTTTGATGCAAATAAACTAATTGTGTATTTTGTTCCCGATTTCCCCACGACTTCTCCTTTTCTTACAATGTTGCTGTATCCCTTACTTACCAGAAAGCTTTCTGCAAGTTCGAGTGACTGGTTCTCAATTTTATTGATGAGGTTTTCACAAACGTTACGGGCCATTTCAAAAGCATTATTCCACGCTGTATCCTTGTCTACCCCCTTTTTCATCTGTTCTTTTGCTTCTGTCTTTATACCGTGAAAAAGAAGCTCTTTGGTGAATCCAAACCCGTAGTCATCAATTTTTTCAATATAGTCGATAATCCTGTCTATAATTTCTTCTGATGGAGCATCCGTCTGTTTATTTGTATTCTGACGTATTTCATTACCGACTATTGTCATCTCAATTAACTCCTGATTTAGTAACTGAAGGAGAGCCAGTTGTTTATGTGTTAATTTCCTGCACACCCCTCCAGGTACAGAATACCTGTTTTTATTTCTCTCTAAATATTTCTTCTACTGTTTCTTATAAAAAAATTATTAGTAAAATACGATAATACTCATTATCACCAGAAACATGACTTTGAGACGAGACTGAGCTAATTCTTCATTATGTAGCGAGGGTAGAAGCTTAACGTTGAGTGGTAATAGTATCAATTTTAACCACAGGAAATTTTTTGTAGTAGTTTGATTATGATAATAATAATGAATATGCAAACGGGTACTATTACTGGCCAAAGTGTTCCTAGTCATTATAAAATCATAGAACAACTTTACGGTGAACTGGATCACAATATCTTAAACAATAAAGAGCCTCCTGAAAATATAGAGGTCATAGACGATTACTGGGTTGTGCCTGGTTTCTCTAAAATACAGATCTGGAGAGATTATGTGGATAAATTCGAGTACAATTACGTTCTTATTGAACCGCCAATATCTGAAGAGGAATACTCTCTACTTAACTCTATCTACAATGATATGAGACGCTCTCTGGTATTGAATGACTATTCTACAGATGAGAGCACCAAAACTACGGTAATAATGGAGGTTCTGGACGAATTGATAAAGGAATATGCTCTTGAATTGGAACCAGAGCTAAAAATGAAAATCCTGTATTATCTATTGAGGAACTTCATAGGGTTTGGTACCATAGATTCCATCCTGAACGATAAGTATGTAGAAGATATATCATGCGATGGATATGACATCCCCCTCTACATTTTTCATACCAAGCACGGAGGGATGCGAACAAACGTGAAGCTCAGCAGGAACAGACTCGATTCTCTGGTAACACTGCTCTGCCAGAAATCAGGTAAATACATCTCTTATGCAAATCCGCTTATAGATGCTTCCCTACCTGACGGAAGCAGACTTCATGCAAGTTACGGAGAGGAGATAACTCCCAGAGGAAGTAGTTTTACCATAAGAAAGTTCAAGGAAGACCCTTATACTCCAATCGATTTGATGAATTTCGGCACTCTAAGTTCTGACATAATCGCTTATTTCTGGTTGCTTATGGAGCACAAAATGAACGTTATGGTTATAGGGGAGACTGCCAGCGGGAAGACCACCACACTAAATGCTTTAACTATGTTCATTCCTCCCGAATCAAAAATTGTGTCCATAGAAGATACCAGAGAGATTCAACTTAATCACGAAAACTGGATAGCTGAACTAACACGAATCGGAATTGAAGGAAGTGGAGAAATCTCAATGTATGACCTGTTGAAGACCACTTTGAGGCAAAGGCCGGATTACATAATTGTGGGTGAGATCAGGGGAGTGGAAGGGCAAACCCTTTTCCAGGCCATGTCCACAGGCCACTCGTCGCACTCTACGCTACATGCAGGGGATATGAGTCAGCTTATTTACAGATTGGAGAACGAGCCTTTAAAGATACCCAGGATCATGATACAGTTTCTTGATGCCGTTGTGGTGCAGAACATGTGGTCCGGAAAAGGTGTGAGGAAAAGGAGAGCCAATCAGGTGAGCGAGATATTTGGTATTGACCAGACAAATAAGGATTTGCTTTTGAACCCTATTTACAAGTGGAACTCGGCGAAAGACTCGTTTGCAATTCAATCTCAATCTAAAAAACTGAAGAAGATCTCAGAAGTTACCGGTGAGAGCGTCTCCATAATTCAAGAAGAGAAAAAAAGAAGAAAATTATTCCTGGAAAAAATGCAGAGAAGAGGTATAAGCAATTATAACGACTTTTCCCATTTCGTTAATATCTATTATAAAGATAGCCAAAAAGCTATGGAGAGGTTAGATGAGGGAACGGGTTAAAGTCTTTGTTCCACATTTCATGGTAAGATACTTCTTCAAAAGAATTAGGGAGTGCCCGGAGAAATTCCGGGTAGTAGAGAAATCAATAGACTCTGCCAGGCTTCCCCTGACTGTTCAAAGATTATATGCGATTGCCCTGTTCTATTCTTTCATAACTTCAATGGGAGTGATAATTTTCAGCTTTTTAATTTTCAAAGCTTTTATTCCAGAAATGGAGTTAATTAATTGGATCTTCAGTCTAATTGGAGTGGAGTATAGTCCATCGGGCAGCAGCGTCACCATAATCTATCTTTTCCTATTTATGTGGATCTCAGCTTTAGGAATAATCTCCTATTCCCTGGTTAATAACCTTATACTGTCATATCCATCCATACTGGCCAAGAGAAGGAAGGGCGAGATAGAGATGTACCTTCCACATTCCATCAATCTGATGTTGTGTATGTCCTCGGGTGGTATATCCGCGTATGAGATTATCAAATCACTCGCAGAATCCAACGACATGTTTGGAGAGTTAAGTAAAGAGTTTGCCACTATAATCAAAATGTCAGAATTCTTTGATGAGGATTTGATTACCAGTATCAAGTACGTAAGAGACACCACTCCCAGTGATAAACTTTCCTCCTTTCTTGACGACTTCGTTTTTATGATTAAAGGTGGAGGAAACATCTCTTCATTTTTGGAGAGCAAATCTAAAGAGTATATTGAAAGACAGGAAGTTGAATTCAACTCATACCTTGATTTCTTGAGTATAATGGCAGAAGTTTATGTAGCGGCCTTCATATTGTTACCCCTCTTCTTGCTTATCATGCTGGTGGTCATGCAGATCTCCGGTGGGTTCATGCTGGAAAGCTATAAAATAATGATCCTGACCATTCTACCCGTTTCCACCCTCATATTTGTTTATATAATCAAATCTGCAATACCCATACCTCAAATCAAGACTGAATTGGAAGGAGATCTGAGTAAGGATGAGGTAGGGGCTTCTATTGAGGAAAAAGAGAGTGATTTTAAGATCAATAATATGGAGAGATGGTTAAGAAAAATCAAATACTATCTTCTCCTGCCCTTCAGCAGATGGTCAATTTACACCGCTCCATTCAGATTTTTCATTTTCTACATTTGTGTGTTTACTCTAATCGTTTTTGCCGTTTCCCTGAGTTTTACCAGCTTCCACAAAGTGATGATTATCTCTGCCTCTGCCTTTATTATCCCTTTTTTAATCTTGATTGAAATACGGGGAAGAATAATAGGCCAGATAGAGAGACGTATCCCGGATATGTTTAGAGAGCTGGCAATATTGAACGAAGCAGGTTTGAACATCATAGAAGCTCTGAAGGTACTTACTTCTGTGGAATTCGGCATAATGTCCAGAGAAATATCTCTTCTGAGAGGTGATATTGAATGGGGAGACTCGGTAACAAGAGCATTTAAAAAAATGGGGAGTAGAGTTAAAAGTGATATCGTTTCCAAAGTAATACCTGTATCAGTAAGGGCCATTGAAGCATCACCCTCCTTTAAAGATGCTTTTTTGACCGTTTCCGGTTTTGCCAATTCTGAAATCAGATTCAAGGATAAGATAAGAAGCAACATGTTCACTTACCTGGTGATCATATATTTCTCTTTCATAGTATTTCTGGTGATTGTATATGTTTTAATAAACAATGTTCTTCACGGGTTTGGTGAAGCAGCTTCTATCACCAATATAGAGCAAATCAAGGAGATTTCGCTTCAAATATCAATAGCAGTAGGCCTCTTTTCAGGGATGGTTGCTGGAGTTATAAGCTCTGGGAAGATCACAGCCGGTTTTAAACACTCATACATATTTTTGATAGTGGCTTACTTTGTATTTGCTTATTTAATTGCCTGAGGTGAGAAATTATGAGGTTGATTGGCGACGAAAAAGGTGTTTCTCCCCTTCTGGGGTTCATCCTTATGTTAATGATATTGATGATTTCCATATCTGCTTTGCAGACCCAATTTGTGCCTGATGTGTGTAAAGATATTGAAGCAGACCATATGAAACAGATTACCAGTCAGCTACTGGAGCTAAAAAGCGTCTCTTCAACTAAAAACGTCAAACTTGATATGGGAGTGGACTACCCAGAGTACCTTTTCCTCATAACCCCTAGATCTACAGCTACCACGATGAACGTAAAGGAGTTCAATGTTAGTGTTGAATATACCGAGATCCTGGCCAACGGTTCAAAAATCGATAGAGAAATAAATCTCACTTCCAGCAGGATTGAGATATCTCCAAATTATCTTTTCTACCCCAAGGACGAATTAATTCTGGAGAATACTGCGGTACTCAAGCGTGCAGGCGGAAACTACGTTTCCATTTCTGATCAGAGGTCTTTTAAAAATGAAGTGAACTTCATGCTGTTGAACGCCACTTTTGACTCTGTTTCGAGCACACAATCTTTGAGTGTATTTTCAGTACCACAATCTTCAGGTGGAAGAGTTATGGCCGAGAATCTATCTATCTCATTTGAAAGTGTCTATCCTCAATACTGGGAAGGCATTGAGGACTATAATGTTACAGTCAATGGTAACAATGTAACCATTAGAGAAGACGAAAGGATCGCATTCGGTCTTGACGAGGTAATGCTCTACACTGGCAATAAGAGAAGTACTGAGTCAAATCCTTCCCGTATGGTTAAGACCAATTCTCTGGATAATTTTAGTCTAAAGGAAGGTGAGTCAGTTAAAATGGGAGTAAAGGTTCTTGACAAGCATAATAACCCCATAGAAGGCGTCAATGTTAACGCAAGTGCAAGTTCAAGTATTGGAGAAACGAGTCCTTCAAACTTGTACACAGATTCCGATGGTGAGGTCTACACCACATTCAGCGCTCAAAATGTTGGAGTAGGAACAGTGACCTTTAACTGCTCAGAATTAGAGAATAACGTCAGCTATAACGTATCCATTACAACAATAACCGGTGATTCTTCCTTATCCATATCTTTATCCAGTGATCCAGATGCTGATGTTGATGGCTACTCCAGCAAGACAGTTAAGGCATACGTATCTTCTGAAGGTGATCCCCTGCCAGGATTCAACGTGGTCTTTGCCGCAAACAGCACTGATGCAAATTTCAACTCAACTGAAGTTAAAACAAGCCATTCTGGTTATGCATCGGCAACTGTCTCGCAGAGCGAATTGGGTGCGAACTGGCATAAAGTGTACGGGTATGCAGGTAGTGCTATAGATTCTTTAGATGTTTTACTCAACACTAGTTGGGTTGGAGAAGTTAAAATTATCTCTAATGTCAAGGATTCTTGGGAAACTGTCAATCTTGCAAATTCCTATGGAAACCCGGTGGTCGTTTGCACATACAACTTGAAGAAAGACAATAATAATGAGGCACTGGTCAGAATCGACAATGTTCAGAGCCAGAGTTTCGACATGAAAATTCAGAACCCCGAAAATGATAACGTTAACCCTAACAACGTTTACTGTGTTATCATAGAAGAAGGGGACTGGACTCTTTCCGATGGAACCAGGATGGAGGCATACACAGTAGTTTCTGATGGAACTAACCACGATGGGGACTGGAGCTCTAATAAAATGGAGAATGCGGGTTATTCCCAGTCCTATAACAACCCGGTAGTAGTTGGACAGGTTATGAGTTACAATGACTCCCGTTGGTCCACATTCTGGAGCAGTAATGGAAATTCAGCTAATCCATACGATTCTTCTAACCTTTATACAGGAAAACATGTTGGAGAAGATACTGAGACTACAAGAAACAACGAGATCTTAGGATACGTTGTAATCGAGGAGGGCTCAGGAACATTGAGCGGAATAAATTATGAAGCAGCTTTGGGTGGCGATTCTATTAGAGGTGTTGACGATAGTCCACCTTACTCATATGGTTTAGGCGACACGTACTCTGTGGGAGTGGCTTCAAACACAGGAATGGACGGTCCCAATGGAGGATGGGCTGTCTTATACGGCAACAATCCTTTGTCCAGCCAGATAGATTTAGCCATAGATGAGGACACCATTGAAGACTGGGAGAGAAGCCATACCACTGAACAGGTGGGGTACTTGGTCTTTGACTCTGAAGGCTCGTTCAGGTGACTTAACCATTACACTTATGGCTTATATTTTATTATCCCATAGAAAGTCAAAAAGCTTATTAAACTCTATGGTTATAATGATAATTATAAATTTGATAACTTGAGCTCTGGAGAGAGCATGCATGAGAGAAAAAAAGGTGGTTGAAGATAGTGTGTCTTCCCTACTCGACATGGGTCATCTTAAGGAAGATAAAAAAACCCCGGATAGTTCAGAAGAGAGATTTCAGGATATTGTCACCTGTTCCTCAGACGTAATCTGGGAAGTGGATGAAAGATGGCGCTACACTTATGTTTCCAGCAGCGTGGAGGATATACTGGGTTTTACTCCCGAAGAGGTCATCGGGAAGAGACCCTTCGACCTTATGCCTTCAGAAGAAAAAGAGAAGATCAGTAACATCGTCTCCAGGGATTTCTTCAATAAGGAGCCCATCAGAAATCTGAAGAACTGGAATATTACCAAAGACGGAAAAAAAGTATGCTTACTTACCAATGCCGTACCAATCCTGGATGAGCGAGGGAGTTTAAGAGGGTACAGAGGAATAGACAAAGACGTAACTGAAAGAGAGTGGATAGAGGAAAGACTCAAAGTCAGCGAGAAACATTCGAGACTGGTTGCGGAGTCCCTGCCCATAGGTGTTTTTGAAACAGATGAAGATGGGAGGATCGTTTATACCAATACTAAATGGCAGGAGATATTCGGTATACCATTGGAAGCGAGTGTAGATATGACTATAGCGGACATGTTCTATGAGGATGGAGAAGAGATTTTGTACGAGTGGACCCAGAAGATGAACAATTACCAGGAGTTTTTAAAGGAGTGTTATATTAAACATCCCAGCGGAGAAAAGATCTGGGCGTATATTCGTTCAGTGGCATTGGTCTCCGATGACGAGATCCGCTATCTGGGAACAGTAGAGGACATTACAGAACTAAAAGAGAGTGAAGAGAGATATGCCAGCATCATAAATGATGCTATCGATTCTCTTCCCAGCGGTATTTTCATTCTGGACAAGAATCTCAAAGTGGTGTGGGTCAATAAAGTTATAGAGAACTTTTTTGGGATACCCAGAGACGAGTTGATCGGTTTCAACAAGGAGAAACTGATAAAGAACAAGATCAAGCACTTGTTCGAGAATCCTGATTCCTATGAGAAAGTAACGCTCAATGCCTATCGTATCGGGGATTATGTAGAGAATTACGAATGTCATATACCTCCTTCGGGAAGGAGGAAAGAGAGATACCTCCTGCACTGGAGCAACCCCATAAGGTCCGGTTCTTATAAGGGCGGTAGGATCGAGCACTATTATGATATTACAGAACAAAAAAGGGCTGAAGAAGTTCTGAAGAAGCAGTCGAGGGAATTAGAGCAGGAAAACGAGCAGCTGCACAAAAAAGTGAACAAACTGATGGAGAGGGTGGAACAATCCAAGAGAACAGTTGACCCAGAGTCTCGAGAAGAGAGCGAAGAGGGTTTAGAGGATAGTGGAAGCATCTTTCTCTTTCCAGTAGAGGATATGGATACTGCCCGAGACTTATTTGCCCAGAAAATAGAAGCAGGTGTCCCTACTCTTGCTGTGGCCCGAACTTCTCCCAAACAGCTCCAGAAATCTCTGGAACATAATGTGGAGACGGTGTGGCTCACCACCAACAAGGTAGAAGAGTTGTTCTGTATCGAGCCCACCGATGTGGTGACCCTCTCAGTAGTGATCAGCGAGTTCTTCAAACGCGCTCCCACGGGAGTAATACTTTTTGAGGGTGTGGAATATCTCTTATCGAATGTAGAGTTCTCAAGAGTCCTTAAGCTCATCCAGATACTTGCTGACAGGGTTTCTATGGCTGAAGGTGCCATATACCTGGTTCTTGATACTGATACGCTGGGTAAGAAACAGATGAAGCAGATCGAAAGAGAGTGTCAGCCCTATTCAGACATCAATAAAGAGTCAAATGAATGAAAAGAGGTAGTTTATGAGCGACCAGTCTGTTAGCGATGAATTGGGAATGAAGAAGTTCCCTACCAAGTTGGACTTTCTGGATGATAAAATAGAGGGTTTTTATCCGGGCTTTGTGATACTCCACGGTGTTGTGGGTGCAGGCTCTACAGAATTCGCCCTGACATTCTTAATGAACAATTCGGATTCTGACGAGAAAGTCAGTCTATATTATATAGCAATAGCCAAAACAAAGGAAGAGGTTTTGAGAGAGATAAAGCTCGTTTTTCCCGAGGAGAAGAGTAAAAGGCTGATAGAGAACCTGAATGTCATAACTCTGGCAGAAGATTATTTTAAAGGCAGTATCGTGCCTCTTCGCTGGATTTCCAACAGAGTATTGACCATAAATGAGTTGAAAAGCGGTAAAGATATTCTAACTTCGCTGGCAGAGACTATCGAGCAGTGTGAAGAGAGAAGCATAATTTTGATGGATTCCATAACCGATTTGGCGAGGATAGCCAGAGAAAGAATAAAATGGAACGACCTTGTAGATTTAATAAACGGGTTGAAAAAGATCTGTGTAAGCAAAGACACTCTCATGATGTCCCTATTAACCTCTGATGCCCTGGAAAAAGAAAAAGAAGAAGAACTAATGGACCAGGGAGACGGAGTTCTGATATTTGAGTGGTCCATGCAGGAGGACTCCATCGAGAGATGGCTCTACTTCAGAAAATTCACCGGAATACTGCCTCTACTGGAGCAGGAAGGTATTCTCAAGTACAACGTAAGTATCGATCCCCAGTTGGGCTTCACCATATCGAATACAGTAAGGGTGATCTGATGCTCTCTACGGGTGTGGAGGGAATGGACAGCTTACTTGGTGGAGGAATTCCTCACGGACACATAGTTGCTGTGGTGGGGACTTTTGGGACCGGTAAGACAACGCTGGGCATTCATTTCATTTATGAGGGGGTAAAAAACGGGGAGAACTGCATTATCTTAAGCTTTGACGAAAATGAGGAGAGTATAATTGAAAATGCATTGAGTTTCGGGATGGATTTAGCTGATTTTGGAGACCAGGTGCAGGTGGTCAGACTGGAAGCTGCTGAGCTGAGGAGGAGTTTGGAAAGGCTGGAGAGCGAGATACCAGAGATAATAGAGAACAACAATACCAGCAGAATTCTGGTGGATACCATAAGCGTAATGGAGACTCTATTCGATGATGCGGACAGGTATAAGATGTTATCCAATTTGAGGAACACTTTCAAATCCGTGGGGACAACAGCCATAATCACAACCGAGGCAGACAAGTACAATACGACTTACTCCAAATACGGGATACTGGAATACATCTGCGATGGCTCAATATGCCTGCAGATCAAGAGGAGAGCTGAACTCGAAGAGCCCAGCCTGGGTCTGGAAATAGTGAAGATGCGTAGAGTAAAACATTCCCGAAAAATAAAGCCCTACGTGCTCACGGAGAACGGTATTATTGTGCATGAGGATGCCGAACTGTTTTAACACTTAACTCATTTTGTTCTGGTTTTCCTCTAAGTTTTATTCTAATTATTTTTCTAAGGAGTTCAGAGTTATAGGGAATTGAGTGAGGTTATTTACTTCAATCTCTTTACACGCCATGAAATAGATTTTGAGCGGTAATAATGAAGGTGAGGAGACCACCTAAAGAATGTAATCTCCACTAAATGAAAGTTCACCAAGTTTGAGGTTCAATTTATTATGTTCTGCTAATCAACCCCCAACTAACCAATAATTTAAATACCAGATATGCTGAAGTGGTGTTTGGTGAGTCTTATGGGTTTTATGGAGAAGTTGCTGGGCAAACCCGATAAAGTTTCTGTAGACCAATATGAGGAACTTGATCTCAGTGAATATGAAGCAGAGATTACTGAAGAAGCCGACATGTATGTCAAGGTAGCTGAAATCACAGGCATTAATGAGATATCAGAGATCAGGAGGCAGATTTATGAAGGTAATGCTGTAGTGGCTGATGTTGCCTTTCTGAAACATGATAAGATGACTATGGACAGGATTTTGAAGGATTTGAGACAGCTGGCTGAAGATGTTAACGGGGACGTAGTTGGTCTGGGTGAGGAATATGTAATTATAACTCCTACCGGAATGAAAGTAGACAGAAGCAAGATAAGAGGTGGAAAAAGGTAGAATGGAGTGTCCAGTTTGTGGGTCAGAGCTTTCTCTGATGACCGATACATACAACGCACCACACTTTGGTGAGCTTTTTTTATCTTCTGCTGCGTGTGAATGTGGTTTCAGGCACACTGACTCTTTTTCTTTAGAAGTAGATGAGCCTGTAAGATATAGAATTGAGGTAAGAGAAGATAACCTTTCTACCAAAGTTATCAGATCCACTTCTGGGACTGTTAGGATACCGGAAATAGGAATTGATCTGGAGCCCGGCCCGGCTTCCCAGGGTTTTGTTACCAATCTGGAAGGTGTTCTTCGCAGGATGGAGGATGTGGTACAGGTAGCTAAAGGCTGGAATTCAGATAATTACAAAAAAGTAGAGAAGTGCGACTGGATACTGGACCAGATTTATGAGACCATAGACGGGAACGTTACGCTTACTCTTGTTCTGGAAGATCCCCTGGGCAATAGTGTTGTCGATTCTGAAGAGGTTGATAGAGAATTTCTGGATGAAGAAGAAGCCTCTAAACTTAGAGCAGGCATAAATATATTCTCCACAGAATTCAATCATTCTTTGCAATAGATTTACCTTTTAAAGTAAAGTATAGAAGGATTTAATTATCCATTTTATTACTCCCCATTATGACAGATGAAATAACTGTTACCAGGGCAATCACCCAAAAATATCACCAGAAATTCCTGGATTCTGTCGAATGTGACGTTGCTGTTGTTGGTGGTGGTCCTTCTGGACTGGTAGCCGCCTCCATTTTGGGCAAGGAGGGATTCAAGGTAACCCTATTCGAGAAAAAACTCTCCCTGGGCGGGGGGATCTGGGGAGGAGGAATGATGTTCAATCAGGTGGTGGTCCAGGAAGAGGCCACGGAAGTTCTGGACGAGTTCAACATAAATTATGAGAACTATGAAGGAAAATATTACACTCTGGATGCCGTGGAGATGGCGGGGGCTCTAATTTACCACGCGTCGAGGAGCTCCCGGGTGTTCAACTTAATAACCGTTGAGGATGTCATGATCAAAAATGAGAAGATGGCCGGGCTGGTCCTGAACTGGAGTGCCGTAGAAATGGCCGAGCTCCACATTGATCCTCTGACCGTCTCCAGTAAGGCTGTAATTGATGCTACTGGCCATGATGCTTCAGTGTGCAACATTGTCGCAAAGAAAACGGAAAAATTCGATCTGTGGGGCGAAGGATATATGGATGCCGAGTCAGCTGATAAAGGGGTTGTGGAGAAGACCTCTGAAGTATTCCCCGGACTCTATGTTACCGGAATGTCTGTAGCCGCTTTTTACGGTCTTCCCAGGATGGGGCCTATCTTTGGTGGAATGCTGTTGAGCGGTAAGAGAGTAGCTGAGCTGATAGTAAAGAATTTGAGAAGCTAATGAGTTCCGTGAGAGGAGAAGCTTACGCGACAGCGGCAGGAACTGTTGTAAATGGGCTTGCCACTGGAATAGGCTGCGCATTCGGACTTGACCTCGAGACTAAAGTGGAGGTTTCAATCGAAGAAGATCTGAAGAGTTGTATTCTTCTTATTGATGGTAAGGAAGTCTCTGATAGAATTGTTGACAGAGTAATGCGCTCCTTTGGCTTCAAAGGAGTTGTTAAAGTTGAGAGCTCTATTCCCCGGGGATGTGGTCTGGGGAGCAGCAGCGCATTTATGAACGCCATGCTGACCTCCATATTGAAGCTAAAGGAGGAAGTGCTGGACGCAAATTATATTCTCACCACTAACGCCAGAACAGCCATGGAGATGGGAATAAGTTATACAGGAGCCATTGACGATGCCGGAGCATCCCTTTTGGGTGGGGTGGTTCTATCCAACAATGAGCACATGAGATTCTATCACCGGGACATCCTGGAGGTTGAAAACGCTCTAATTCTACTTCCTAAATGGGAGCGAGGGAAGGTCTCCATGGAGGAATTACGGAAAGAGCCCCAAGAGGTGGAGCAGGCAGCAAATTATGCTTTTAACTATGATTACAGGTCCGCCATGCTGTCCAACTCCCGGTATTACTGCAGGAAGCTGTGCTACTCTTTTGAGCCCGTGGAAAAAGCTGAAGAATTGGGTCTGCACGGTGGTCTCTCAGGAAATGGTCCTGCTTACGCAGCATTTGGTGAGTATGATAAGATCAGGGAATTGAAGGGATTATGGGAGAAATACGGTCAAGTAATTGAGACAGAACTGGTTAATGAACCCTGTGACGATATTAAAAATATAGACAATCTTTTTAGCTCTTGATCACCTATCAAAGGTTAGAGGTTGCGCACGAAGTCTTCTATTCTATGTGCAGCTTCTTTGAGCTTTTCCATGTCAACAGCGTAGGCACACCTGATGTGGCCCTCTCCACACTCTCCAAATGCGTTACCAGGGACGACGGCCACGTTCTTTTCCATAAGCAGTCTTTCAGTGAACTCCTCACTCCCCAATCCTGTGGATTCTATGCTGGGGAAGGCGTAAAAAGCTCCTTCCGGCAGTTTGACATCAAGGACTCCTTCAAGTCTCTTGACGAAATAATTCCTTCTTCTGATGTACTTGTTCCTCATCTCTTCCAGCTCTTCTTCAGTATTTTTGAGAGCTTCCAGAGCCCCCAGCTGGGCGGAGATAGGTGCACACAGCATGGAATACTGATGGATCTTTAGCATGGCATCCAGAAGGTCGGGGGGAGCAATGGCAAAACCCAATCGCAGACCGGTCATGGCGAACGCTTTGGAGAATCCGTTGAGCACTATGGTCCTGTCTTCCATACCGTTGAGAGAGGCGATAGAGACATGTTTATTGTTGTAGGATAGCTCTCCATATATTTCATCCGATATGACCACCATGTCATTCTCTATTATTGCATCAGAAATGTCTTCTAATTCCTTTTTGGTATAACTTACTCCTGTGGGATTCCCCGGGTAATTGAGCACTATGGCCTTGGGCTTCATGTTCTTGTAATGGGAAATCCTCTCGTAGTTCAGCTTGAAGTCGGGGTTGGTGGGAACTGTAATCGCTTCTCCGCCTGCGAGTACTGTAAGAGGTCTATAAGAAACGTAGCAAGGCTCCGGAACCAGCACAGCATCTCCTGGGTCGACTATTGCCCTTAAAGCGATATCGAACCCCTCACTTACCCCTGTGGTAATCATTACATCGTTGATGGAGGGGCTCAGCCCGAACTTCTGATAGTATTCAGCTAAGGCCTGCCTGAGCTCGGTCAGCCCGTAATTTGAAGTGTATGAGGTAATACCTTTCTCCAGAGAATAGATCATCTCTTCTCTGATCCTCCAGGGGACGGCGAAATCCGGTTCTCCAACGCCCAGGCTGATTATGTCCTTTCTTCCAATGACCAGGTCAAAGAATTTGCGGATACCTGACGGCTTGATGTCCTGGACCTTTTTATTTACCTTCTCACGGGGCAATGGCCAACCTCCGGTCCTCTTCATCATCGAACAACAATACGCCTTCTTCCTTATAGCTCCTGAGCAGGAAGTGGGTTACGGTATCCTGAACCTCAGGGATAGTGGATATCTTTTCCGCTACAAAGAAGGAGACCTCCTTAAGTGTCTTCCCGGAGACAACCACCTGAAAATCGTACTGCCCGCTGACCAGCCTGACCGCATGGACACCGGGGAACTTGGCTACTCTCTTGGCGATCTCGTCATAACCTTTTTCTCTTGACAGAGTGACGTTAACATCGATGATGGCGAAAACCCGGTCCTCTCCGGTCTTTTCCCAGTTAATGAGAGTTTTGTACTTCAGAATAGTTCCGTTTTCCTCCTCCCTCTTAATTGTCTCTTTGATCTCTTCCACGGAGTAACCGGTCATTTGAGCGATTTCATCATATGTGAGCTTTGCGTTATCTGATATGATTTCTAATATTTGATGTGTCTTCTCATCCATAAAATCCACCGATAGAGAAAACATATTCGTGTTATTTAAATTATGTTGTCCAAACCTCCAAGATGACCTAAAAGTTACAATACAAATCAAAAGTTAATCAAAAGTTACCAATGCAAAATATTAAGTTTCCACCGTAGAGGTGACCTCATGGGCAGGAAAGAGATTTTGAAAACTATAGATAATTATGGAAACGAAATCAAGATAGCCACTTTGGGCAGTCATTCTGCTCTCAACATTTTGAGGGGTGCAAAGGATGAAGGGTTCGAGACTGTGTGTATCTGCAGGGAGAAAGAAAGGATAATTTATGATTCCTTCCAAGTGGCTGACGAAATAATCCCCATAAACGATTTTCCCGACCTCCTGGACGATAACCTCCAGAGGAGGCTCATAGATGATAACGTTATTCTCATTCCTCACGGCTCTTTCAACACCTATCTGGGAAGCATCGAGAAGCTAAAGATACCCGTTTTCGGCAATCGAGAGCTGATGTACTGGGAGACGGTCAGAGACATGCAGAGAAAATGGCTTAAAGATGCAGGTGTGAAGTTGCCTGATACCTACGAGAAGCCAGAAGATATTGATGGGCTGGTGATAGTCAAGTATCCCGGAGCCAGAGGCGGCAGAGGCTATTTCCTGGCGGCAAGCGAGGATGATTTCTACCGGAAGTCCCGGCAAATGGTGGAGCAGGGAATGATCACCGAGAGCGAGGTCGAGGAAGCACATATCCAGAAGTACATCACTGGAGCCAATGTCTACTTCGCCTTCTTCTACTCTCCCATAAAGAATAGAGTAGAGCTGATAGCGGTCGACCGCAGATACGAGTCAACTGTGGATGGACTGGGTAAGATCCCTGCCAGCGAACAGCTTAAGGCAGAGCCCTTACTGAGCTACACTGTGGTAGGCAATTTCCCCGTTGTTTTGAGGGAGAGCCTCTTGGTCCAGGCCCTTAACGCCGCCCACAACGTGGTGGAGGAGTCCAAGAACATCGCAGAACCGGGGATGGTGGGTCCCTTCTGTTTAGAGGCTGTCTTTAACGAGAATGCAGAGATGACCGTGTTCGAGATATCTGCAAGAATTGTGGCAGGGACCAACGTTGGTGTGCCCACTTTTCCCTACTCCTACATACTCTTCGGAGAGAACATGTACATGGGGCGCAGGATTGCCAGAGAGGTAAAGCTTGCCATAGACGAGGGGAAATTGAAAGAGATTATCTATTAAGCTTATAAAAAAGGAGAACCATTCATATGTTCCTTATGTTATCATTGATAGAACAAGTTACAGCGCTGCCCTACTATGGCAGAGGCCTGCCATGACGCTGCCATTATGTTGATTATGGATTATGAATTAAAGTGAACAAGAAAAGATTGAAGGTTATAGTCTTGGACGAAACTTTTTTAACTTCTGAGAACATATTATTCGTATGCCCCGAAAACCTGAGAAGGAACCGGTTAAGTGGTTAACAGTTGAGGAGTTAAATAAAGAGATTCAGAATAAGAAGGTGTGTGCTGAGATACTGAGAAGACTTGTTTTCGTAAAACAGCTCTATAAGGGGTGGAGTGTTCCTCAGGCAGCTGAGGAAGTGGGTGTTAGCAAGGTGATTGGTTATGAATGGCTTGAGAGGTGGAATAAAAAGGGTTTAGATGGTTTGGAGCCCAACTACGGTGGTGGTAGGCCTCCTGACCTCTCTCTGGATGAGAAGGAGGAGCTTAAAGAGATCTTGAGTGAGAGGGATGATTGGAGCACTAAGGGTGTTAAGCACCTCATTAAAGAGGAGTTCGGAGTTGATTACTCTGAGAGGCATGTGAACAGATTGCTGAAGGAGTTTGGGTTGAAGCATGCCAAGCCCTATCAAAACGACTACAGGAAACCTGAGAACGCCGACGAAGACCTTAAAAAAACTTCATGAGGGACTGAAAGAAGTCTTACAGGAGAGTCCGCATTGCATAATTGGTTTCATGGATCAGACCTCACCTCAGCTCACAGCGAACACTCAGAGACTGTGGTCCTTCACCAAACCCAAAGTAAAGAAGAACACCACCAAGATCAAGGCTAACGCATTCGGCTTCTACACCATAAACGGAGAAAACGTGCTCGACTTCAAGGAGAACTCCAAGAAAGAGTGTGTCTGCGAATTCCTGGAGAAGATAAGGCTAAAGAATCCAAGTAAACCCATCATACTCATCCTAGATAATTTCAAGTCACACTGGGCCAAAGCCACCAGAGAGAAAGCCCAAGAACTGAACATCCACCTAGTGTTCCTACCACCATACTCCCCAGACCTGAACCCCATAGAATACATCTGGAAAAGCATAAAAAAAGAAATCTCACCCAAACTCATCAAAACCCTGAATGAACTAAAAGACATTATCTCAAAGAACTTCTACAAATTCAGCCAGAAAATCAGCTTCGCCAGAAGATGGATCGAAAAAATCCTAGTTAGTTTAGTTAACTAAGTTATGTCCGATACTATAAAATCAAATTAGATAGCCTATAAAATTATTTATTCGCTCGCAAGTAGTTTTCCGTGCTTTTCTAGCCACTCAACCAATTCGTTTACTGCCTCTGTTTTATAGGAAAATCTTAATTCAATTTTTGCGCTATTCATAACACCTTCTCCTCCTTCATAGCTGGCAAGCACTTCTACTTGACCTCCTTTCCACTTAAAGACTCCAAATCTTCCGGCCCACCTAATCTTATGCTTACTGAGGATCTCCTTGAAACCGGCCTTATTATCCTGGTATACTTGACCATCCAAAACATAAACAACCTTCACACTATCCCTCCGGCAACTCCCATCACACAACCTTAACGGATAACATCATCCTGAATAGTGATGCTGACCAGATAAAATTAATCCCGAATATACATTATTATATTCTGGTTGCGAAGAAATAAAACACTTAACTCACTATCTTGGATAACAGAACTTCGTTACTTAATTTAGTACCGTATTAAAGTTTCATATTGTTTTAAGTACATAAAATCTTATTCTTTTTAGGATCAAGGCGAAAGGAGGAATCATATGTTTATTCGGGTTTGGGTGGTTGAAAATGAGGATTGAGATATTAGTTTTGGCTGTTTGTATTTTGTTCCTGGGTCTAACTTCAGTTATGGCAAATCCAACGCTGGACTGGTCTATTGAAACCATCGATTCTGATAGAAACGTAGGTGGGTTTACTTCAATTGCTCTGGATTCTTCTGGCTATCCTCACATAAGCTATCATAACTGGAGTGATGGGTTGAAATATGCTAAGTAGAACGGTACCGGATGGGACATACAGACTGTCGACTCTGATGGAAATGTAGGTTTTACTTCAATTGCTCTGGAATCCTCCGGTGCTCCTCACATAAGCTATCATAACTATACTAATGGGGGTTTAGGATATGCTAAGTGGACAGGAGCTACATGGGACATACAGACTGTCGACTCTGATGGAAATGTAGGTTTTACTTCAATTGCTCTGGATTCTTCTGGCTATCCTCACATAAGCTATCATAACGGTACTACTGGGAGTTTGAAATACGCAACATTAGCTTCTGCTCCTACTGAAGTACCGAACCTTACGCCAGTAGGACTAATAGCCCTGACGGGCTCACTTGGATTAGTTACTGTGATTATGCTAAGAAGACGTTAAATTATTTTTCTTTTTTTAATTTTATTATAATATGCTTATCAATCAATTCACAGTTAACAATCAAATACAAACAAATAAAGAGATCAATAACTTATTTGGAGTGTTTCCTTTGTCTCTCTGGAGGAGACGTTCACTTCTTTTAACAGCACTTTACCCTCCTCTATTTCCATGATATTGAATGAAGGGTATGAGTTCCCCTTCAACTCAAGGTGGTAGCTGTTCCGGCAGTGACGAGGTAAGTGTCTTCCAGCCTCCATATCCACGGTTTGTGCTTGTGACCGGAGAGGACGAAATCGATGTCCAGGTGCTTGCAGAGCTCCAGCACATCAACGGCATCGGTAGGGATATGCTACTCTCTTCCCGTTCCCGGAATGGGTATCAGGTGGTGGTGCAGCGTCAGTATCCTGAGCTTATCCTTGCTGTCAGCAGATTAACTTCTCTCTGATATAGGGTTAGTTCTCTCTCCCCACGTGCCCGTCATCTATATCGGCTCACTGGAATCGATGCCACAGATAGGCCACCATATCGTCTTCATAGGAAGGAAAGCAGGTGCAGAAGATCTCTTCGAATAGCTTATACCCTTCATTCCTGGTGTCGTGGTTCCCGGCAGAACTATTCGGTTATCAACCTCCAGCTTCTCAAAAAAGTCCTTTACAACCTCGTATTCATGCATGTAGCCATCGTGAGTGAGGTCGCCTGTGACCAGCAGAACATCAGGACCAAGCGAGCTAACTGCTGAGATCAGCTTCCCGCCCCATTCCGATTTATAACAGACGCTGGTCAAGTGTATATCGGAGACGTGAACAACCCTCATCAAATCTCCACCCCTCACCACTCAATTTTTCTGATCTTAGGTATTATACTTTTCTTTGCTTAGGCTTCCCGATAACAATTCCGGGAAAGTTTAATAATTATAATCAATATTCAAAATTGATGCAATCATTACTAACAAACATATTGATACTCTTTCTGGGGTTCATCGCTCTCATCAAGGGTTCAGACCTGTTCGTCAGGTCGGCATCCTCTATTGCCAAGAAGATGGGGGTTTCGGAGTTTGTCATTGGATTAACTCTGGTGGCCGTGGGAACATCAATTCCAGAACTGTTTTCCTCTGTCATGGCTTCTGTCAAGCAGCAGAGCGATATAGTTATTGGAAATGTTATGGGCTCCAACATTGCCAACATAGGTCTGATCATTGGGGTTGCAGCTGCCATTTCTGTCATTAAGACCAGGGAAGAGATGTTGAAAAGGGACGGCTACATCATGCTGTTTGCAGCTGTGCTAGTCTATGTGTTCCTCATCAACGGGTTGCTCTCTCCATATGAGGCTTTATTGTTCTTGCTGCTCTATTTTGCTTATATAGCCTTTTTGTTTAGAGAAATGCATGGCTATGAAGGTGAATACGGATTCAAGCAGTTCATCACCTACTTCTTCAAGCTGGGATACGTGAAAGAGGCCATAAAGACGGTTTCCAATAGAGCAGGTAACTCCAGTTCAAAAAGTAATGGAGTCGAAACAGAGAAATTGGGGAGGGATTTCATGGTGCTGGCTGCCAGTGGGGTGGCCATTGTGGCGGGAGCGAATTACCTCATTGATGGGGCCATATTCTTTGCAGAAGCCGCCAACATCTCCAAGACGCTTATAGGTCTCACCCTGGTAGCAGTGGGGACTTCACTCCCCGAATTGAGCGTGTCCTTTACAGCAGCCAGAAAAGGGTTTGGGGATATCGCCGTGGCCAACATTATTGGCTCTAATATCGCCAACATCTTCCTTATACTGGGAGTTTCAGGACTTATCTTCCCCATTTATGCTCAGAAGGCAACTTTAGATTATATAGCTCCGTTCGTGATATTTATGTCCGTCCTGCTGCTGGCGTTCATCAGAAGTCACTGGGAATTGAGGCGAATAGAGGGTGTAGCCTTCCTCATCCTGTACATGGGGTTTATGGCGTTCTTATTCACCTTTCAAGCATGATTGAGAACTAATTCTTGTTAATAATATTTTTAAAGTATAAATCAAGTTGAGAATGTGGGACAGCAAGATGTTAGTGTAAGCCTCAGCCGGGACCTCAATCTTTTTGATATTACTATGATCGGCATCGCGGGAATGATCGGTGCCGGTATCTTCGCTCTCACTGGCATTGCTGCCGGTGTTGCAGGGCCTGCTGTCATGCTGGCATTCCTGCTTAACGGTATAATTGCCACTTTTACCGGGCTGGCTTATGCTGAGCTGGGTTCAGCTATTCCGGAGGCTGGCGGCAGCTATATCTGGGTCAAAGAGGCCATGGGCGACCACTTTGGTTTTCTGGCAGGCTGGTGTGATTGGGCTGCTCACACCATAGCATGTTCTCTATATGCGGTCACTTTCGGGGCATTCCTCTCCGAATACATCGTGAAGATCGTGGGTTTCACCGCTATCCCCCAGATGACCCTCTTGAATATTTCAGCACTGTTTATCGTGTCCTTTTTGACATATGTAAATTATATGGGGGCCAAAGAGAGCGGAAAGCTGGGAGGTTTCGTTACCATATTCAAGGTAGCCATACTGATAGTCTTTGCAGCTTTCGGCATATACAAGACCTTTTTGAACCCCAACTGGATTACTGCCTACACCACACCATCTTTTATGCCCAACGAGCTCGCCGGCTTGCTGGCGGCCATGGGCCTGACCTTCATTGCGTTTGAAGGTTATGAAATAATTGTTCAGAGCGGTGAGGAAGTGAAGAAACCCGACAGGAACATTCCCCGGGCAATAATCATTTCTCTGTGGGCAGCAGTAGCCATATACATCGTGGTGGCATTCTCATTGCTGGGTTCTGTTGAATCAGAAACTCCCAGCTGGATGTATTTGGGGACGCTGGGAGAGTTCAGCCTGATAAGGGTTGCAGACAACATCATGCCCTTCGGAGCTCTCTTTATAATTGTAGGAGGACTGGTATCCACTGTGAGCGCCATGAACGCCACCATATATTCTTCTTCGAGAGTTTCTTTTGCTCTGGGTAGAATAGGTTATCTGCCTGCTAATTTAGCCAAGATCAATGAGAAGACCAGAACTCCCCACTACTCCATATTCTTCAGCTTCTTGATAATTGCTGCCATGACTCTTGCCCCTATAGAGGCTGTCGCCTCAGCAGCATCGATCATGTTCCTCATTTTATTCATAATGGTCAGCTACGTCCTTATCCTGCTCAGATTCAGGAGACCCGACCTGAACAGGGCTTTCAAAATGCCTCTGGTTCCCTATCTCCCCTTCGTAGCCATTGTCACCCAAATAGTCATCGGATATTTCCTGGTGACAGAAGTCAAGCACGGTGAGCTGGCTTTGACGGTTGCGATCGGGTGGATAATCTTTGGAACTCTGGTCTATTTCTCCTATTCGGAAAAAGAGAAGAAAGAGAGAGTGGCGGAGGAGACCAGGACGGTTTATGGTCATGTTCCTGTAGAGAAGAGCGAATACACTATAATGGTCCTCGTAGCAAACCCCGAGTTCGCTGAAGAGCTGGCCAGTTTCGCCAACCTGCTTGCCAGAGAGAGGGGTGGGGAAGTTATGCTTCTCAACGTCATCAAATTGCCCAGACAAACCCCATACTCTGTTGCCTCCAATTACGTGGAGGATTCAAGAGAATTCATGAACAGGGTCAGGGAGAAACTGGATGTTCCTTCGGGCTGCTATATAAAGATCGGCCATGATGTTTCAGAGGCGATACTGAACGCGGTGGAAGAGATAGACCCTGACCTCATAGTTCTGGGTTGGAGAGGGAGGACCTACAGAAGAGACAGGGTCCTGGGAAGCACTATCGATCCCTTGATGCTCAAAGCAAATAGAGATACAGTAGTTATCAGGTTCGGGAAAGACTGGAAACAAAAGGAGAGAAAAGAGATCGACAGCATACTCATCCCCACCTTAGGAGGGCCTCACGCTGCACTGGCCACAGAAATTGCAGGAGATATACACAGGCAGCAAAACTCAGCCATCACTTTGATGAATGTGGGGAAAAGAAAAGAGGATGAGAAAAAAGCTAATAAGGCCTTTGATGAGGCTAAAGAGATATTAGATGATATTGAATTCAACCGCAAATTCGTTGTGTCAAACGATGTTGCTGGGGAGATCTCCAGGGAAGCTCCCAACCACGACCTAATCCTCATAGGCGCCACAGAAGAATCATTCCTCAGCACCTTCCTGAGAGGAGTATTTCCAGAAAAAGTTGTTAAGAGGACCTCTAAATCGGTTGCCATGACCAGAAAATGGGTCAAAATAAGGGATTTCCTAAAGTGAAGTATCCCTATTTCCGATCTTTCCTCTGTGAATTATTCGAATAACTATTAGGCTGCCCTCGAAGAACAGGATCATGGGAAAGGCTATGATGGCCTGAGTAAATATATCTGGAGGAGTTATAGCTGCTCCCGTAACAAAAAACGCTACATAGATGTGTTTTCTGTAATAAGTGAGGCTGTGGTAGTTCACGGTGTTATTACCCACCAGAAAGGTCATGATCAGGGGCATCTGGAATATCAGTCCGAATATAACCAGCATCAATACGGCAAAGTTAATGAACTCTGCTATTGAATAATAGGCCAGGACTCCCTGTACCGCCGCCATGGAATACAGATACTGGAGGAAAAATCTCAAGATATAATAACCATAGGTTATGCCGGCACTCAGCAGAATAATGGATATTGCAGCATACTTGAGAGCCGAGTTCTTCCGGATGTTGACCTCTCTAAGGATATCGGTCCGCTCCTTTAGTTTTCTGTAAACCAGAACTCCTACGTATGGCAAAGCAGCCACAAAACCGAATATGACGGATATCTTTAATTTCAGGATTATACCTTTTAGAGGGCGGGTGTAGATCACATTAGCGCCCTGAGGCAATAGGTCAAGTGTCATCCGGGTTATCAGCGAGTCGGCAAAAAGAGCGAAACTCAGTCCCCACACTATCGCAATGATCAATACAATCTTGATCAGGCTCATTCTCAACGTTAACAGTATCTCAGCGACTTGAGTGGTGGTAAAATCCGTTGCAGTTTCTGCCATCTAAATAAAATAGTCCAATTGTGTATTTAAGGATTATCGAGCACTCATGAGATATTCCAGAAATGAGGGTTTACTGGCCAGGGCAGTACTCTTTGGCCAGGCACTCCTCGCACTTTTTATTCTTGCACAGCTCAAGATATATCTTTACCAGGTAGGGCTCCAGCTCTTTGATCTCTTCTTCATCCTCTATCCCCAGCTTTTGGGCCATCTTTTCACCGGGTGGAGATATCTTGGGCTTTGCATAGTCCCAAATGGGCCTCATCTCCCTCAGAAAAATGCTTACAGTGGTGGGTCCCACGCCCTTGAAGTCCTTTAACTTCTTTTCCAGATCCGTCTTGCTGGAAGCCTGCCTGTAAAGGTTTGCTATACTTCCATATCCTTCCTTAAGCTTCTTGGATAGCTCTATGAGGTTTGTGGCAGTGGATTCATCGTATCTGGTATAGCCTCCCTTGTCCAGAACTTCTACCAGCTTATCCCATCCGGCCTTTATTATGGAGTCCGGAGTAATAAGGCCCTCTTTGTCGAACTCTTTGTAAGTGTTCTTGGCTATCTTGGCGGAGATCCTCGCAGCGAACAATATGCTTGCCAGAAACCACTTGAACTGGTCTTCCTCCTTGTGAAGGTCAAGACCGAGTTCCTGGGGATAGGTCTCAAAGTCCCGCTCAAGTTTCTCCTTGATGGTCATACAGGTAATTGAACACCCTAATATATCACATTTATGAGACCAAATGCTTTGGCTCAGTTTATGCTATAACATTTAAATTGGGGAGTTCAATGTAATGTGTGAAGTGCAGGAACTGTCAAAACGAGCTGAAGCATCCCGGAGATTATTGCCTTGTATGTGGGCAGTCCAACGTGGAGCTTTTAGTGGTTTACGTGGGAGAAAAAGTGCATCTTTTCTGCTTTTACGGTAAGGAATACGTTGGCCAGGAGACCATCAGAGTAATGGGTAGTGAGAAAGAAGGTGATAGAGGTGAGCAAATCGCCTACAGGAACACCCTGGACCTCATATCGGAGGCCGTACATAGAAAGAGACCTCAAACTGTAATAACCTCCGGAATCGATCCTCAAGCGATCCTGAAGCTGTGGGACTGTGAAATCCTTTACACCCAGGATTTCGATAGCCCTAACGAGTTCAAAAAGGCTGTTGGAGAGTATTTGCATGAGAAAAGGATGGAGAAAGTAGATATCCGGCCGGAGAAGAAGGTCAGTGGAAGACATTATACAGTGATCGGGGGACGGAACGGGCAGAGGACCCTCAGGGAGATAAGTTTTTCTCCTTACGTCAAGAAGATCGTTCCCGGACCGATTGAGGTCTCCAGAAAGAGTCAGGGCGGGTTCAGCTATAAAATCCAGAAAACTGACACCAGAGGGAATTTGAGATTGCGGCTCAGAGAGGGGTCAACAGTTCAGGAGATCCGGCTGGTGAGCATTGCATACAATGAAGATAGTGCTCAAAAAGTTGTAGATGACCTAAACAATAGATTGAATACCTCGACAAAGATCAGGGATTAAGGATTAAGTTTGATCCTCTGGAAATACAGCTCCTTACACGTCTTTTCTATGCTCAACAGATTTTCGAATGCCTCATTGAAGTCCTCCTTTCCTACAGTAAAGAGGCCGTGTCCGTAAACAATGGCTCCTCTCCTGACCTTGATGGCGGGAGGCATGGTATTGCAAAGACCATACTTACCGGTTCCCACTTCGCCGGGGACAATGGGGACATCGTTAACAAATCTCTTATGGGGGCATTTTATGTGGCATACATCTCGATATTCACAACCCTTCTCTCTCCGGTCGCAGTACATAGAGAGTATGACAGCGAATTTGGGGTGCCCATGCAAAACCGCCTTGTTGTCGGTATCCATTACTATCTGACGGTGAGCCGATAGCTCGCTGGAGGCAGTGATTCCGGCACACGATGAATTATCCAGTGGGCAGGGGTCGATATGACCGCTCAATTCATCCAGAGAGCTTGCTGTCTGGCTTATGTAAAGGGTGTTTCCCATCCTGTAGGAAACGTTGCCGAAGTAGGAGTCCACCAGATTATAATCTACAGTCAGCTTCCCTGCCTCTTCCATTGCACGGTAAACATCTTCTTCCGAGAAGGGGGTCCTCATAAGTGGTGGGAAGGACTGGGGATAGCTCTTCAGATTGGGCACTATTGCTTTGAAGGCCTGTTCCATATAATCAGGAACCTTGTTCTTTTTGAAGTAATTGAGGTAATCTGAGAAGAACTTGACGAAGCAGGCGAAACACACGGAGCTGAAGGTCACGAACGCCTGCTCAGGAGTAACAGTCCCCATAGTCATGACCCCTTCCGGGGTGATGGCGCTCTTCCTTCTCTTCAATATCCGGGATATAGAGTCGGGCTCAAATTTTGGAGCGATGGGGAGGTCGTGGAGGAATGTTCGGGTTTCACAATCTGTAGGATAGATAACACCATTCGAATTGTTCATCAAATATTCTATTATGCTCCTGTAGGGCTCTGCAGGCCGTGCGAGAAGCAGTGAATTGATGTTCAGGGAGTCAAAGATCTTTTCCAGCTCATTGCATTTTTGGTCCTGGGTGTTCCAGGTTATCTCTGTTTCTTTGGCACCGAAAAGAATTGTTTTCTTATCCGCCAGCTCCTGTTCGACCAGTTTTTGAGAGTATTTATCTATTAGCTCTTCCATTCCAGTTCCAGCTCCCGGGCTTTTTGTTGTAAAGGCAGACCATTATCATCCAGTCCCCTGATCTTGTAATATCTTGCTCGTGCTTCACAAAATTCTTTCCTGTCAATGGGTGGGATATCGATGTTGTTGCCGCTGCTCCCCGGCTCACAAAAAAATCTGGTGGGCAGGTCATCGTCTTGGGCGGTGAAGCCGTTGATGTAATTCATTATTCTCTCGTTATAATAGATTCTCTCCCCAGCTCTTAACAGGTCCTGAGCAGATGATGGAACGCCGGTTACAGCGGTGTATGCCCGGGAGAACTCCTCCAGGGTAGCACCGAAAAACAGGAACTTGCAGGCAGTAAGGGAATCGATGACCGCGTTCATATCCTCGTTGATCTTGACTATCCTGGCCTTTCCGCTGAAAGTGAACCTGTCAGTAGCTACGGGTTTTCTCAAAATCTCATGACTTATGGGGTAAGCTCGCAAATGACAGGCACCTCTGGTGGACGTGGCATATGCTAATGCCATTCCGTAGGCTCCTCTGGGGTCGTATGCTGACATTTCCTGTTTTTTTACGGTCATGGCACTCTCAGATTTTCCCCTGGATTGTGCATATCGGTAGGCACCACTGGCGAGCTCTCTACCTTCACTTCTGCCCCACATAGTTTCCTGCAGAAGAGTAAGGATCTCATTGGGAGAAAGTTTTTTCTCCCTGACCTCAGCGTAACACGCCAGGGTCGCTCCTGCGGAAATGGTATCCATCCCGGCTTCATTGCATATCCTGTTGGCCTCTTTGACCGTATCAATATCTGAATTTTCCAGCAACGCGCTGAAGTGTGACATCGTCTCGAATTCCGGTATTCTCTGCCCATCTTTCATCCGCCGCTTGCACAGGATATGACATCCTTTGCAGCCGGTTTTTTTAGGCTGATATTTTTGGTTGAACGCATAAGCGTTCATAGAAGATGCGGGAGGGAAATGGGTTTTCCTGAAATTATCGGTGGGCATCATCCTCCTGGTGTGCATGAGATCATAGAGTGCACCTGTCCCGAATTTGGAGAGGCCGAGCTCGCCCATAAGCGCGGGTGAAGCAGCTGCCAGCCGGAATATTTCTTCTCTTGCAGCCTTTAATTCCTGGGGGTCATATAACTCTGTTTTCTCTTCACCCTGAACAGTCAAATACTTCAGGTTCTTGGAGGCTATCGATAAGCCCAGACCATTCCTGCCGGCGAAAAAGTGGCCGTCAACCACTATTCCCGAATATAGGACTCCCTGTTCTGCGGCGGGTCCGGTAACGGCAGTAGAGCCTTTAACGTTCAATGCCTGGTTGACCTGGCTCACAGTCTTGCTTTTTAGAGAGCTCGCGTCTGTGAAATGGATTTCATTGCCATTTATTTCGATACCGCAGGGAGAGGGGCTTTTACCTGTGATGATAATACCATCCCAACCCGCTTTCTTTATAGAGTTGGCAAGGCTGCCTCCCACTGAAGAATCTCCTACTGTTCCCGTGAGAGGGGAACGGGACATCACGGTCATCCTCCCGGAAGTGGGCGATGAAGTATTGTTAAGGGGTCCTGTAAAGAACAGGACGGGCATCTGGGGGTCATCCCAGTCTAAGGTAATCTTATCTCTAAGATAATATCCCGCCAGCCCCCTGCCGCCAATGAATTTGTGGTATATTTCAGGTTCTGGTTCAATAATAGAGGATTTCTGGTGAGTTAAATCAATTTTCAGTACCTTCCCACGCCAGCCGTACATTTTCTCCTTTATCTCTGGGTTAAAACTATTTAATGTTTCTTTTAGTTCGGTTTGGTTCAACCCCGTGAAATTTAACCTCATTTGCTATACTCAACTTCTCCAAAATATTAAGTAGATAGATTCCAAATTAATATTAGGATGTTCGCAACCTTTTGGGTCCAGATGCTGAGGAATATCTCCATGAAGAGGTCGCCGCCATGTCAGAGTCATTAGATCAGTCTTCAATACTGGTGATGCTGAAGGAGAACCCTCATGACCACGTACTTTTTAAAGCAAGGCTGGAAGAGCTTGAGGAAGTAGCCAAGGCTGTGGGATACGACGTGAAAAATAGTATGGTTCAGACCCGGATCAAGCCGGACCCCAGATACTTCATTGGTAGCGGGAAGGTAGATGAGATCGCCGAGATGGCCGAAAAAGAGGGGATTTCTCATTTGATCTTCTGGAATATAATCTCTTCCCGACAAAAATACGATGTCGAAGCTGCTACGGGGATGAGTGTAAAAGATAGGTCCGATCTCATTCTGGAGCTCTTTTCCCAGAATGCTCACACCACCGAAGCGAAACTACAGATCGAGCTGGCAAAGATGAAGAAGTTGTTCCCTTATGAGCGCTACAAAGCGTGGATAAAGCTGCAGAGAGAGCGGCCAGGTTTCCAGTCTTCTGGTGAGTATGCCTACCACAGCAGAGTGAAACAGCTTCAGAATACCATCAAGAACACCGAGAGGAAGCTGGAAGACATTATGAGAAGAAAAAGGAATGAGATAAAGAACCGTAAAGAGATAGGGAAGCTGGTCACCATTACAGGATTCTATAACGCTGGTAAAACCACCCTGTTCAACCTGTTGACAGAAGAATCCAAACCCGTGAGCAACGTTCCCTTCACCACCCTCGCATCAAAGGTGTCTCAGGCAAAAGGAGTGCTCATTACAGATACAATTGGATTCGTACAGGATATGGACGGTCTCAAAGAGTTTATAAATTCCTTTAAACCCACTTTAGAGGACATAAGGATGGCCGACCTAATCTTGTGCATGATAGACATCTCTGACGACCCCATCATCCTGGAAAGGAAGCTGAAAGAAGCTATCAAAATCCTGGGAGAGCTGGAGGTCTCGCCCCACAGAATCCTCATACTGTTGAACAAAATCGATTTCCTAAATGAACAAGAAGTGGAAGAGCGCCTAGAAGTGGTAAAAAAATACGGTTATAACTTCCGGCTAATCTCAGCCCACACAAAAGAGGGTATCGAGGAGCTATCCCATACCTTAGAAGAACTGGGCAAAATCACAGAAAAAGTGGAGAGCTGACCGCTCCACAGTCCTGCACAGGTTACAAATAAAGACCTGCCACCATGGTATACTTTACTCGCAATTACCAACCATGTACTATCTACCATCATCTACCATAAATTTTAAATACAATATACACTAACTTTTTGTTAGTAACTAAAAAGTAACAGGTGAACTGGTCAGGATCATATTGAATATTAATCCTGAATAAAAGTGTGGAGGTGATACTTCATGGACTGTAATGATGATAAATGTAACCCCTGGAAAAGAAAAGACAAAGATAAGTTCGATGAGTTATTCGGTGGAGGCATTGACCTGGACGAGATGGTAAAGAGAATGTTCGGGGATTTCGATGAGCTGTTTGGAAGAGAAGGACCGACTGATGGGCAACCTTATATCAAAGGATTCTCCATAAGAATGGGTCCGGAAGGTGAACCAGAAATAAGAGAGTTTGGAAATACAGGCGGCATATGCGGAACAGGTGGTTTCGAAGGACATAGAGTGCCTGAGGAGCAAGAACAGGAGACTTTGATAGACGTAATGAAGGATGACGAAGAAGTACACGTGATTGCTGATATGCCAGGTGTCAACAAGGAAGATATTGACGTCAACGCTTCAACAACTTCAGTTAATATCACAGCGGAAGGAGAGAGCAGAGAATATTCAGAAAATGTGGACTTGGGATGTGAGGTTTATCCCGACTCATCTAAAGCCAGATACAATAACGGAGTCCTGGAAGTTACGTTGAAGAGAAAAGAGCCACAAGAAGAAGAGAAAGAACAGACTAAAGTTGAAGTGGAGTAATCCACTATTACCAGTACCCTTAACATCAGTTACTTCTTTTTTTTCTTTTTTAATTTGGTTTCAGATTTCAGACCGAAATATATAAAAAGAAAATAGAAAATAGAATAGAGATTTTTTAAAATCAGTTTTTCAGGTCTGGTCTCTATTATTGTATTTTTCCAAGACGGCGTTGAACAGTTTCTCTCTTGCTTCTTTTGATATGGGGTGGAAGATGTCCCTGTAGGTGTCGTTCTTGCGGTCATATCTGCTGGGCATAGCCACCCAAAGACCATCATTCCCTTCCATAACCTTCAGGCCATGAATAGCGTATTCGTCATCCAAAACTACGTCTGCAAAAGCTTTTTGCTGTCCAGATCCACCAGATCCACTAAATTCAAATATTCTCACATATTACCATATTTTTTAAAAAATTTTAAATACTATGCTAATTAATATTATATTATGAGGAAAAAAGGAGGAAAGGAAAAGAGTTTAAAAGCACAGAAGACCAGTGAAGGCAAGTATAAGTATAAGATGGTTGGTGTTTTAACAGAAAACGGAGAGAAAGGAATATGGAAGACGGAGGCTGAAAAAGAGGGCGTACCTTTATCGGAGTTTGTGAGAGATGCGGTAAATGCCAGAATAATGGACATAAGACCAGCCAAAGATACATTGACAGATACAGGAGAGTTAGATAGATTAAAGCAGGAAAATCAAAGGCTTGAGAAAGAGAAAAGAGAACTAAGCGAAGAAGTTGAGAAGCTAAAACAGGAGCTTTCTATTCTCAGGGATGCTTACACCAGCAAAACCGGGGATTGGTTAGATAAGATATTGGCAGTCATTCCAGAGGATGGATACAAGAAGCCACGAGACATTTTGATTGATGCTGGATTAATCAAGGAATGGTCAAGTGATGAAGAGTGGTATGAAGCTCAACAGCGATTTCAAGATGAGATTAGAGAGTTTAGTGAGAAGTGCGAGAAAGAGGGAAAGCCATTCCCGTTAATCTATACGGAGGGTCGAGGATGGAAGCACAAGTAATGGTAAAGGATTATATAGATAGATTGGAGGAAGTAGGGAAGGCAGAAACTACTATTAACACTTACGGGCAAACATTATCAAGTTTCATTAAGTTCCTCGATGGAAAACCTTTGGATGAGGTCAAAGAGCGAGATATTCGAAGGTTCTTGAAGAAAGATGGTGAGTTAAAGCCGAGAACTAAGAAAAGCTATTGCATACGGATTTTTAGATTTTATGAGTGGGTGATAGAAGAGGAAGAGTTGAATATTAAGAACCCAGCTAAGAAAATCAGAGAGGAAATTAACGGTAGCAATGGACATGAAGAAGAGAAAGAGGTTCTATCAGTCGAGGAAGTAAGGAAACTAATCCAGTCAATAGAGAGTCCGAGAAAAAAGGCAATGCTCTTGGTTCTTTATAAATCTGGTATGAGATGTATGGAGTTAAAGAACCTGGATAAATCTGATGTGGATTTTGACACAGGGAAAATAATAATAAAGCGAAGGAAAGGCGGTAAGAGAGGGTATGTTTTTGTGGACGACGAGGCTCTTAAATGGCTTAAGTTTTATCTCTCAACGAGATGGGACGACCATGAAGCATTGTTCACATGCAGTAAGGGAAGGATAACCAGACACAATTTGAGCAAGACAATTATAGAAACGTTAAAAAAAGCAGGTTACGAAGGTTTAACGGCTCATGACTGGAGACACATATTCACAACGCACATGAGGCAAGCTGGATGTGACCTTGAAGTGATTAGAGTATTGAGGGGCGATTCTCCAGGAAACATGACTGAATACTATACGCATTACAGTGAGGAGGACATCAGGACAGAGTATTTGAGATGTGTCCCCCGCTTATACGTCTGAACTAAATTTTTTTCTTGCTCCTATTAATATAATTAAATTCACTATCCTGTTTCATTTAGTAGTTATGTAAACTATTATTTTATAGTAAATCGAGAAAACTATATATTAGCAAATTTATTATTATTATGGGCAAAGGTAAAGCACCTAAGCCCGAAAGAGGTGATAAAAATGGCGGAAGAAAAGAACAAGCAGGAAGTAGATGTGTTTGAGGTTGTGGATGGTGTAGAGGATGTTGGAACCCTCAAAGAGCTCCAGCAGTTAATTAATGGCAAGATTGACGAGTTGAGGAAAGCCAACGCGAAACCCTGGAAGAAGGCATCGTTTAAAATGTTCTGGAACAAAACAAGCGAGGATGTCCAGCGATTAGTGCTTCAATTGGCAGAGAATGGTGGTAGTGCTTACAAGGAAGACTTACTCGAAAAAATGGATTGGGAACAGATGAAGTTAACCGGTATGTTGGCTGGTGTCAGTAACAAAGCAAGGAACATGGGTTATAAAGACATAGTAACCAGAGAGAACGTCAAGGACGAAGATGGTAACTGGCATGTTCAATATAAACTTGATGAAGACATCCAGAAGTTTATTAAGGAACTATAAGTCCTTTATTTCTTTTTTTGGTGGTTGAGATGGGAAAGTGCTTGTGGTGTGGTAAAGAGACTGATTACGATTGGTGCTGTGAAGAACATAGACGCTGTTTAAAGTGTGGCAATAAACTTGAGCCTGAAGACGACATTTACTGTATTCTGTGTTCTATGGGGGTAAAATAATGTATTGCTGCCAAGAATGCGGTTATAGATTTAATACGATTGAAGAAGCCATAGAAGCTTTTCACTCAGATGAGGGTTGTCCAGAGTGCGGGAGCACAGATATTGATTTATGTGAGGAACCATGAATAAAAGACGTTGGATATGCCGGAAGTGTGGTAAAGTAATCTTGAGCTCCGAGAAACCAAACGAACGTTGCAGGAAAGGACATATGTGTGAATTTGAACGAGAGTTCTAAATTTTTTTCTCGAATCGGCGTATACCAAATTTTAAACCGGTATGATAAGTTTCGGTTCAACGATATATTGTTGGTCATCTTTATCGTAAATCTTCGATAGGAACCAGCATTACATTGGTGCCTTTTTATGGTGATGAGTCAGCATGGGGGGGTTCGAGGACTCGAAAATGATGAGTGATTAAAAGAACGATATCCTTCAATAACTCAAAATTTTATTTTGTTTCCTTCGATTAGGAAGTCAAATATAAGCTGTCCTTCAATAACTTATAGGCGACAACCAAATATTTATACTTCTATTAACATAATATTTATAATAATAAAGAGGTTGCTATAATGAAGTGCAAAAAGTGTGGTTACGAATGGCAGAACAGGGTTCCGAATCCAAAGCAGTGTCCTGCTTGTAAGAATCCACTGAAGAAGTCAAAGAAGCCTAAACCAGATACCAACTGTAAATTCTGTAATCATAAGTGGAAAAAGCGAGTGAATTCGCCGAAACAATGCCCGAGTTGTCATCGTTATTTGAGATAAGTATTGGAGATGTAAAAAATGAAGGAATTTAATATAGATATAAGAGAAGGTGAGAAGCTCATTTACACGATAGAAGTTAAAGTGCATTATAATGACGAAGAGCCCGAGTTTAGTGATGTCTTTGAGAAAATGGCTGAGTTTCTGAACATAGGATTTCAAGACAACGGTGTACAGCGAGAGTTCAGCATGGAAGTAGCATGACTTCTGAAGTGCTTGAGCAAATTATTGAGGTTCTTAGAGAAGAGGAACCACTCGGAAGTCCACAGATAGCGGAGAAGATAGGAGTACCAACGCAATGCGTAGCACAAGTGGTTAGACATGGTAGTGGAGTTCATCAATATAAGGGGATGTATTTCGCCAGTGAGCGTAACTTGCAAATTTACAAGATAAAGGAGATCCTAAAGAAGGAAGAACCATTGAAAGCTCGTGAGATTGCTGAGAGGCTTGGAAGAGAAACTAATTCCGTATCAAAGATAATACGTCACCACGGAGAGGGTATTAAAAGTCGTAAAGGTAAGTATGCTCTCAACCCCGATAAATTGCCGGAGGAAGGCGATAAATACGAGTGTCCTTACTGTTATGAGATTGTAGAAGATTTTAGGGGTTTTGTAAAACACATTAATAAGAACCACAACCATGGTACGTGCCCTGTTTGTGGAAAGAAGTGCAGAGAACTGGAAATACACGCAGTAAAGAAGTCAGAACGCTGTGAGGAACATTATTTGTATTATGGTTTGATTAGTAGAACAGACCAGGAGGCAAGGCAGTATGCAGAGGAATATTGTCGGTGCTAGAAATTATATGTGCCCATATTGTCGCTATACGTGGCAGGATAGGGCAGAGCCGATGGAATGCCCCAATTGTGGTGGTAAGTTCAAGAAATCACGATGAAAAAACCTCCTATTGCCGGAGCCGGGTTTTTTCACCTCCACCCTTTTTTCCCCGGCAATGATGGTTGGAGTCCAGATATTCTTTAAATAAAACTTTTTTCTTTATCTGAAAGAAGACTGATATGTTTCTTTTTAATCACTCGTTGAAGGACAGTGAATATTTTGTTCTGGTGAAAAATTGGTCTCCACTCGACAAAAACCTTCTAATAATCAAACTAACAATTTTATATTAACAGATATAAAGGATGGTGAAAAATGAAGACGAGAAGTGGTAAATTCGAAAAGAAACTCCAATCAATGCCAGTAGGGAACTATGATTATTACTTCATTCATGTTCCACAAGGTTGGAGGAGAAGATTAGATTTGGGTCAAGGAAGTCTCGTAGGATTCGATATGAAGGAACGTAAAATCATTGTCAAACCTGAGATAAATAAGAACCTAGAAATCAAGAAATTACAGATGAGGGGAAATCAGGGATACATTTTTTTGCCAATCAAGTGGTGCAGAGAGAACAATTTGAAGAAAGGAGACATTATGACCACAGAATTTTCGGAGGACTCTGATGACTTGATTATTGAGATTGATAAACAGGAGTGATTACAATGAGTGAAGTGGAAATTCCAGTGGAAGCCAAAGAATACGTTGAGTACTATGTTGATATCTTGGTTGAGAGAGGATTCGATAGAGAAGCTATTATGGGAGAAATATACACTATTGCTGAGCATCCAAAAATAAAGGAGTCATTCAGTTCGAGTAAAGGAGCTTGGGAATACGCGACACGACTTGTCTGGAACAGAAATTTGAGGACCTGTAAGGAGTGTAAATTTGCAGTTCGAAATAGAGAACTTGAGAAGGGAGGAGAGATATACTGCTGGGTTTCACAGACCCAAGAAAATTACTATACTGCGCCTAAGTGCTTTTATTACTTCAATAAAGACAATGTGGATGAGAACACGATTAAAAGAGCATTATACGAACTGATTAAAGCACGGAGGAAGAGATGAGTGAAGAAGTAGATGACGTTGATAAGTTTATTGATGGAGTAAACGATGATGAAAACCTAGTTGACGAGATAGAGAACGAGTTAATAGACAAAAAAATATCCAGGAACCGCAAATATGCCAGACTCGCAGCACTCCATTTAGTTGCTGTTTATACTCCAAATTTAGTGGTCGTTACTACTTATGGACCTTTAAAAACCAATATCTACGTAATTTACATAGGACCGAGTAGAATTGGAATGAAATCTGTCGTAATAAACTTCATAAGAGAATTACTCAAAATGGACGAATATGATAGGAAAATAAAGAAGAGAATACCACCAAGCGGTTCACTTGAGGGAATTACAATGTATATGAACTGGGACCATCCAGATGGAACAGCTTTTGGTTCTATGCTTAAGGATGAATGCTCTCTGATGTTCGAGCAATTGAAGAAGACATATTCTTCTGATTTTATGGAGACTTTCTCATTGATGTATGACGGTCATATAGAGGGTAAAGTCACGAGAAGTTATAAATTAGAAGAAGTAGAAAATTGTCATGTATCCTTTTTTGGAGCCAGCACAAAGACTTTTTACCGGAAAATGCCGATTGACTATTTTGACCAGGGGATTGGAAATAGACCCTTCTATTGTTTATGGAACGGAAAGACACCAAAGTTTGATAATCCAGAAGAAGCTTTTAGAAGTCGACAGGCGTGGACTAATAGAGTATACGATATTATCAAAAAATTACGAGAATGTGAGAAGTTTACAGAGGCTGGAATAGCACATGAAGCTATGGAATTATGGTGGGAGTACCATGAAGAAGAAATGAAGGAAGCAGAGAAACTATATCACAGCAGTGAACCACTAACAGATTATTATTCATCATATAGAGGGGGTAATCCTGAGAGAGTTTTAAAGGTGGCAATGCTTAGGAGTGTTGGAGATAACTATAAAAAAGACTTAGATACCATAATTATCGAAAAGGAACATATAGAGTACGCTATTAAAGTGGTGAACGAATACTATGAAGAATACAAACAAATGGTGAGAGATTGGATTAAAGTATCTCAAGAGAAAGTAGAGCCAATAGAGAACATCCAACCAGCAGAAAGTAATGTATTGTCTGCTATAGAGAGGAATGCTGATTCTTTTGGTTGGTCTAAGCGTGGAGACGTTATGAGAGTTGTTGGTGGTACAGCAAAGAATTTTGATAACATTATTGAGACGTTGAAAGAGAAAGAATTCATAGTAGAATGTGATGATTCTTACTTTGGTCAAACAAAACCAGGTCCTAAGACCACATACTACAAGTGTCTCTAATTTTTTTATTTTATGCAAATCTAATTATTGGGGATTCCCAACAATTATCCAATATTTATGAAGAAGTATGAGACTTCTATTCCGTAAACCAAGCTCTATAGAACCTTAAACTAATTATTTGTTGGGAAGTCCATACTCAAACCCAACAATTCTTTTCTACTCTTATTAATTATTTTTATATTATTTATCTAATTATTGGATATATTTTCCAATAACCAACAAACAATTAGAAAAAGGAAGGAGATTTAGTAAATTTCTTTTTTAAGACAGGACAGAACTTGAGATTGTTGAGAATGTCTTCAATAATTATTACGAAGGATTCATTACTGAGCATCACCGAATTACTCAACGTATTCTTATTATAATTTTAATCCAATACCTCACCTAATTGTATCTTACGAGAGTTGGTAGCAGACTCCATATAATGAAATCTGTCGTAATAAACTTCATAAGAGAATTACTCAAAATGGACGAATATGATAGGAAAATAAAGAAGAGAATACCACCAAGCGGTTCACTTGAGGGAATTACAATGTATATGAACTGGGACCATCCAGATGGAACAGCTTTTGGTTCTATGCTTAAGGATGAATGCTCTCTGATGTTCGAGCAATTGAAGAAGACATATTCTTCTGATTTTATGGAGACTTTCTCATTGATGTATGACGGTCATATAGAGGGTAAAGTCACGAGAAGTTATAAATTAGAAGAAGTAGAAAATTGTCATGTATCCTTTTTTGGAGCCAGCACAAAGACTTTTTACCGGAAAATGCCGATTGACTATTTTGACCAGGGGATTGGAAATAGACCCTTCTATTGTTTATGGAACGGAAAGACACCAAAGTTTGATAATCCAGAAGAAGCTTTTAGAAGTCGACAGGCGTGGACTAATAGAGTATACGATATTATCAAAAAATTACGAGAATGTGAGAAGTTTACAGAGGCTGGAATAGCACATGAAGCTATGGAATTATGGTGGGAGTACCATGAAGAAGAAATGAAGGAAGCAGAGAAACTATATCACAGCAGTGAACCACTAACAGATTATTATTCATCATATAGAGGGGGTAATCCTGAGAGAGTTTTAAAGGTGGCAATGCTTAGGAGTGTTGGAGATAACTATAAAAAAGACTTAGATACCATAATTATCGAAAAGGAACATATAGAGTACGCTATTAAAGTGGTGAACGAATACTATGAAGAATACAAACAAATGGTGAGAGATTGGATTAAAGTATCTCAAGAGAAAGTAGAGCCAATAGAGAACATCCAACCAGCAGAAAGTAATGTATTGTCTGCTATAGAGAGGAATGCTGATTCTTTTGGTTGGTCTAAGCGTGGAGACGTTATGAGAGTTGTTGGTGGTACAGCAAAGAATTTTGATAACATTATTGAGACGTTGAAAGAGAAAGAATTCATAGTAGAATGTGATGATTCTTACTTTGGTCAAACAAAACCAGGTCCTAAGACCACATACTACAAGTGTCTCTAATTTTTTTATTTTATGCAAATCTAATTATTGGGGATTCCCAACAATTATCCAATATTTATGAAGAAGTATGAGACTTCTATTCCGTAAACCAAGCTCTATAGAACCTTAAACTAATTATTTGTTGGGAAGTCCATACTCAAACCCAACAATTCTTTTCTACTCTTATTAATTATTTTTATATTATTTATCTAATTATTGGATATATTTTCCAATAACCAACAAACAATTAGAAAAAGGAAGGAGATTTAGTAAATTTCTTTTTTAAGACAGGACAGAACTTGAGATTGTTGAGAATGTCTTCAATAATTATTACGAAGGATTCATTACTGAGCATCACCGAATTACTCAACGTATTCTTATTATAATTTTAATCCAATACCTCACCTAATTGTATCTTACGAGAGTTGGTAGCAGACTCCATATAATAATATCTTACCGCATACATCGGATGAGAAAAGCAAAAAACGGTATAGGACATTGGTTGTTATTGTTCTTTTAATTGATTGAAGTGATATTAGAGAACTGATGGCTCGGTCCGCACTGTGTAAGTGTATGTAGTGTGGTCAAGTAGAATAATATGATATTAGTTTCAATAATACAAATTCCTTAATAAGAGAAAGATAACTATTCTTTAAGGATTTAATGAGATTTGGTGTCTTATGGAGTTTAAGGACCCTGATTTATTATTTCTATACAGCAATAGAACTGCTGGAAATAAATGGTTCTCAAATGGTTACCAAATGCTTATTCAATTTCTAACAAATATTTTAAATAATTAGAGCCAGATAATATTATTATGGCAACAAAATTAATTGAGAAGAAAGAGATAAGAAGGATTCAGAAGGCGGGAAATCAGCCCTACATCTATCTCCCTATTGGTTGGTTCAGGTTCAACGAATTAGATTTTGGCGGTGAATTGTTGGTTGAGGTCGAAAAAGATCGGATTGTTATCATGCCTTATGACGAGTTCGACACCGAATTACTCTGAGCATTCTAATTGTTCTCCGTAGAGACTCTCCATTAAATTAAGGAGCCAGCAGTACCTTTTGTTGATAAATTCCTTATATTCAGGGTCTTTCCATTTTATAAGGTCGTTAATCATGTCTTCGAGTGAAAGAACATCATGGATTCCAAACTCTTTCTTAACCTTCTCTCTCCCTTCATCGGTAACACGACCCCACACCAAAATTGAGCCATTTACAGTAGTTGGTATTCTTTCACCAAGTTTTCCATTATCCTTTTTTCTATTAGTATATATTACATTATATTTTTCAGAATTTTCTGCAATATCAAGGAACCAAACAAATGCATTATTTGTCTTTTCTCTCCAATTTTCATCTCTCTTTCTACCGGTATGAATAGTTATATCTTGATTTTTCAATTCGAGATAATGGTAATCTTTGAATTCTATCAAACACTTTAATTCTCCAACATAGACTTTACCAGTTCTTTCATCTTTAAAAGTAAAATCTAATGTTTTCCCTTTTTTATCGCTACCTTTCTCATATATAGTTGGCCTACCTAAATCACCATACTCGGATTCCTTATTATCACACCAGGCCCTGACAATGTCTTCATTAAAGATTCCAAAAACTTTAGACAGAAATTTACCCATTTCATTATCTTTATCGTCTTTAAAAACCTCCCGCATATCAAATGACATGTGAGTAGAACCAAATCTATTTCTAATAAACATTTCTGTTTACACGTTACATTTTTGTTTCTAATAAATATAAAAATATACTATTTTCATTTCAGTTAATGGCCCTATTGAACGTATTAGCCAAAGCTGGATCTGAAACAGTTATTCTATTTCTTTACAATAAGGGGGAATCACATTTCGGAGAGATAGCTAAACTAATGAATCACCGTTCTACTGCTACAAGAGTTCTGAGAAATCTTTCAGAAGCAAATTTAGTTAATAGGAGAGTTTTGGAAGATAGAACGGTCCAATATAGATTAACAGAGAAAGGAGAAAAAGTAGCTAAAGTCTTAAAGGAATTAAAAGAGATCGAAGATAATGTTTAGGTAGGTATTAAAAGTCAGAGAACACTACATCCTCGTAGAAAAAGTCTAATTTTTTTATAATAGCTTTTTTTCTTATATTATTATCGAGATTTCGACCAACCCCATTATATTATATTCTGTTTTCACTCAAAATAAGGGGTGGGTGAGGTTAAGATTATGATTGTTTTCACTCAAAATAAGGGGTGGGTGAGGTTAAGATTATGATTGTTTTCACTC
>CAZQTT010000001.1:86205-89782 GCA_964596255.1 uncultured archaeon
AAAATAAGGGGTGGGTTACATATTAACATCAACGAAATTTATCAACAGCATAGTTGATGTAATAGATACCTGAACTTTCTAGAGCTTTTTCTATCTCTTCTTGGCTGTAATCGGAGAAATAATAACTGGTTCTGCCTTTTTTGGGAAGTCTGTCTACCTGTTTATAGAGAATATTGATTTGTTCTAATCTCTTCAAAAAATGTCTCATTCTTTCTTGAGTTAGTTGTTCGATGCCGTTTTCAGTACAGAGCGAGTTGAAATAACCGTATATATTTCTTGTCGTGGTGTCCATACCAATTTTATGAACATAATAATAACTTGCTAATACAATCCGCTCTAGAGTGTCGAGTTTTTGTATTATATCTTCTAATTCTCTCACTTTTAATAGTTCGAAAGCTTTATCAACGTGCTCTGGTTCAACCTTCTCTTTACCATCTTTCATAGCCAAATTAACTGTATCATCCAAGATATGTTTTATTTTTCTTGTGTCACTGGAATAGTAAGTTGAAACTTCATCAGCAATCTTCTTTAATATCTCTTCATCAACTGCACCATCTACTATGCACTTTTCATTTAGGTATTTTAGTATATTGGTCAGCTGTTCTGCTGTGTAGGTTGAAAATTCAAGATTATTACCGTGTGACCTTGAACTAACTCTAGATTCACATCTACCTGTCCATTTAAAGTCATTTGATAATAAAAACATGCTAATATCATCGCCATAGAGTTTATAGAGGATTTCATCAGCTAAATTTCTCGTGCCTTTACTTTTGGTTAAGAAGTCTGCTTCATCAAAAACAACGATTAAGGGTTTTTCTTCAGCTTTAGGAAGAATATGGTTCTCGTAAACTTCACCAGCACTAATACCTCTCTTTGGTTTTTCACCCAAATCTTTAGCAATTGTTAAGTAAATTTGATTAGGTGTTATAGGGGATATGGTAGCACAATTCACCCAAGCATACTGAAATTCGTCTTCATACTGATTCTTCTCTTCTTTTAGAACAGCGTGTACAGTATAAGTCTTTCCTGTCCCTGGAACTCCGTAAATGTAAAGGTCAATTGGTGAACCTTCTCTAACATCATCAATACTTTCTTTGATTTTAGCCTTTTCATCCTCTCTGTCACAAATTTCTCTAGTATCAGTTGGGACATGGTCTCCTCTAATCTTTTTCTTGTCCTTATAAAGATTTTTAGGTTTACCTTCCTCCTTTGATTTTTCTTCCTCGTCCTCTTCAACTCCACCCCAATATCTTGGGTCATCTACGGGATATTCCATAACTCACACCCACCTCATTTTGAGTGAAATACAAATTTTCTGATTACAAATTTTTTAAGTTTTCAGTCAAATAAGGGGTGGGGGTATTTATAAGAGTTGTGAAATTGGTAATATTACTTACTTCCCTCCTATTAATGACAACCAATTTATGCTGGTTATGATACGTTGATGCTATTACGGTAATGAGTGTCTGGAGAAATAGTAAGCATTATAGATTCTGTAGAAACTACAAGCCAACGAGAGTAATTGAGATTAAAATCGGGGTTATCAATAAGTTTGGTTTCTTTAAAGAGAACATAATATTTAAGAATTCTGAAAATTATAATATTTTATGGTTAAAAAAATGTGGACACAAGGAAGGAACGAAAAAGGAGAGGTCATAGAGCCGGGTCAATGTATAGCAGTTCTGACACCAGATGAGTTTGATAGCTTGCTGGATGTCGTTAAACCCAAATTTGCTGACCTATTAGAAGTTGCACTTTATACTGGAGCCAGATACGCTGAGTTGGGAAGGCTAAAACCTGAGTGGTTTGATTTTAAAGCTAAGACTCTTGAGATACCACCATCAGCAGACAGGAAAGTAAAGCGTAGGCATCGAGGTAGGAACGTCCACCTTTCTGATAAAGGTACTGATGTCTTGAGGAGGTATTTCAGAGATAAAGACAGGCCTAAGTTCCCAACAATCATCTCATGGAACTACAACCTCGAAAGGTGGGCAAAATGGGCGGAACTATCACTGGGTGAAGCATCCTTATGCAGTAAAAGTTTCAGAAAGACATGGGAATCGTGGCTAGCTATCACATTCCCGGAAAAATTGCCACTGGTGTCTATGTCTCAGGGGCATACGCAGGCAACGGCAATGGAGTTCTACCTTAATTTGAGTTTCAATAAAGATGAGAAGCAACAGATAAAACATCGAGTGAATGGATTTATGGACTATTACTTGTGAAACCAAAGCATTTGGCTTCTTTAGCTTATTGAAGTTTTTATAAACGAATTATAGTTGTGACAATTGTGGTTGGATACTCCTATAGCTGTGCTCATTTCCACCTATATATCCTTAAATATTTCATCTAAGGTTTTCTCATCGATTTCTGGTTTCACTTGAGTTTTTGGTTTGTTTTTCTTGATATAACCGACTATCGAATTATCAATCATTTTAGGGATCGATTGATTCCATTTATCATCCAAATATTCTCCCACATCAATTTTTTTAGCAATGACGTAAGAGAAATTAAGAATTTCTGAGAATTTTCTGTCGAATTCACCCTCTTTCCGACCATAGAAAAATTTTAGCACGTGTCTCCGATCAACTGGCATGATTAAGTCAGGCAACACAAAATGCATTAATTTGGAATTGGCTACCAGATTTGCTTCGGAATCCATTAAATTCAAATTAGAATAAAGATCATCAGCTTCCCCACAAACCTCCACAAATTCTGATTCGTCCAACTCAACTAACTTGTAATTGGCAAGTTCTAAAAAACGCTCCTTATTAGAAGAAATGCTCGATCTAAATTTGTTAAGTGGTTTCATTCTTGCCCCCCGTTTATTCATATCCCATGCTTCTAGAGCGTTGTAAAGCCTCCCATAGAATACGTTGCTGTCGAAAAGCTCATTGAGAGAGTTTTCTCTCCTCAATGAAAGAACATCTTTGTAAGCGCTTAGTTGCTTAGGTTTAAAAGGTCTTTTTCGATTAAAATAATCCAGATACTCTTTAAAATTTTGTACTAGTTCATTTATATTCTCTTTACGTTTATTCTCTTTCTCATCAAAAAATTTCATCCAGATATACCCCCACTTCCTTAATTTTTCTCGTTTAGTTTTCTTCTCTAAAAAATATTTTGTCTTACTCGGACATAATTCATCTATGGGTTAAATTTGGTGTCATACGGTGTTAAGTGAGTCACTCAGACCATTCACTTTCGCTACACACGAAAAAATAAATAAAGTTCGGTAGGAATGGGTATTATGGATTGGATAAAAATTCTCGTCATAATCAGTGTTGCGATTGTCATAATAGCTATAGTTTTTGTTTCTGCTAGCATAATCCCTTCAGTTATGTCATAATAGTAGCAGTAATGACATATGGTTCTTCTATGGCTTAAATTACCAATCAGGTGAAGTTATGTAGGTCTTAAGGTTGGTTCACTTTTCACCTAACAGGAAAAATGAATAATGTTTGCGTGAAACCATCTAAAATAAATTAATTGACAACAATGAGAGATAATATAAGAATTGAATTTAGGGTTTGCCAGAAAATAACCTATCATTTTAGCTGATATTTCTGGATGCAATGGT
>CAZQTT010000002.1:0-83107 GCA_964596255.1 uncultured archaeon
ATAATAAGCCTGTTATAAAAGCTAAAGTATCCCAATTTATAAGAAATCACTTTCAAACTGTAATGGTAGATTTAGGCCTTTTTAAATGGAAAGGAAAATTATTATCAGAGTTTACTAAACAGACTTGGTGTAGAGAAGTAGAAGAAAACGTTTTACATATTATATTAGAGGTAGGTTCTACCGATAAAGGAGAGGCTTATAGACAATTAATCTCTTATGTTGATAGTAAATTCGAATTTTTTATTACAGAAGCAATAGCTGAAGCTTATGAACACTAATTCGGTATACTTCTAGACTCTAAATATATACTTTCTAGTAAATAACTAACATAATAAGTATAATATCATAACTAATAATATAAAATTTAAACTAGATAACCATGGCACAGAAACAGTACACTACTTACCAACAAGATATTCTCTCATTTGAACTAAGGGATGCACTATTGGGAATTATAAACCCAGGTAGGTATAAAGGTTTTGATAGTATGTCAGAATACCAAACCCAAGCTGGTAATGATGTTTATTGTAGGATTAGTCATAGTAATGGTATAAGTAAATATGATAAACAAAATATACCAGTATTGGAAGCTGTAAGAGGAGTAGCGGTAAGTACTCAAGGGACCATTATAGCTGAGGATGGTGATGTTGATGTTACTATTACGGTAAGTAATGATCCTTCTGTTACTTTTCACATCATATATATGCAACATTATTATGTGGAAATACAAGGGGTTAACCCAGCTACCTATGGAGTTGAACTTGGAACACCCGGTGCCTATTTACCAACTTTATCAGATTCAACAAGGAGAGTTATTATAGGGGTTGTTATAGAAGATGCTAATACTACTGATTTTAATGGTTTAACTTATCACCCATACCATCCTGGTATTGGGGATGATAATCTATATGAATTGTTATTTAGAGATACTCTTTCTGCAAGAACTACTGACCCAGGTACTATTGGTAGTTATGGAGTTATTGGTGATAGGAATTTTTCTTCTAATGAACATTTAGCAGATAATGTTAGTATAACTTTTGCTTTATCCACCCTAGATTCAGCCATTGGTAGTAATGATGCTCAGATAACAGCTTTACAACAAAGAAGGTTGGATGAATTGGGAACTCCTTTCGATAATACCGATCTTGATGCAACGGGTAGTCGTCACGGTTTATTACCTAAACTATCCAATGATTCCCAAGAATTTTTAAATGGGCTTGGGAATTGGGCTGTACCGGTTGGAGCAAAAATAGTAATGAGAACTGGGACTTTTTCTACAGATATACAATTAACCCCTTCTTCTGCTGACGCCACTTTATTAGATTTTTCTGGTATTGCCCCAAGTGATGCTGATGTTTTGATTTTATTATTACATATGTATAATTTCTCTATGCCTAATTATACAGAATGTAGATGTTCTTTTAAGATAAGTTCTGGTCCGGGGGGATATTCAGGACAAATTTCTATGCAAAATTATTCTGGGAGTTCAGTTACTAGGTCGGTTAGAAATCAGATACATGTACCTTGTAATTCTTCTCAACAATTATATGCTCTTTTATCTAATAAAACCAATATGGATTATCTTAATATATCTTTGGTAGGTTGGCAAACTTATAGTTAATTTAATTGATCCTTAGCTTGTTTAACCCAATAGTCTATTTCTGATCTTAAATCATTTATATAACCAGAACTATCTAAAGATGGTTCAAGGTCTAAATACTCGGCAATTAGTTTGGCGGGTATTTTTGTTTGTGGGGATAAAATTCTTTCTAGGATATAAGGTGGTGGGTTAAGTTCTAATTGTAAAACTAAAAAAGCATCATCGCAAAGATTTTTCTTTAAGAATTTAAGAGCTAATTCTAAAAAGAGCTCATGATCTGATATCTCTTCTTCTAAAGGTATAATATTAATCAAATTTTGTTCACCTTCTAAACTAACCTGGTTATTATTAAGGTTATATTTAGAGTAAGCTTTTCTAAGCATGCGATATTTAAATACCTTTAGTGAATTAATAATCCTACCTTTAAGTTGATCATTAGTCATGGTTCCATAATATTTATTAAAAACAAATATGAATTTATCATTGAACCATGATTTAATTATGTCTGGAGTGACTCCATACCTTCTGGAGTCTATTTGGTAGGTAAGAAAGTTTCTAAGTTCTTCGGTTTCTTTAAAGAGACGGTTGAAGAGTTGTTCATCATAACCTTCTTTCATGGGTAGTAAGCGGTGTATTTCCATAATTAATCTTAATTAGTATTGTATAATCCAAATATATTAATAATTATTTAATATGCAAAGAACCCTAAGGTATAACTTATTAACATAGAGGAAATAGCTAGACACAGGTCTACTATATACTATTATATTATATAAAATAAGAGAGTAAAGCTAATGAAATTCCAATTTACTGTTGAGTTCCAATACGATCTTCTTAGATTTACAGTACAAGATAAAAACGGGTATAAAGCTATATTATTATATGATGATACCTATTTTACTTTAACAGAGCATTCTGTTCTGGCGTTCACTTTAAAACATTACTATAGAAAAAGAAAAGTTATCCCTGGTAAGGTAATGTTTATAGAAGAGTTAAACAAAACCTTTGATCATAAGGATTTTATAAATAATCTTACTGATGAAGATAGGAAAGAGATTTTATCTTTAGCCCATGGTCTTTGGAAAGGGGTGGTAAAGGATGGTGATGAAATAATAAAGAAGGCAGAAAAGTTTACACAGTATGTTGATTTGAAACATGAGATAGAAAATGTAAACTTATTAGATTATGAACACTACGATTCTTTTTCACGTAAGATACAAAAAGCAATCTCCCCTCGACTTCAGAATATTGAAGAGAAGGGGAATTTTCTTTTAAAGGATATAAAACACCGACAAGCTAGGAGAAAAGAGGGAGGTTCTATTATACCTATGCCATGGACAGAATTGGATAGGAAAACAAATGCAGGGGGTTATGCTCGTGGTAGTATATTAGTGGTATTAGATAAAGCTAAGAAATTTAAAACGGGAGTATTAATTAATATAGCTAGGAGATATCTACAATATCAAAAGAAAAATGTATTAATAATAGACCTGGATAATGGAGAAGATGAGTTCTTAATGAGGATTGAACAATCCATTGCGGGAGTATCTAAAGCTGATCTATTAGATGAGAGGGGTAGTGCAGATAAGAAGGTAAGAGAATCATTAAAGAAAACAAAGAGAATAGGAGGAGAATTAGTATTAAAAAGATTTCCTTCTCTTATAACCACAGCATCAGATATCTCTACTTATATAGATTATTTATACAGAGAATTCGGTTTTCAAACTGAGATTCTAATAGTAGATTATATTGGTAAGATGGGTTGTGTATCCGGTAAAGAATCTTTACATGAACGTATATCAGAAGCCTACATTGATATAAGTAATTTGGCTTTAGAGAAAAAATTGGATTTAGTATGGACAGCTCAACACGTTACAAAGGATGCCGCTAAAAACAGAGAAGAAAAAGTATATGAGTCAACCGATGTAGCTGGAGCCACAGATATAACTAGACATGTACAAGCATTATATGGATTAAATAGGACTAAAGAAGAAGAGAAAAATGAATTTCTGAGAATGGAAATTATAGATCAGAGAGATGGTCCACCCATGGGAAATGTGGTATTTAAAGTGGATATGTTAAAACAAAGAATGGCTCCAGCTAAAGGTAAGATATTAAAAGAATATGAAGAAAATTACCAACCTGAATCTACAGAGCCAGAGGATAATTCTTATAGAGGTAGCAAGAAACGTAAGAAACAAAATGATTTAGAAGATGCTGAATAAAGATATACGATCTAAATTATACTCTTATACTACCCAAAGTTTAGGATTAAGGGATTATCGTAGAGGGTGGCAAAAAGGTAAATGTCCTAGTTGTGGACGAGAAGATAAATTTGGATTTAATATAAGTCAGAATAGAACTAATTGTTTTGTTTGTGGATACCACCCTTCTCCTATTAGGTTGGTTATGGATCTTGAGGGCTTAGAAAATTATCAGGAAGTTAAAAAATTCCTTGGGACTTATAAAGGTAGAACATATCTTGAACCTGTAATTGAGAGGATCGAGAGGATTGAAACTGTATTACCTGAGGGTTATAAAAACCTAATGTTAGGTAGTAGTAGATTAAGTATAAGTGCTAGACAATATGTAAAACGGAGAGGATTTGATCCTGAGGAAATGGCTTTAAAAGGTTGGGGATATTGTACAAAAGGTAAATATTTTGGCTATATCATTATCCCATTTTATATAGGAGGAAGGCTTATATATTATAATGCTAGGAGATATCTTGGTAGTGGCCCTAAATATAATAACCCATCTATAGAAGAGTTTGGTATAGGTAAATCATTGATTATGTATAACTCAGATGCTTTAGGGTTATATACCAATGTATACTTATTGGAAGGGGCTATTAATGCTGAAACTATAGGAGATGAAGCAATGGCAACAGGTGGTAAAAAGATTTCTCATTACCAAGTATCTATGATATTAAAATCAGATATTAAAGGATTAATTATTATCTTAGACCCAGATGCTATGGAAGATGCCTTTAGAGTAGGATTAGAAGTGGCTTTTCATAAAAGGGTTAAAGTGATAAAATTACCAGAGGAATTAGATGTAAATGACATAGGAAAAGATAAAACAATGGCTTTAGTAAAAAAATCCAAATGGATGAGATATAATGAATTATTATCATATTATCATACCGTAAAATCATGAAAAGAATGCCTAGTTTACATATAAATAAAGATGATTTTTCTAATATAATCGGAGAGTTACTTGATATACAAGATAAGGCTAAACTAGAGGGTTTAGTTAATGATATTTTTAGAAGAGCTAAACCTTATTCCCTTTCAAGTAGGAATGTAACAGTTACTACTGAGTTCATGGAAAAGAAAGCTAAGAGAATGCTATCTTCTTCTAGATTAGATGCCGATCTAGTAGCTAATTATATCCACATATATAGAAGAAGAATGAAACACACAGGGATAAGGCTTATTCAACCTACGGAAAAAGATTGGGGTTTAGTAAAACAGATAGCAGCCCATGCTCTAGATTTTTCGAATGAGTTTAAACTAACTCGTAAAAAAGGGTTTAAGAAATACGTAGAGATAGGATTAAAGAAAATGAATAAGTTTGGGTTAACTAAATTTCTCGGTATGTATGAAGGAATTTGTTTAACTTATGAAGCTGTACTTGAGATAGAAAAAGATGATGATAAGGAGATGACTTATGATATGTATAAAACCTATTCAAGAAAAGTAATAGAACAGACTGGTTTACATGATAGATTAGAGGAATTACCAGATAAATATGTTTGGTTTGTAAGAGCTAGGAAAGAAGCTGAAAAGATGAATTTATCTGTAAAAGTTTATATGAACGCACAATTTCAAGGACTTGATTTTACTAAAGGTATACCACACCCAACACAATTAGTTGGGCCAAAGGCAACTGAGAGGGTTATCAGATATTGTTATGAACGTGGAATAAAGGTTAACAAATGAAACACCCAATAGAGGAAGCGGCAGAAAAATTACCTAAGAGTATTTGGAATATGGCAGAGCTATACCCAGAAGGAAGAAATGTACTATTAGTATGTTTATCTAGAAACTCTAAGAGAACGGTTATGGAAGTAGTGAAATGGTTGAAAGAAAATGATAAAAAGGTATTTGAAATAGATTCACATAGAATGAATGATTAGGATTGAGTTAAATAATAATAAATTTAAACTTACAGGTAATCTGAAAGTTTTAAATAAGGTGTATGAAGATATGAAGGTTAGACACCCTAATCAGTGGTATCTTAGGCCTTATATGGAACCTGGTTGGGATGGTAAAATTAAATACCTATCAGATTCAGGTTATGCTAAAACAGGTTTACTTCCTTTAGCTACTAGTCTAATTGAAAAGTATGAAGAAGAATATGAAATAATAGATAGAAGAAATTCACTAGAGTATACTGGAATCCCCCTCAAATTGGGGGAATATAGACCACGTTCCTATCAAATTGAAGCAATAGAAAGTATAGTAGAGAATGAAGTTGCAGGTGTAGATTATAAACGTGGAGTTATTGGGGCAGCTACAAATGCAGGTAAAACCATTATTGCAGCTTTTTTATATAAATCGTTTAAAGATTCTAAGGCATTAATATTGGTTAACAACAAAGATCTTTATGAACAGTTCTTAGATGATATGCCTAAGATGTTTGGGGATAATTGGGGGTATATGCAAGGAAAGAATGTTAGATGGGCTGATATCATGGTATGTATGACTCCAACTCTTCGGAATAGATTAGATGAGTTTTCTAGTAAACTGGCTAAATATAATATGGTTATCTTTGATGAGTGTCATTTAGTCACTAGTAAAACAAACAAAAAGGTAATATCATCATTATATAATACCTCTATAAGAGTAGGTTTATCAGGAACTCCATTTGCACATAAAGACCCAACTAAAAATATGGATGTGAGATCTTTCTTTGGAGATCAAACATTTACTATTTCTAATATAGAATTAATGGATGAAGGTTATTCTACACCAATTGTAATTAAAATGGTTCAGGGTAGCCAAAGGATAATAATAAGAGGAGATTATGATGGAGAGTACAGACAAGCTATCACAAATAATAGAAAGAGAGAAAGAGCTAGTATCAGGCGTACTGAGTTTTACCTCAGACGTAATCAATATCCAATCCTTATCGTTGGTAAATACCACGAACATGTGGAACGTTTGTATAAAAGATATTCCGCGAGGTTCGGTGACAGATATAGAATCGAGTATATCCACCATAAAGTCAGAAATAGAAAGGAAATCCTTGATAAGTTCAAAGCTGGGGAAATCGATATTCTCATCTCATCTTTGATAATAAAATTAGGGCAGAATATGCCTATGATAAAATACATGCAAAACGCGGCTTCGGGAGATTCACAAATTAATGCTCTTCAATTAATAGGTCGAGCTATTAGGGTACATGAATCCAAACAGAAGGTATATTATGAGGATTTTTGGGATGAAGGTTATTATTTAAGGAAACATTCTAAGCACAGACTTCAGTATTATAAGGATCAAGGGTTTAAAGTACTAGAACTCTGGAAAAAACAGAGATGACTATATAATATTATAAATATTATAACATGAGTAATAAAAGAAAACGTAGGAATAAAATAGATGAAGAAGATTTTGATCTTCTTAAACCTATAGATATATTAGAATTAGGTGGAGAAGAAGATCCTTGTTTTGGAAAATTACATGATTTAGCAGCTAAGGAATGTAAAAATTGTGGTGATGCTGAATTTTGCCAAATAGTTAAAGCTCAGAACCTACATAAAGAAAGATTAAAAATAGAAAAAAACCAAAGGTTCAAGGATATAGAAGAAGCGGATGAAGAACATATTAAGAAACTTGAACAGGTAAAAGACCTTATAAAAGAATACAAAGATAAGGGTTTTAAACGAATGAAAATTATCTTGAAAATATCAAAAAAATTATCATTACCTAAAGAGACAGTTAAACAAGAATATGATCAAATATGAGTAGAATAGTACCTATAAAGAATCATAAGGGTTATAGTATATCCGAAGATGGTAAAGTATTAGGTGATTTTGGTAGACTTTTAAAACCAAGAATCAGGAAAAGTACGGGTTATTACTCTGTAGTATTATACAGACCGAAGAAATCATATCTGGTTCATAGATTAGTTGCTTTACATTTTATCCCTAATCCAGAAAATAAACCTCAAGTAAACCATAAAGATGGGGATAAGTCTAACAATCACTACATCAATCTAGAATGGGTTACCAACTCAGAAAACCAAAAACATTCTTATGATATTGGTACACATACCCCAAACATGGGGTTAAGTAGTTTATGTATTGGATTAAAGAGGTATAAGAAAAAGAGAGAAGAAAAATTTAAATCTTATAACGAGGCTATACGTAAAACTGGGTATTCACGTAGTTTAATTAAAAAGTTTATTAACCAGTCAAGAAAAGACCCAGAAAACTTTTCTTGGTGCAAAATTTAAAAAATTGGATATAAGAGACATTAGAGAACAGGTAGAATACCCCGAAAGCTATGCTTTTAATAAGGTATTCGAGTTGCAAAAACAGTTGTTGGATTCTTATATAGGGATTGAATCTTTACCTCCTTACCCTATTAATATCCATACAAAAGAATCCCAAAAATTGGTAAAGGATTTTGTTGGCAGGATCATTGAAGAATTAGGAGAAGGTTTTGAATCTTACTTAATTATGATGGATATGTTCCACTCAGGAGTATCAGAAGAAAAAATGATTCCTCATCTTCAGAATTTCAACGAAGAGATATCAGATGCTATCCATTTTTGGTTAGAGTTAATGATATATTCTGGATTTGAAATGACAAAAATTATAGAATGGGCAGGTCATTATGTAGAATCTAAATTCATACGAGGTAGAGATATATTAGAACTCTGGCTTGATATGGCTGGATACAAGGTAAGCCAGGAAGTAGCTCATAAAAAAATTCCTTGTCGATGGGTTATAAAAGACCATATGTTGAATGATGAATTTTTAAGAGGAGGACGCCAATTAGGTAACAACAGGAAAGATATTATGAAACAATATCTCTGGGATATTACCTATCACCTACAAATAGCTAGGAATACCTTGAAAAATAAACCATGGAAACAAACCGAAATGATGACTGATAAAAATCAGTATGAAGAATCCATGCGGGAGGCAACTATGGCATTATTTAAATTCTTTTTCTTTACTGGATTTACCAAAGAATCTCTTTACGTAATCTATTACAAGAAAAACAAGGTAAACCAGTTTAGAATTAAATCTAAATATTAATGATTAAATCCAGCCATGCCACAAGCCAGGAAGCCTGGGAGTGGGCTAATGAATTCCTAATCACAAATGAGGTTAAAGTAATTAAGAGAGGAGGTTATAGAACTGGTACCCAAGTACAATCTTATGACCATTACATGGAGATTAATAAACTTTGGGTTGATCCTGGGTTTGACTTTGGTTATATGTTTGGATATAAAAAACAGAAGTGGTCTACTCTGAAAAGTAACTATGTTGATATTAATATGGTTGAATTGGTCAGAAGTGAAGTAATGAAAAAAGAGATGGCTAAATCTCGTAATTACAGTATACCCTTCAAGTTTTCAAATAAAAGTAAATCTGGTCATGGGTGTTTGATATCATTGGTATTTCAACGAAGATATTCTACAGATAACCCTATGGTGGTTATGTATATTCGTGCCTCTGAGGTTACTAAAAGATTATTAATGGATTTTTTATTAGCACAGAGAATTACAGAATATATATATGGTGAGAATGTTAGTGCTAGTGCTAGAGTATTCTTTGCTAATATGTGGATATCAGCTGAGAATTTTATAATGTACCATAATCACAAGAGTATATTTGAATTTACTGATCCAGAGAGGAGTATAACTGAAAGAAAAGTACACGAGGTTTATGAAAAATTTTTAAAACCGGAAGCCTTAAATACAAACTTTAAAGTACAACTCAGGTCTATTAAAAGATTACAATTAGTAGATACTACTCCTCTCAAGGCCAAGGATCTTTTTCTTTGAATCAGAAGTACTATTTAAATTAAATATATTAATATGAAAACAGTAGTAGCTTACCCAGCTAAACAAAGGGTAGTAATTGATCCAGTAGAAGAACAAGAAACCAAAACCAACAGCGGAATCATTCTCCCAAAAGGAACTGAGTCCGATACTCCAGGTATGGGTGTTATTGTTGAAACTGGGACGGGGGATGCTGACAACCCTATGGAATATATGAAAGGTCAGACTGTATGCTACAGCCAGTATGCAGGTTTAGATGTTAAACTTAATTTAAAAGACCATGGTGAAAAGGTTTATAAAATTATGAACCAGGCTGATATCATGATGGTAATACAGGAGGTATAATTATGAGAATTTATGATGATGCTTACGAACTAATGTCTGAAATCTTTCGTGAAGTTTGGGAGATGGGGACTATTGTACACCCTAATTCTATGCAAAATAAGATAGTAAAGGGTGACGAGGAATTTTCAACAAAAGAGATAACCAATTATTCTTATTGTTTAACATCTTTAAAGAAAGCGGAATACCTATTCTTCACTGATGAAAGATCAAGAAAATGGGCTGATGCTGAATTTGGGGAAAGGGTTAGTCCCCTTTATGTTAACCCGGGAGAGGCTTGGAAAATTCGAGAAGATGTTTGGAAACAATTTCTGAATCGGACAAATAGGTTTGATTATTCTTATAACGAAAGAATAGCCAAGTCTTTAGATAATGTGGTGGAAGAATTGAAAAAGAACCCCGATTCACGTCAAGCCATTATATCTATTTGGGATCCTGGTATTGATCCTATCTATCTTGGTGGTAAAGCAAGGGTACCATGTTCTATTTACTACCAGATTTTGGTAAGAGACGGTAAGGTTAATATCATTTATAACCAGAGATCAGCAGATGTTATTACCCATTTCGGTAATGATGTATATCTTGCGTTTCAGATGATGAGATTCATTGCCAAAAGGATAAATATACCAGAAGGTTATCTTTATCATAATATAGGTTCTCTTCATGCCTATAAAAAAGATTGGCCACAATTAAAAGAATGTATTGAAGATTTACAAGGTAAATGAGGGTAACAAGGGAAATAGGGGATATTGATTATCAATATGAGATCATTCAAAGTTGGTCGGAGCTAAAAGAATTAGTGAGGTGCTGCAAGCTAACTGGTTATGCTTCGACTGACTTTGAAACTTGGGGGACAAATGCTATGTACCCCGGAAGTTACCCAACCATACTAGGAGTTTCTTTTCAACCTGGTAGTGCTTGGATAATACCTTTAAATCATTATGATTCTCCTTTTAGAAAACACAAGGAGTGGATAAAAGTTTTAAAGTATTTTGGGAAAGAAGTGATTGAAAACTCTGATATTATAAAGATAGGCCAGAATATACAATTTGAATTAAATTGGTGGTCAAAGTATGGTATTACTATGTCAGGTCGAGTATTTGATACGATGTTAGCTAAATATATGCTAGATGAAGAAAGACCACATGGGTTAAAAGAAATGGTAGCAAGATTTCTTCCGGAATATGCAGGATATGATTTACCCGGTCAACCAGGACCAAAAGCCGAGGTTGAAAGAGTTATAGAATTTTGGTCCAATGTTCCTCTAGAAGATCTCTCCCCCTATTGTGCCCTTGATGCTGATTTAACTTTAAGACTTTGGATATTTTTTGAAAGAAGGTTAATTGATAATAATTTTTATCCTTTTTTCAGGAATATGATGATGATGGCTAGTAGGGTATTAGCTGAAGCTTCTTATAGAGGTATGATAATTGATAGGAATTATTTACATGATCTAGTGGATGATTATAAGATTAAAATCGAAGAATGTGAAAAAGAAATAAGACATAACCCCATAATTAAACGTTATGAAAAGGCTAAATTAAAAGCCTCTAAGAAACTGATGATTAATCAAGTAAAAGAGGAGATAAAAGAGCTTAGTAAGGAATCTGGTAATGAGAGAATGATAAAGAATAGAGAAGATAAAGTATCAAGGTATATAGCGGGTGATTTCCAAACTAAAAAAGAATTAGAGATGATTGCTCCAACTAATTTCAACAGTTCAACCCAGATGATTGATCTTCTTTTTGAAAGTAAGTATGGTTTTTGTTTTGAAGTTATAAAATATACCACTGATAAAAAAACTAAACAAGAAACTGATAGACCATCAACAGATGAATCTGTATTACTTGAGTTAGAAGTAGAAGACGATTCTGGTTTTGTTACTAACTTACTAAAACTTAGAAACCTTACCAAATTAAACTCTACATATGTTGTAGGTATGTGGGAAAGATTAAATTCTAACAATAAAATACATGGGTCATTTCTATTACATGGAACAGTTACAGGACGCCTATCTTCAAGAAACCCTAATCTTCAAAATATTCCCAGGGATACTACAGCATCGGATATTAAGCGAATGTTTATTACACCTCCGGGAAAACTTATGATGCAACTTGACTACTCACAAGCAGAACTTAGAGTTCTTGCTGCTCAAGCCAAAGAAAAAGTAATGATTGAGTGGTTTAAAACTGGTAGAGATGTTCACCTTGCTTCGGCTTGCCTTAAATGGGGTGAGGATTATGATAAAATATTACCTATTTATAAAAATGAAGAACATGATGAATTCGAGAAGTGGAAGATCAGAAGGAAACAAGCAAAGACTATTAATTTTGGTATCGTTTACGGACAAACCGCAAAAAAACTATCAATTAGTTTATCCACTGATGATCATAGGGTCACACTTGATGAAGCACAGGAATTTCTTGACAACTTTAATGACCAATTCCCCGCTATTGCACAACATATTAATCGACAACAAAGATTTGCTCAGAAACACGGATATGTCTACAATCTCTTTGGGAGAAAAAGAAGACTTCCTAACGTTGATTCGGACAATTGGGGAAAAAAGGCAGAAGCATTACGACAAGCAGTCAATGCCCCAATACAAGGTGCCGCTTCGGATTTCACCTTATTCAGTTCAATACTCATACGGGAACATGTCAATAGTGGTTTATTACCCAGATCGATCCAACAAGTCGGAACCGTTCATGACTCCTTAATATTTTATATAGACCCAGATGATATACACCCTTCCATTCCTAAATTATATGAGATTTGCAAAAACCCAGAAACTATGGAATGGTTTAACTTTGAAGTTAAGGAAATTGAAATGAAAGTAGATTTTGAAATTGGTCACCATTGGGGAGACTTACAAGGGTATAATCCACAAGTAAATTACCAAGAGTGGGTTACCTAATATACTATTATTAATAAATATAACTAGATGAAAAAAGGAACTTTACTTAAATATGCATTCAATTCTAAGTTACTTGATATCCATGTAAAATATGGGGATCAGGAAGTTAAGTTTAATTTATATGCAGAAACCGTAGTAGATGAGAATACTATTAATCGAGAGATAACAGAACAACCTTCTGTCTATGGGTTTTTAGGTATGCTTCACAAAAAACTTATCAGAAAGGCTCAAGATAAAAAAAGGGAGATGGAAAAGATTTATGCTTCAATGTTTACTAAACATAAAACAAAAGTGGATGAAAATACTGGTAGGATAACTGCTAACGAATTGTCAGAACAAAAAGTAATATCTTCTAAACGTTATCAGGATGCAGTAAAGGAATATCATGAAGCTCAACATGAAGCAGATGTTATAGAGGTATGTGTAAGAACATTCGAACAGAGACAACAATTGATACAAACTCTTTCAGCAAACATTAGAAAAACAAGTTAAATCATGGCAAAAAAAGCATTAAAAGAAAGGCTTGAAAAAAAGAAAGCCGAGTTGAAATCCAAAGGTGGACAAGGAGCCATCTATTTCCAGAAACCTGATACTACTGTCAGGTTGAGAATCCTGAATATGGGAGAAGAGGAAGAATTTGTTAAAGAAGTAACTCAATTCTACCTTGGTTCTGAAATAAAGGGTGTAATATCGCCAGATACTTTTGGAGAACCCTGTGCAATAGTTGAGGCATTTGAAGAACTTAAAAATTCTGATGATGATGATGACAAGGAATTAGCAGGTAAATTCCCACCTCGTAAAAGGTATCTTGCCTATTGTATTTTTTACAAAGACCTTAAAGGAAAAGAGGTTGATGAAAATATTAGTCCAAAATTTATCCTTCTTACATCAGGTCAATATCAAGATATTCTGGAATTATATCTGGATGATGATGAGTGGGGGGATATGACAGACCTTGAAGATGGGTATGACTTAAAACTGGGTAGAACTGGTTCAGGTAAAACTGATACAGAGTATACAGTTAATCCTTGTAAACCCACAAGAATTCCAAAAGAGTATAAAAAGGTTTACGATTTGGATGAAGAGGTAAGAAAAGTAATCCCAACTTATGAGGAGACCGAAAAATACATTGCCCAATACCTTGGTATCGATAATGAAGACGAAGAAGATGAGGATGATGAATCAAAGCCACGGAGAAAGAGGTCATCCTCACGGACATCTGGTGGTACAAGGAAGGCTTCTAATAAAAAGTCAAGATCAACTCGTAAAAAGGCAAGATCAACTCGTAAAAAGAAATCAGACTTAGATGAGTAAGAAAAAAAAGGCAGGTCAGATACTAACGGATGCCCAGGCAGCCAAGAAGTATTATGGTTCAGGTAAAGCAAGTGAGATTGCGGTACCTTCAGAGGATATGCTTTGGTTACCTTCACGAAATCTGTATTTAAACTACACGATGGGTGGAGGTATACCTTTTGGCAGGATATGTGAAATCTTTGGTAACGAAAGTTCAGGAAAATCTTTGGTAGCTATGGATTTTGCATATGCTGCCCAATATCTTGGGGGCGTTATTCTTTGGAGTGATTCAGAACAAGCCTTTGATGCCCATTGGGCTGAAGTAAATGGTTTGGATTTGGATAGGATTATACTTTATAATGAAACGGCAATAGAAAGTGTATCCGATTGGGCTGCAGACATGGCAATAACATGGAGAAACAAGCTTACTAATAATGAACCCATACTCTTAATCCATGATTCTCTAGCAGCATATGATTGCGAGGATAATATTAATTCACAACAATCAGAGGGTAAAGCTGAAATGGGTAGTCGAGCTAAAGCCATATATAGGTATGTAAGAACTCGTAATGAATTCTTTTCAGAATTAGGTATTACTTCTATCTTCATTAATCAACTTCGTAAAAAATTAGGGGTTACCATGTTTGAGGACCCAGATACTACCCCTGGTGGTGAGGCTATGAAATTCTATGCTCACCAGCGAATGGCATTTTTTAGGAAGAAACAAATCACAGAAGGTAATAAAGATAATAAAATCTGGTTGGGTAATGAGGTATCTGTAAGGATGAAAAAGAACAAGGTAGCTCCTCCTCGCTCGACTTTTACTACTAAGATTTATTTTAACCATGATTATGGAAGAGTAGGTTTTGAAAAGTATACTAATCTTGTTGAACTATTAGTTAAAACAAAAGTTGTAGAAAAGACAGGTAGTCGATTCTATTTTAAGGGAGAAGTATTAGAGAATGGTAGAGATAATTTTCAAAACCGACTTGAAGAAGATGATGATCTTAGAAGAAAGTTATTACGGAGATCAAAAGTAAATACCATATCTGTAACCCAAAAACGAATGGAAAAGTTAGAGAAAAATGGAATAAACAGATATCCAGTTGTAATTAGAAAATCCAAAAGTTCTGATGACGAATAGGCATTTAATTATATTAGATGGTAACCATCTTGCTTATCGAGCTTTGTATAAGTTTAGCAACCTTAGAACCCTTGATGGAGTTAAGACCGGGGTAATTTTTGGAATGCCCTATGTAGCCGAGAGTTTAATACGTAGATTAGGTCCTACTGATGTTGTCATAGCTTTTGATGGAGGGAGATCCAAATTTAGAATGGATCTCCTTCCTACTTATAAAGAGAGAGAAAAGAAACTTGGTTTTGATGCAGAAGATTTTTTTAGACAAAAGGATGTTGGTAGGGATATATTTATGTCTCTAGGTATTAAAATTGTATGGAAAAGGCATTTTGAAGCTGATGATTTAATTTATATGGTTGCTAGAAGATATGCCTCTAAAGGATATGATGTAACTATTGTATCAGGAGATAAAGATTTTAATCAGTTATTAGATGATAAGATAAAAATATACAATGTAGGTAAAGGAATAACATATGAAGCATGGAATCTTAAGAAAGAGTTGGGTTATACTCCTGGCCAGTGTGTCGACTATCTTAGCCTTTGTGGTGATAAGTCTGATAATATCCCTGGCTATCCTGGCATTGGTCCTAAAAGGGCTATGGATATGCTTGAAAGGTTTGGCAGCATTCGTGAATTTCTTAGATCCAAAGAATCCTTTGGGAAATTGGATAAAGAAGAGCTTGCCAGAATCCATAGACTAAATAAAAAGCTGATTGATATAAAATTTTTCTACCGAAAATTTCTGATTAAAGAAGCGATCCCCTGGCTTAATCCTGGTAAGCTTGATCTGAAGAAATTTAAACAATATTGTAATGAATATGAGATGGGTTCATTTTTAAAACCCCAGTTTATAAATACATTTAAAAAATTAAATCATGAGTGATGGTATAACAGATGCTTGGAGAGAACAAATTCCCGAAAATCTCTTGGATGGAAAAAAGATAATGATATGTGGCCCCAGTGGTACAGGTAAAACTACATTGGCTAAACATATATCAGAGGCTTATAGAATCCCTTTCTTAAGTATGTCTTCTAAAGCCCTTTGGGATAAATATGGGTATAAATCCCATAACGAGGCTGTTAAAACATCTTTTAATGACCCTGGTTTAGCCTTTAAATATCAATGGGATATATTAAGAACAAGGAGAAAACAATCCCAAAATAATCCGAGCTTTATAACAGACAGGAGCTTTGTTGACAACGTAGTTTATATCATGTTACAAGTATCTCCAAATATTTGTGATAATGATACAGAGCTATTAATAGAACAAGCTAGGGCTGGCTTAACCAATATAGATGGGCTAATCTTTATCCGTTATTCCGATGATATAGATTTAGAAGATGATGGTAGTAGGATAACAAATACCTATTACCAGAAAATGGTAAGTAAAATATTTGACTGGGTTATAGATGATATTTTTCATTTTTATGAAGGTAGCCTATTAACTCTTGATATATGGAATATGTGTAAACGTGCAAAAAGAGTAGACGCATGGGTAAGAACCTTATAGCATTATCGGCTTCAGATTTTCATTTTCATGATTGGAAACAATATAACTCTCAAGGTGAAAGAACACAGATAACTATTAATATCTTGGTTGAATTATTTGAGAGATCACATTCTGAAGGAATACCTATATTAAATTCGGGGGATTTATTTCATACCCCAAAGGGGTTAACCACTAAAACATTGAAGGAATTTAACCTCTTAATGAATAACGTCTCTAAACATTATCCAGATAGTAAAATGGTTGGAATAACTGGTAACCATGATGGTAGCTATGAGAACTCGTTATGGGGTGCGGTTTGTGCTGCTTTTCCTAAACATCTGGTAAATATCGATAATGGTTACATTTCTGTAAATGGTATAAATATTTATGGATTACCATATAGGAAAAGGAATATCGGTTTAGTTGATAACATTAAAAAACTTGGAGAGGATAATGGTAAAAAGATTCTCTTAATCCATACAGAACTTTACGGAGCCCCAGACCCTTCAGGGTATGAAGCTGTCCCACAAAATTTTTCGAGAAAGTCTTACGCGCTATTTAAGGCTTTTGACTTAGTACTAGCAGGTCATATCCATATGCATACAAAGGTAAAAAATAATGTATATATGGTGGGAGCACCTAATCAACAAAGGAAATCTGATTCTGGTTGTAAAATGGGTTATCTGGAAATATACGATGATTTTTCAGTAGAGTTTATACCTATAAATGCCCCTGAATTTAAATATTATAAAGAAGGAGAAGAAAAACCCGATGATTATCACTTTTGGGTTGAAATCCCAAAACCCAAGAAAATGGATAAAAAATCCAACGCCGAATTTAGCTCTAAAATGAAAAGAGAGGAAATGGCTAAAAGATATGCAAAAGAGAAGGGAATAAAAAACCCAAAATATATCAGAAAATTAGGTGAACTATTAAACGAAGCAGATGATTGATTTTGGAGTAATGAAAGTAGAGGGTTTTGCCTCTATTGCCAAAGATGATTTTGATTGGGGTCAAAGAGGTTTAAATATTATACAGGCCCCCAATGGTTTTGGTAAATCTACTTATATTAATGCTTTGGTCTGGACTCTTTATGGACAAACTTTAAAGGGTTCTGTTGAACCATGGGAGGATTCAAGAACATCGAGCTATTGCGGTACTAAGGTCAGTTTGGAATTTGAGATCGATGAAATCCCATATCAGGTAATAAGATACAAGAGTTACCCAAAATTTAAAAATTCCTTAGTATTTAAGATTGATGGAGAAATACAAGATAACCTTGATAAAAAAGAAACTCAAGCTTTAATTATTGAGGAGTTGGGTTATACTTTTGAGTTATTTAAGAATGCTATTATCTTTGGTCAAAAGTTAAAACGACTTATAAGTGAAAAGGGTCCAGATAAGAAAAAAGTATTTGATGATGCATTCGAGGTTACCTATATTGCTAAAGCTAATAAATTAGCCAATGAGAAATTAAAAGACTTAGCTCAGGATTTACAAAAGATAGAACATAGTTTGGAGTTAACTTCTAAAGATGTAAATTTTAAAAAGACTCAGATCGACCAACAATTGGAATTGATTAATGACTTTGAACAACGTCAGAAAAATATGATTAAAGCTGAGAAAGATGAAATCAAGGAATTAAAGAAGAAATTAAAACCCGGTGGTTATACCGAGAAAGAACTCCAAGATCAGAAAGACCAACAAAATCATGAGTTAGAGATATTTGACCATGATGCCTATTCTCAGGTTGAAATTGTAAAGATGGAGAAAGAGCTTACTAAACTTGAGTCCAAAAGGGATAGTGAGATGGAAAAAGCTGAACAGGTCCAACTTAAAATAAATGATCTTAAAACCCAATTAGAAAAACCGGCTACTAATTGCCCAGAATGTGGAAAGCCTTATACTGCTATTGAGAGAAAGACAGCTATTAAAAATATTAAAAAATTCCTTGATGAACGAGAGAAAGAATACCAAAAGCATATAGATACTATTGGAAACTATAGAAGGCAAATATCTGAAGCAAACGGGGAGATATCTAGTGCATATAATATACTTGAAAATATAGATTCTATAAATGAAGAGATAGAAAGACTAGATGACTTGTTAGAAGATATCAGAAAAGCTAAGGATGAAATCAAAAAACATAGGGCAAATATAAAAACTATTGAAGAAGAGAAATTAGTTGATAGGATAACTGATCTTCGCTTCGAGTTATCTCAACTGGAAAAACTGGAAAAGGCTAATAAAAAAGAGGTAAGACAAGTTAAAAAAGATGTTAAGCTTTATAGGTGGATGATTAAAGACCCTTTATCAAATGCCGGTTTAAAAGCCTTTATATTTAATATGATGTTGGATGATATAAACGAGAGGTTAGAATATTATACTAAGTTCATAAATTTACAGGTAGTATTTATGATGGATATGGATTCGGCTAGGAAAGATTTATTAACCTATGTATTTAAGGGAGACCAACCAGTCCCCTATGACGATTTATCTGGGGGCCAACAACAATCGGTTGATATTGTAACGGCTTTTGCTATCCATGATGTGGTAGCTGATACTAAGGAATGTTCTTTACTGGTATTGGATGAAGTGTTTGAATCATTAGATTCAAATAATATAGAAATAATCACCGAGCTAATACAAGATAAAGCTCTTAACAAAGCTATCTATTTAATTACCCACCAAGAGTCATTTAATCCTACCAATGCAAATATACTCTTACTCGATTACACTGATGGAGTGACTAGTTTGATCTAGATTTCTAGTATTGTAGATATACTATTATAAATAAAACCTCTAAGGCCCATGACAAATTCAAGGAGTAAAGGGAGTAGAAATGAAAGATCAGTAGCTCATATAATGCAGGATTGGTCTGGATATGAATTTGCAAGAACCCCTCAATCAGGTGGTTTACATTGGAAGAAACAACATACTTCTGGGGATATAGTTTGTATTGATGAGAAACACGGAAGAAGATTTCCTTTTTCAATAGAATGTAAATTTCATGAAGAATTATTATTACTCCCTCTTATACAAGGCCTTGTAGGAAAGAAATCAAATAAGATCATAAATTTTTGGGAACAGTCGGTAGAAGATGCTAATAAAGTGAATAAGATACCATTGGTTTTTATGAGGAAGAATGGGATGAAAAAAGATCTCCACTTTATTATGATGTCAGATATCATGTTTAACACATGGTTATCATTATTGGAAAAAACCCCCATAATGGGTTGGGATAGTGAATTAGGGTATTTGTCTTATACCTGGTTGGATCATCGATTAATTATAGTAAACTCTGAAGATTTAATGAAAACTGAGTACTTAGCTTTTTATAAAGCTGGTCGTAAACTAAGAAAGCAATATGTCACCACACGCAATTGATTATGTCTGGGTAGTAGCATACATAGTAAGAGACCATATAAGTAGGGTAGAAGAGGATTTATTAGAAAGAGGTTTCGGTTCAATTAGGGTTTATATACCTACAGTTAGGATATTAAAAAAACAATTTAAAAACAGGAATATATATGAATATGTTCCTCTCTTATTTAATTATGGATTTTTTCAAATACCTTATGATAAAGCTTGTGATGTAGAGTTTTTAAAGAAATTAAGAGAAGATATACCAGCTATATATGGTTGGGTTTCCGATCCAACAAAGGTGATTAAGAAAAAACCTACGTTGAGAATGGATAATAAAAACCCAGAATATGGTGAAACAGAAGATGGTATTAAAACTATAAAACGACCTTTAAAAACTCCAAAAGTAGCCACTGCTACAGAAGAAGAAATAGTAAAATTACTTAAATCAGCTGAAGATAATTCAGTATTCTCAGATGGATTAGTAGGGCGCTTAAAAGAAGGAGATTTCCTTACATTACAGGGATATCCTTATGATGGGATGACTGCTGAAATAGTAGATGTAAATCCTAATACTAAAAAGGTTAAGGTAAGACTATTATTGGAAACTATGATTACTACAGCGGTGGTAAGTTTCGAGAATATATTTTATACTGTCTATGCTGATTTTGATAAATCTTGTAAAGAGAAAAGTATAGATGAGATTAATGAACATGGTAAAAGAAATCTTGATCGTATTTATGCAAGGCTAAGTTATGAGTAATGAACATATAAATACAGATGCATGGGATATACTGAACGACGACGAAAAGACGGCCGTATCTCTTTCCCTTGGGCACTCCAAGTCTACATGGGAAGCAGGAGAGATAATGTCGAAGGCCCATTTCAAATATTTGGAAATCCAGAAGAGGGCGAGGAAATTTTTAGAGATATTTACCAACCACCTAGAAAAATACAATGGGTTGTTCCCAAAGGATGTGCCTCTATCATTTGAGTTTAAGGAATACTTAATTCTAACAATTATAGAAAGGAAAAATATATCCCAATCAGTTAAACAGATGGAGACAGGATCTTATTCTGTTGCAAGTCGAAGAAGTAAATTAATAATTGAGGAAATTGAAAAACTTCGAGAAATTGACTCAGAACCTGCCAGAGACCTATACAATATAATTATGGATTTTGATAGGTGGAATAATTTCAGGATATTACCTGTAGAGGTACAAGAACCTTCAGCATTTAAAAGAAGGAATAAAGCCCGTAATGTAAAACATATTAAAAAGATAACCACTTTACCTAAATTTTCTATAGATTATATTATCTCTGAGTTTTCCTATACTGGTAAATACCAAAAATTCTATATCCCCTTAATCTCAGAATATTTACCGGATGACCACAAAATAATCCCTATTAGAAATAAACCTAAAGTAATTAATGAAATTACTGATATAGGGATATTCATTTTTGAACATCGAGCTAAGGCGGAAGAATTCGCCCTCTTGGTTGTGGATTACTTTATTAATGGGGTCCGTAATTGTAAAACTGGACAAAGGTTTTGGCCAGAGTTCCGAGTGTTAATCTCCCAGGCTTATAACTACAGGGAACTAGAAAATATCCATAAATCCCGCCATTACCTAGATAATGCTATATTCAATACGGATAAAAAGAAGGTGAAAAAATGGAAAGAAGAGGGTAAGAAAGGTGAAGAAAGAGCCGAAGATAGTGAATTATTTTATCCTAAAGGTTAATTTTTTGCCCTAAATCTGTTGCATCATAGTTAAATTTGTTTTATATTTGCATATATATTATATTAATAATTAAAAGGTTAACTAGATATGCAAACATTTCTTCCTTATCCAGACTTTCACGATTCAGCTGTCGTTATTGATAAAAAACGATGCTGGAAACAAGTCGTAGAAGCTGCTCAAATCCTAGACGTCCTTGAGGGACGTAAAAATGGCTGGGCTAATCATCCGGCAGTTAAAATGTGGATTGGATATAATAATGTATTAAGGGGTTATTTTAACGTATTTTTACATGTATCAAAAACTCTACATGGGATTAATACTAAATACACACAATTATCCCCTTATAGAACTGGTTTTAATCCTGATAAAGATAACCACGATTATTACCCTTGGTGGTTGGGTAACAAGGATTTTCACAGGGCAATGCGTGCTCGATTAATTGAAAAGGATGAGGAATTTTATTTACCAAAATTTCCCGATGATAAGGGGTTTAATGGTGGTAAATATTTTTGGCCTGATATGGAAACACAGACTTTTAAAATTATATAACTATGACAAAAAAATCACATGAAATTGAAGAGATGTTTATGACTCTCGATGAAGCTCAAGAAAAATTTATCGAAGCTATAGACATGATAGAATCAGTAGTGGGGAGTGATCCTAATATCAAGGCATATTGGATAGGTCATGCCCGAATCCTTGCATCTAATGACCACGGTTATGTTAGCAGGGATATGAATATTGATGATATTAAAGAAAGAGTAGAAAATGATCCTGAAAAATTCTTAAAGTAATGGCAAGAAAAAAACGTAAATTTGAAAGGAATATCACCGAGCAGGATAAATACATGAATAACCTGAAATTTAAAGATTTAAAAAGGGAGTGTGTTATTCGTGGTATGGATTTTGATGATGTTATTAAAGCTGATGTTTCTAAATTACATCGTTGGCTTCATGATAATTTTTTCGAAAGTATGAATCATGATCTCCTGAACGATTTTGATGATCACCAAGAGAAAATGATTCGAGAAGCTTTAAAAGATAAAGATGCGGATCCCGAAGATATAATCCATCCTTCTCTCAGACTTGGTTATATTGCAGAGAGGGATGATGATGGAAATGTGATTAAGAGAAAAAGGGTTAGGACTCTGATAAAGAAAAAGAAACCCAAGAGAGAAAGAACCAGCGATGGGATATTTGCCGGGACTAAAAAGGCATTTACTTTTGAACTACAACAACAAGGTTTGTCAAAAGAAGAGACTATTACAAAAGTAATGGAACAGTTTCCTGATGCATCTGCGAAATCAATAGGTATATGGTTTAATAAATCTAAAAAAATAAGAAAATGATTTGGGACGGACAAGAACTATTTATGTATAATGGCACCCTGGTATTTATCGTTGAATACCTAGAAGATAATATGGTAAAAGTATCTTATTACCCTAGTGGGCCAAACCAATTAGCAGAATATAAAAATCTAAAATCCGCAACTCCTAAAGAACTTGCAGAAGCTGGGATATGAAAACTAGATTTAGATTAAAGAAGTATAGGTGGTATATTGTAGATTTAACCAATCCACATAAACCTGAAATTCTGAGAAAACATTTTGAGGAAAAGCAACAGGTTGAAAGGTTTATAGAGAAATATTTAGAAGGCCGATTTAAACCAATCTATTGGAAAAAGGCCGAGGAATATGGGTTGAAGGATATGCCCATGTATACTAAGAGAAAATCTAAATTACCTCCTAAGCCTAAATATGATTATCCTCCGGATTGTGTAACCCCATACCAAAAGGAATTATATAGACAAGTAGTACGTAAAAAACGAAAGCAAATGAAAAGGGCACCTAAAGTAACTGAAACCGCAGTATGGGAAATCCTTGATGATAAACCTATGAGATTTATCAGACGTGTAAGATTATACTCTAAAAATCACTGGGTATTCTCAAGTCCTGTCTCTAATTTCAAAGACCTGAAAAAGATTTACCCATGGCCTAAAGAGCTAAGACATTTATGTAATATTACTAGGACTTTATTGAAATTCTATGATATAGGTGATTATCAACCTCACCAGGTAGCTTTATTTATCTATAAAAAATGGGGTGCTAAAATCAGAAAACATTGTGATAAACCATTAAATTGTATCCCGGATGACCAAGAAAGAGTGATTAAAGAATTAAAAGCAAGAGGGTTTGTACCAGAAGATCAGGTACCATTTGACCTTGTATATGATTCTTATATCTGTACTAAAGATGGAGTAAAACCAAGGCTTGTACATCCTCAACAATGTTGGCATTCATTTGATGAATCTAAACTATATGATATGTCTGTATTTGATTTTCAAGTCAGGATGGGTATACCTGGGTGGGTAAAGGCAAACCAAGGGGGACTAGAACGGAGAAAGTAGCCTAATGACCTGTATACTATTATATATAAAGGAAATGTTAATATTAACACTTTAAATTTCAATCACATGGAAGGAAAAACAATTATTAGTGCTCTCGAACTCGAAAACGGATATCATCTACTTAAGTTTGATGATGATTCCGTTGCTTTGGCGAAGGTTATATCTAATACCATTACCACAGAAGAGCTTGAAGAGCTATTGGGTGAGTCTGAAGAAAAAGAGGAAAAACCCAAGAAAACCGAGAAGAAAAAGGAAACTAAAAAGAAATCTGAATCAGAGGAAGAGGAAGAAGAGGACGATATGACTTGGGAAGATCTTGAGGAGTTGGATTATGAGGGTCTTTCTGATCTTTGCGAGGAAGAAGATTTGGACACCGATCCTTCAGATTATGAGGATGACGAGGAAGAAGACCTCAGGGTAGCTATTGCCGAAGAATTGGATATTGAGGTACCTGAGGAAGAAGATGAGGACGAAGAAACAGAGGAAGAAGATGAGGAAGGAGATGAGGACGAAGAAGAGGAAACAGAGGATGATGCTTATACCTGGGAGGATTTGGAAGAAATGGACTTTGATGAATTGGAGGATGTTTGCGAAGAAGAAGATCTCGAAGTAGATGCCGATGACTACGATGAGGAAGAGGAAGACAAACTTCGTCGAGCTATTGCTAAAGAACTCGATATCAAAGCTCCAAAACCCAAGAAAAAGAAGTAATGGCAAACTCTAACCATAGACAAGATCAGGGCAGGATTAAAAGGATCCTAGCCCTGACTTTTTCTTTATCAGATGAAGAACTAGCTGCTGTGATTTCAGAGTTACAAAAGGAGTATAATAATCGGCAAATCGGTTCATCTGATAATACTGAGACAATTTCAATGTAAAAAAAGCTGATAAACAGGGTAAAAAATCTAAAAAAGGTTTTTATATTTGCATTATGCAATATTTAAAAATATATACCCGAGAATTTAACACAGAAATGCCATGTGACCATCGATTTATAGGTCACTTTATTTCTATGATACGGGCGTATAATAACACTGTTCAAAACCACCCTATCCCAAGATCCCCACATGATTACATCGATTGGGAACCACCAACAGGAGATAAGGTAAATAATTCATATTATAATATATTATATATATTTGCTAAGTTTACCCGAGTTAAGTTGATGTGGAGAAATAAGGTAGGAGCAGGAGGTGCTACAGTTCAACCAGTTATCCGGGTATTTGGGGAGATACTTAGAGTTAGGATATTTGAGTCAATGATAAATTCTTGGTACCTAGGTCAAATGAGATTTACTGAATGGGTAAAGATTCACGATAGGGGAATGGAAAAATATAAAGGGCAAGAATTTAAGACGATAAGATCATATTCTAGTTATCTAGTTAAAAGACAAGAAGATATGATATATACTTTTTTGTCTAAAATACTAGAAAATAATCATGCCGAGGAATTAAAACTCGAATCCTGGATAAAACAAGGGTTTAAACTTGATTATAAAAACTATAATACTGATCATCCGGAATATTACCATGCAATCAGTACTAAATTTCACCATAAGCGAATGTTGCTATGACAGTTATTAATGCATCATCAGAACAGATAGAAAAGATCTATCGGAAATACGTAGGTAGACCAGTATTCCATCTTGGGTTTTCTTATAATTCTGATGATAGTATTGGATTTGTATCCTGTAGTAGTAGTATTTTAGGAACTACTGACCTACTGGATAGGGAGATTTCATTTGGGGTTATTATGGAATGGCAAATGAGAGGAAACTATCCTTGCTTCTTTTCACTTACTAAAGGCAATATAAGATATGATATTCATTATCCAGATAAAGTAAATCAGTTATTATATAATCGCTTACAGAAACTAGGACAGGCTGCTGCTAAAAGGTTTTGGAAAGGAGGACAACTATGACAAATCGTTATAAAGAATATAGCCAACAGTATGATCGGATAAGAGAGCAAAGAGTACAGCTTGATGAAGATTATAAAGATAAGAAAAAAGGGGATTTATATCTTAAGAGAAAAATGCAGTTAGAAGATAAGGCTAGGCATCTTATAAATAAAACAAAGGAAATTGGGACTAATGGTAATATATGCCATATTCATGGTAAAAGACAAAGACCTAGTAGAAAAAACCCACAAGTTATGGTACAAGAATCTTTTAATCTCTATTTTGTAAATATCACTGAAGAAGAAGCTTCAGCTCTTGTATCGTTACACGTAAAAAACACTGTTCATTACTCGATTAAGTTCATAAGACCTGGAGTAATTATAACTAGTTAATGCGAAAGTCTAGTAGAGGAAATCTACTATTCCTATATATACAATTATTATTATGTTTAACAATTAAATCTTTAAGCTATGGCAAAGCCAAAAACTTATGAAGAAGCCCAAAAGCAAACAGAAGTTGCAAAAGGGAACGTTGCTGAAGCCAGAGAGGCGCTTCGGGAATTCAAAAAGGAAAACAAAATCAAAAGGGGAAAACCCGTAGAGGACAAGAAGATTGCTTCTGAACTCGAGAAAAAGGAACAGGCAGTTGAAAAAGCTCGTGAAGCTTATGATGCTGCTAAGGTTGCTGAAAAAGAGTTGAAACCAAGGAAGGAACGGAAGACCATCTACGATTACCCCGAAGATTGCGTGACCGACAAGGACAAAAAACGCTATCGGGCAAAAATGCGTCGGGAGAAAAAGAAAGCTGAGAAAGGCGAAGGAGAAGACAAAAAGCCGGCCAAAAAGACCTCAAAGAGGACTTCAAAAAAGCCCGAGAAAAAAGCTTCCGCCGAGGATTAATCGGGAATTCCAGGCACTAAGAATACCCCTGATTAAATTACAGGGGTATTCTAGTTTTTAACCTTAAAAAGAACCCTACTATGGAGAAAAAATTGAGAATACAACTTTTCGACGATGAAGGTCGCATGATTGATGATCGCATGGTCGTTCAGGACCCAGAGTTATCTAAAGGTCCTACGAATACTCACAAAGGCCCTATGAGGATAGAATTCTCCTTTGATTCAGAATCTGATATCGAAAAAGCTAAAACTTACCTTGATCAATTAGTTGGTAACCTACCATTAGGACCCAAAAAAGCTCGGAAGAAAAATATTACCTATGTTGATGATCCTGAACATCGTGAAGAACTGATGAAAGAAGCATTATCCCATGAGACACAGGATGAGATGATTGATTTCTTAAGGGAAAAGGGGTTTGTTTTCATGATGTATGATTTTCTGGAAACATTTGATTTCCCAGGTCTTACGATTAAGGAAAGACATCAAGAAAAATATCAGTGGATGATTTATCAGAAAAAGAAAGCTAAAAACCCTAAGGCTGATAAATATGATCCGATGTTGATCTTTGGTATCCAGATGTATGAAGAAAGGAATGAAAAAATTGTGGTATACCTACATGGGGAATTTAAGGAATATGTTAAGATAGCAATCCCTGATAAACCAAAAGAGGTATTTAAGACTACTACAATGATGAAATTCCCTCCCTTTATGGAACATCATGAACGGGATAAATTTCGCTTCGAGCTAAGGCAATATCAGGATAATCCGGAGAGAAAGGTATCTAAGTTCTGGAAGAGATGGAGAAAATGGGTAGAGAATGTCCCAGAAATTCCTCAGGATAAAAAATCTGATAAAAAATCAGATGAACAAGGTATTAAATAGTTAAAAAGGTATTATATTTGCATAAATAATTAATTAATAATGCTTACAAAGGCACAACGAACCATCATTAAAGATGTATGCTCTATTCAATATGATTCTCTTACCAGGATCCTTATCCAAATCGATCTTGGCGAAGACCCCGATGGAGATAAATATGAGGATGTTTGGGAAATGATGGGGTTTTCTAGAAAAGAATTTGATAAAAACCTGATTGAAACAATTCACAGGTTTAAGGATATAAAGAAAAACCCTGAAAAGGTATTCGATATGATTGAAATCGATACTATGGTATTTGAATTTATTTTAAATGGTTTTAGGCACAAATGGGTAAACAAATATCCGAAGGCATATAAAAACCTTCAGGATAAATTATTTATAAGTTCTGTATCTAAACATTGAAAATATGAGAAGACAAGTAATTCAAGGATCTTCAAATGTAGCCGAAGCTGGTTATGATCCAGAAGAGATGAAAATGGAGATCAAATTTCACAATGGTAATACCTATGAGTATTATCCAGTTACTCTTGAAGGATGGAAAGCTTTCATGAGGGCTAAAAGTAAGGGGAAATTTTTTGCGGAGAATTTTAGGAAAAATTCCAAGATAAATTACCGCAGAGTTGACAACTTACAATCAGATGCAAAATGAGATTTGTATTAGCTGTATTGATCTTATTGGTTTTAACGGTTAATGTAAAATCTCCCGTTATTGATGCACATTTAACACGAGGAGATTTTTTTGACCAACTTATGTATAAGGAATATCCTGACTATTGGTTTTGGCCAGAAAAAACAAGGCTTGCTTTTAGGCGGGAATTTAATAATGCGAAGAATAAGCATTATTGGTTTCCCGATACATTTGATAAACCAGTTGTAACAAAGGCAACCATTAGACCTTAATTTTAAATACATAACTATGACACAAGACATCTATTTTCCAGTACGAAAAGTTCATGTCTCTGAAATTCAAAGTGGGGATTTTGAACATCCTTCTGGTATTAATCATGCAATCGTGATTACTAAACCAGATGGGTCAGAAAGAGTAGTTCAATATTGCTCTGAGTCCTACAGATTAGTTCCTAATTCAGAGATCATTACTCAGTTTGAGGAACAATTCTCTAAACATTATCGGGTTGAGGTAGAAACCAAAGTAAATCGTTGGGCTAGGTTCTTCGTTGATTTTATCCTCAAAGAACACGGGATTAATATTGGTTCAGTTACCAAAGATGAAGACCCAGTATTTCCAAGGATTACTCTGATGAATTCCTACGATGGGTCCATCAGATACAGTTTTAAAGCTGGTTTTTACAGGCAAGTATGTACCAATGGGATGGTAGCTCCTGTAGGAGAAACTAAGGAAATTAAATCTATGCATACTCCAAATATTGAAGAACTTTTGAAGTTTGATACAGTATTTGAGATGACATCCGAATTTCTGGGTATTGTCGAAGAAGTCAGTGAAAACTATTTTGAATTAAATGAACAACCAGTTGATGATTGGATGATGAGGATAGAGGAAGTTACCGAGGAAACTGGGTTTCCACCATCTCTCCAAGAAGATGTTGCAGCTAGAATGCAACTTGAATTAGACCACGGTTTGAAACCAACTGATTGGCTTGTCTACAATGCCTTTAACTACCAATTAAATCATAATGAAGGCCTAAAAGCAAAACAGAATAAGAGGGATTCTGTAGACTTCAAGGTACTTGATTATTTGTTAAGATATTGAAAAAAGAAGATAAACTTAGGACTCTAATTGCCATTATGGCAGCTGTTTTATTTAGTGTCTATCTTGTACTTTGGTATAAAAAACCACCAGAGATTAAAAAAGATGACAGGATTCCATCTCCCCCTCAAGTGCAATACCCAAATCACTATTGGAGATGGGATTCTAAACAACAGAAATGGGTATCAAAGTCCATGGTTGCAGAACCTCGAGCTATTGAGAAAGAAAGACAAAGGTTCGACGAGGATGATATTCAAGAGTATCTCGAAAAAAAGATTCCGGGATATAAAGATGATACTTACTGGGGAGAGGAATGGGATTTAGGACAAGAATACCCTGGAGACCCAGAAGGTAGTGAAGAGTATTAAAAAGTGATAAAAAAGCGGATAAATAAGGTAAAAAACCCAATAAAGGTTTTTATATTTGCATATATAAATTATTAATTAAATACACAATATCATGAAACACACAGTTCAACACAATCATGATGCTGACTCAATTCTTGATGCTTTAGGAGTTGACAAAGAAAAACTGACTCATTTACTTAGTCATTTAATTAAGGCCAAAGATCACTTCAAGAGAGATTCACAATTCTTGTCAGAAGTTATCCGGGTATGTTCTACTCCAGAGGAGATCGTGATTATTATGAATCACTTACTCAGGTCTGGGGCTATTAAAGAATGTGAAAAATGCCCTCTTGAAGATATATCACCAGAATTAATTGAGGCTGTTTTACTTAAGGATCTTTTAGAAGATTTATTAAAACACAGGAAAGATGGAACAGATACTAAGGAATAAACTTGAGAATCTCGCAAATAATTTCTCTGATGAGGGAATTGAGTTTATTGATAATATCGGTGCTGCTGAATTCCTGGATATAGAGGAATGGTTGAATCATGAGATATCACATACTGATGGTGATGAACAAGATAAATTATTACAGATCAGATTCTTTCTTCGTATCATCCTCAAGTATGGTCGAGATTTATCAAATGGAATTAAACAACTTCAAAAATACCAATCATGACCGAAGGACGAAAAACAATCATTGAAAGAGTTCAGAAACTTCTGGATTTAGAACAAGGAGCTAAGGCGATAGGCTCACTTGAAGAGGCAGCGAATGCCGCTGAAAAAGCACAGAAACTTTTAATGAAGCATAACCTGGAAATGGCAGATATTGCAGCCCATGATCCTAACCAAGCACAGAAAATGGGAAGGGCTACATTTCAGGACGTTGTTGCTCAGAAAAATGAAGGTCAATGGATTTATCGGTTATATTATGTATTGGCAGAACATAACTTTTGTGATATTGTCTACACTGCCTTTATAGATGACAACGGTAAAAAGAACAAATATGTAAACCTGATTGGGACAAAGGATAATGTACAGGTTGTTAAATTCTTAGCTGACCAATTAGAACCCAGATTAAGGGTACTGGAAAAAGAAGCTTGGAAAACCGGTAGATTATATGGAGAAAAGAGAAATGCCTTTCGTAGAGGATATTTTATGGGTGCTGCCCAAGGAATAGGAGCTCAGCTTGCGGATGCTAAGAAGAAGATGATGAGAGAATCTGATCAGGTATATGGGTTAGTAGTTGCAAATGATCAGGCACTTGCTCAAGCAGTATCAGAATTATTCCCCCACCTGAAAAAAGGAAGAAGAAGTAGAGGACTATCAGCCCAAATTGGTGGTAGTATGGGGTATAATGATGGTAAAAATATAAGTATTCACAAAGGAATGGGAAATGGTTCTAATCCTCAAGGTGCTCTAGAATAAAAAGGTGATAAAAAGGGTGACCAACAAGGTAAAAAACCCAATAAAGGTTTTTATATTTGCATATAATAATTAATTAAATATTAAAGCTATGACAACAACGAAAAAGACAACACAGAAAAAAACCAGTACCAGGCCCAAGGCCAAAACCACTGGTAAATTGGACAAAGCCAACAAAACGGTGCAAACCCAAAAGGTTATTGTCCGCAGAGAACTGAAATACGTATATCCTAAAGGATGTACCGATCCTCTGGAAAGAAAAGCTTTCCGTCGAAAGGTTCGAAATAAAATTGAATCTTACCAAAAACAAATCCGGAAATTGAGGGGAGACGAAAGGAAAGCTAAAAAGGCTGAACTTGAAAAATATGAATCCGAGGTTAAAGCTTGACGGAGGTAATGTCCTCGGATCGGGTATTGGGGGTTCGATTCCCTCAGTACCCACTATAGAATTTCCTCGATAGAGGTTTTTAGTTGTCAAACTAAGAAGAGGTGGGGGAGCTGGTGCGTTATCCCCCACCTTATTTAACAGAACACATTAAACACAAATAGTTATGACAAACAAACAATTTAAACTCGATCCATGGGATGCAGAATTTAGAATGATAGGTTCTGTTATGGTCCATGATGATTTAACTGTAACTCAAAAATACCAGTTAAAGATTATGGAGGCTTTAAAAGAGCAATTTTGTGATTACCATGATATGGTAAACCTAATTAAAGCTCTTAACTCTACTAAAGAGATTTTACAGGATAATATTCGATATCATTATCCGGGGTTAACTATTCCAGGTTTGGAAAAGAAAAAGAGGGAACTAAGATTTTTTCAATTGGTTTTTGAAGCTGATAATTCTGGTGATCTTTCAAATCATGTTGATGAGGAATTAAAGTTACTCCAAGAAGATGGTAATGAGATTATTGATGTCGAATACCTAAAGGGTATGACAGTTGCGATAATTAAATACCGAGGATAATGAAAATAGTAAGAGTAATCAAACATGAAAAAGATGATCATAGTGTTATCTTAGAAAATGGAGTGATTTTTTCTATTGATTGGGCTGATAATGATTTATATATGATAAGTCATAGTTTCTCAATTATAGAGGATTCTTCTCAACTCAGACATCAAGCAGAAGAACTTACTTCATTTGCTGATTTGATAGATGCCCTTGAAAATGCTCTTGGTGAGGTTCATATTGATAATGATACTGATTCGACTCATGATGAGATTATTATCAATATAGAACTTAGTGAAACTGATTTAGAAACTTTAATTGAGAGATATGGATAACTTCGAGCTATTGCAACCAAAAGCCGTTCTAAGTTTGTCTGGTGAATTTGGGATTGTAATTATCGATCTTAATAAAGATTTCGTAGAATGGTATTACTCAGGAACTGGACAAGCTGAACCTATACATAAGTCTCGGATATTTCATGAAGAGGATGAAGAGCTGGGATTAAGACCTTATTTTACACACCCTAAACATAAACTCTCTGGGGTATATTACTTGGACCAATTCATTAAAATCTACTAAATCCTAAAGTTATGAAAGCCCTTCTTATCTTTTTAATCACATTAATTTTCATGGGTTGTACTCCTATCAGAAATATACATGAAGATAGGTTGTATATTACCAAGAAATATATTGGTGATTATATGAAACAAGAGGAGCAGTATGTAAGAGTATTTTTAGGGATTACAAAAGATGTTACTAAGATTGTAACAACTGAGACATATGTATTTGTTCCTGGTCATCCTAAGTTAAATATACCTGTTGGTACAAAATGTTATATTAAGTACATTGCAGAATCTAGACCTCATCATTGTAAGGTATGGATATTATATTTAACATGGGATGGAACTGATGATCTGATAATGATATATCAGAATATTTACACAGGTCAAATATATTAATTCTAGTGAATTTAGTATCTGCTAGTATGATACTTATAATTAGAGTGAAGATCTTGACTAGAAATAAAGGAAATGAACCAAAAAAGCATACCGATTATGACAACAGAAGAATTCAAAAAGAAAATTGAGATGATGACTGAACAAGAGTCATCAGATTATGTAAGAACTATGGAAGTAGAACCTCTAAAGGATTTACGTAAGGCCTTATTTGTTGCTGTGAATATTATCGATGATTATATAGATGATATTAATATACGGTCTTATAAATACAGAACTAAAATCCTTACCATATTCCTTCAAGAGATAGGGGAATCTAGGTTTTTGGTATCACATGAAGAAACTCGAGAAGTAAGGTTAGGTTATTATACCCCTGGAGTTGCAGGTATATTAGAGAACATAGATCAGAGGTTGCATAAAGAGTTGGATGTTGATCCTTCTAAGATAATGACTTCATATAGGATAGATGAAGCTAATGCAGTTATTACTTGGAAGTGGGTTTTATAAAAGATTGTGTTTTGTGTGTCGAGCTATTGTGTTTTCAAGCCCCTCTTTCGCCAGAGGGGTTTTTTTTGTTAAATGGTTATCAAAGGTTCTCAGGTAAAAAAAGGGGATAAAAAGACTGAAGAGTTCGGTATTAAATTTATATATTATTTATATATTGCATTATGCAAATTAATATTAAATATTATAATTTTAATCCTTCACACAATGGCGAACACAAAAATTAACTGCATCAAAGTTTCTCAAACTGGGAAAGGCGAATCCCATTGGGAACTTCAACTCTTGCATAACCAGGACAGAAGGTTAAACAAATTCCTGACACAACGAGGAACAGATCCCTGGATACATCGGAAAATACTTACTCTTTCAAAAAGAAAGCTCAACAAGGAAAATATCATTCCCATATCCTCTCATCCTATCGAGGTATACTTGGTTGCTTTAATTAAGGATAACCTGGAATTCCTAATTAAAAACTCGACAACCCAAAATTTTTAACCATGAACATGACAGAAAAACAAATTCTGTACAAGGCATTTATCGAATATCGGAATGCTCGCGAACAGTTAATTGCATCAAAACCCAAACTTAAGCTGATGTATACCCGACTTGAAAGGCGGGAAACCTTTTTACCTGGTTCCTATCTAAACTCTTGGAAGGACCTTGAAAACAGCATCGATACCAAAAACTATGTCAATGACATCGAAAACAAGATGATCGACATCACTGATGCCTGGAACTGCAAAATTATAACAGGTGACGAATGCGATGAACTCTCACAACTCATATCAGATTACCAGGAGAATCGGACTAAATACTTTGAACTTAAATCAAACCTATAAACCCAATATCATGAAATACACAATCAACACAAAACCAGAAAAAATTGTTGCTAGGATTAAAGAAATCGAATCCCAGCTCAAAAAAACCTCGGATATTGCAAAACGCAATGCTCTGAAGTCGGAACTGAAAACTCTCTACAAACTCAGACACAAACAAAAAAATTACACTCCTCCACCAAAGAAAGTCTCACTTAAAGGATTTTAACCATGTCACACAAATCACATTTCCGAAAAATCTATGATAATGAACTCAGAAATGAGGGATCCTTTCATATGGGCCTTTACGAACTTTTCTTGAAGGCCGATGCTAAAAACAAGAAAAAACTCTTAAATGCTTTTCCTGACTTCTTCTCAGAGACAGACTATGAATATTTCTGCGGACCATCAAAAACCGAAAACAATGATTAATCGTAAATCACTTGCACAAAAAATCAACAAGGTAACCCAGAAGGGTACCATCAGGACCTTTGATTACCTTGATGCTAAGGCCTTATATAAATACTGGTACGAGGGTACAGACAATTACGAGGAAGAACTCAGGACCCTACATCTGGCCTACATCAATGACAAGGTACTTTGCAAATTCAAACCTTACGATGACCAAGAAGGCTATGATACCATTTGTCAATTAAACTACTTGGATATCTTTATCAAGGACCTTATCTATGAAATCATAAAACTTTAATACCATGAAACAGATAGTCACAAACGAAGCCGGTGAACCCATAGGATATGAGGAACACCAACCAGACTGGGAATCGGATTACTATGAGACAATGGATGACGGACCCTTAATCGAGGATTGTTATTACTGTGGTAAGACATTTGATGCCGAAGACCTAGAAGAAATCTCTAAAAAACCTTGTTGCTATAAATGTGCTGGGGAAATCCATGGCGCTATCTAGTATTTCTTTAATTTAACCTTAAATATTCTGCACTAAACTAACTTAGACTAACTAGCTATCTGCATTAGAGACCAGGGAGTTACCTATTTCCTGGTCTTTTAGTATTCATAAATCAGGAAAGCTAAAACTAGACCACCACTACCTAAAACAAATAAAAATCTTAAAAAATCACTATGGAAACTCAGAGAACTCCAAGACCACAAGGTTCAACATTCTTAGCTACTAAAGCTAGAGAATCTAATAATGACGAAGATAAACAAAGGTTATTAAGGCATCTGGTAACACACTACACTACCACCGGATTCAGATGGAATGGTGTATCAACCAACATCAACCAATTATCACACATTCTAAAGGTACCCATACCAGACATCATGGAGCTGGTATCAGAGACCGGTACCCACATGGGAAGCCTAGCCAGCCCAGAAAACATAAAAAATACACTTCAGACTATTACTACTTTAATGACCTCATTCGCACTAGAAGATAGGGGACTCATCATGCAACAACTCAGCCTCTTACAACAATCCCAAGACGGTAAATATAAACCCTTCATAACGGCCGAAGTAAACAAGGCCCTCAAACTGGCCCTCGAGTCCAACAAAAATATTCAAGATATCTTTAAATCACTCACCTCCTCCACTAGCTCTTCTACTAATATAATTAATATCTTCGGAGAAAATCAGGAAGAGGAACAAGAAAAGGAACAGGAACAAAACTATTTAACTCCTGATCAAGCAATACAGATGCTATCACAATCAGCTTCTACTCCTTCTCCAGATAATCCTAAGAGCCTACCTGCCTCTTCAGATCATAATAAGGCAGACACATCGGAACTTGCGGATAGACTGGGTGAGGAATACGGTATAGCGGATTTAATTGACGTCCGAGAAAGGCGGTCTGGCACTAAGGCCATCCAGGCCCCGGAGCCGAGAAGCCCTTCCGCCTTGAGGCCTCCTGCCGATGACCAAACCCCTAATAATCAGCACGATAACCATTATAATAGACGAGGCCTAGATATCGAGGACACTGATAGCCTACCTACCGAATAGGCCTACCTACATCAATAGCCCCAGGGCCCAACAGCTTTGGGGCTTTTTAGTGTCGAGCTAATGAGCTATAAGGCCCCTGAGGCCGGACTAGGCCTGAAGGTATATTCAGGATCCTATTAGTGGTCAAGGATTAAAGATGAGGCCTCCAAGCCAGAGAGGCCACCAGACCTGATCCTAAATCCCTATAATCCCTAATACCCGGATTCAGAATTCGATATCGAGCTAATGAGCTATAGGAGCTTTAGAGGCCCCTTTTTGGGCTTCAGTTCTATCAGAGATTTAGAGGCCGTCGAGCCACGTGGGCCCGTCGAGCTATTGCGGCCCCTGAGGCCTCTGCGGCCCCTTTTGGGCATTGGGGTTGGGGGGTTGCATATTGCATATTGTACTTTGCAAACTTCAATTTTTTATAAAAATACAATGCAAATTTTTTTTTCTTTTTTTTGTTGTATTTAAAAATTTATTTACATATTTGTATTGAAAGAAACGCACAAAAAAAAGTTCTTTGACGTACAAATTTCATGCCAAAAGTAAAATACATATAAGTTGAATTTTGGTCTGCAATTTGAGTTTTTTTATAATTTTTTATTTATTAATTTTTAAATTTTAAAATTATGACAACTTCAAAAAATTCTATTGAAACAAAAAATGGAATCAAAAAAGTAACTCAAAAAGCAAAAGAATCTGAAACACTTCAAAAAAATCTTTCTGAAATTTCAGATGAAAGTTTGTTAAATGCTGTTTTAGATGACTTGAATAAACAAGTCAATACAGGAGGGAATATTTGGAAACAAAAGTTTTTAAATGCTATTAATGTAGATAGCAAACAAGCCCGTAAAAAAGCACGTAAACAACAATTAAAGTTATCTGAAACACTTTTGAACGATAAGTCAAAAGATAATGCAGTTAAACTGCAAAACTTTTATAAAGTCGCTTTAATTGACTTTAAAAACTTTTCTTCTGTTCGCAAAGAATCTGCAAACTATTCAATTATTTATTCTGCATATGCAGAAATGAAAAAAGTTTTAAATCTGAAATAATGAATTTAGATATTTATTTATTTCGTTACGATTTTATTTATTCAAACACTTCAATTCTTTTTGAAATTTGTTTAAATTAAAATTCTATAGATGGGATACAAAATTAAAAACTTTGTATCCCATTTTTTTTGTCTATTTTTTTATATCATTGATACCGTATCCGAGGCCCACTACCACCACTTTTCCCACGCATACGTTAAGGCTCGGATTAACCAGAACCCAGCATCCTGATCCTTAATCCCTGATCCTTAATCCCTGATCTCGGACCCCTGAACAAAAATCCCAGACACCCCCTTCCTCGCACCGACATACAAACTTTTACTTTCAAGGCTCTTGCAAAAATATATATATACCAACCTGGCTCACGTACGTATTAAGCGATCGGATTAAAAAATCCTTAGTCACACAAAAAAGGACCCCCAACCGCTAAGGGGGTCCTTCAAGTCTATTATAAGAACGCCAGGATATTAAAGGCTCCCGTTACCTTGATATCATTACTTGAAAGGGAGTATATTCGGGCATAATAGGGGATAATAACAATATATACTAGTGCTTAATTATAATATAATAGTAGAATAAGTACTCCTTATAAAACAATTTTACTAGAAAAGGGGTAAAGGGGGATTACCCCGTCCTCGGATATTTATCCGAATGCCTGTGGTGGGCTACATATTGGCCCCGACAGCGGCTCCCCCTTAATCTTACTCATTCATATAACTTTTTACAAACCTCTTATGGTAATCCAAAATATTATGGGCTAAGGCTAACATCTGATGTTCATTTAGCCAAAAAGAAATCTGTTCGATGTTCTCGAAATCGAAATCATCTTTATTCTCAAATTTCCCTTTGTTCATCACTACAGATAATCCCTCAGGTGTAATTTCGATTTCTAACTCCGAGTTCATAACCCAACCTTCTTCATCTTCGGAACTAGTAAAAAAAAGGTCATTTTTAGTCTCTAGTAAATCATTTTCCATTTTTCATAAGTATTAAGTAAATAAATTAACTTTCTATAATTCCTATTCTTCGATAGGGAAATTTTCATCAAGGTTTTCCCGAGTTTTCTCGAACTGGGCTTTCCATTCCTTATCCGTGTGAGTCAGGGTAATGATGGCCATGATGTTGTGTATTGTGTCGTTTAGGTATTCCTCTTCGACTTGCCCATCCCAGAGACTCTGGAGAAGGGTATTCTCAAACCCAAATCTTTCCTTATCTCTTTCCTGCATTTTCTGGAAATCCCTTTTCATCATGAGTTGTTCATGATCCTTGATTTGATCTGTCCTACATGTTTCACACATATTAGGATCGATCTCGTTTCCGCATATTATACAAATATTCATGGCATTTCCTCTTCAAGGTTAGATACCCATACCATTAAATCATCGGCTAGGTCATAATTGGTTAATTTAATAGCCTCGGCATATGCGATAAGGGCTTTCCGAGATGCTTTAGCATAGACATCATCCCCACCCGGTTTCAGAACAAAGTACTTCATCTGAAGCCCTTCAAGGCTTCTGTATTTTGCCTTCCTGGGCATTGGCTTTTCAGGAACTTCAGGGTCAGGGGTTTTCATATTGTGATCCCTTTGCCACTGCATCATTTTCAGAGCATGATCCCGAGCTTGGGTGATTAGGGGATTTGTCGGCTCAATTGACTCGAGTCTCTCGGCCCAGTGGAGTACAGTTCCAGGGGCCAGTTTATCCTGTCCTCTGAGTAGGAATACTGGTTCATTGGCTGGGATTTTCCCTACCGGGTCCTGGATACGGTTGTAGTCTTCTCTTGCGTGTTTCATAATGATTTAATTTATAGTGTTCTAAATAAGCTAACTCCATATTCCATTCTGGGCGGTCTTCAGGATAGGGTGTCGCATCGCGGTCGTAGTCTTTGCCTAATCGCATAGACCACCTCCCGGCACGACTAGGGATATAAGAATCTTCTTCTTTGAACTTCCTTTTACGACCGAGCATCCGTTGAAGAACATAATTATGCTTTTCGACAAAAAGGATTCTTAATAAAAACCCAACGTAAGCTTTTGCAAACTTACTCTCCAAAGCTTCAACCATAGGAGCTGTATAAAATATGGCAAATGTAGGAAGAACCCAAAATTGATTAACCCAAAACTTTTGCCATTTATTGAGATGTTTGTAGCCCGTATTGTCCTTATTGGCCTTGCAAAACTCCGTTGGGTTTTTCCATGTTTTCCAAGTCAAAGATAAAGTCCTACCAATAACCATAAGGACAAACTGAATCAAAGCTTCAATGGTTTTACAAAAAGCCCATAACCAACTGCCCGCTTTTGAATAAAGCGTGATCATCCAAAGTTTCTGTAATGGGGTATACGCTTTTGAAATACGGGGTCTTTTTGTTCTATGTTTAAGGAAACGTTTAACCCACTCATGGTCACCGAGAAGCTTTCTGTTAGCTATTGTTTTTAGGATATGGTCCCTTGAGTTGCCTTTAGCATAAAGCCAGGGATCATCGAAAGGGTAACGGCAAGCGAATATCTTTTCTCCTTGCTCTGGAGAATCTTGAAGGGGATTGCTGAAAAAAGATTTTACTCCTCTCTCAAGCTCCTCTCGATCTTCTATAAAAATTTTCTCTGCGTCAGAAGTTCTGCCTAAAGAATCGCCCATACCTTTACTCTTTCTGACAGATAAAACAATGCCATATTCATTCATATAGTGATGACCGATATTTGGATTTCTGTTGATTTTCATCTCTCTTTATTTATTCGTCCAATTCCTGTCGCAATTTTTTAGCTGTTTTTGATAATTCTATTCTGAGTTCGTGCATCACTGAATCTTCAGAATAACCATCACAGGCAGGGTATGTCAACTTTATTGGATTTCCACTATACGTGCATATCCTAAGTGTATCAGGAACGTCTATTAATCTTAATCCCTGTTTTCTCAAATCTCTTTTTTGATCTTTTGTCAGATCAATAGAAACCCTGTTTACACATGTGAAACATTCTTTCATATCTTTAATTTTATTCGTTACTTAGGTGGTTCGGGGAGTTCATCATCCGGTTCTAAATCGTGTAATATGCTCCGTAAAATTGACAGAGGTTTATCTACATCATTTACCTGTATATTCTTTCTTGAGTCTACTTCAACGGCAATTCTGTTGAGTAAAACACACGCCTCAGCAATCATTGCAATATGCTTTTCACTAACCAACTCATCCTGTTGTGAGGCGTGGTATTGTTCCAGTCTTTGACCGGTTTTAAATCCTTCATTATATCCATCAAACACACTTTTCCAATGGTGTGGAAAATCGCTTTTAAACTCACATATATTGGCATACTTTCTTGCTAAGTCTGATATAAATTCGCCATCAATCTCCTCCGCTCCCATTTTCGGCGCTGTTTCATTCCGAACTTTGGCGGGTTCGTTGGTTGGGGTGGTGAGTTGTTCATCTTCATGCCTTACTATCGCCTTTTCAATTTCAACTATAAAAGCTCTATATTCAGATTCTTTTGTTATCAATCGTTCATTTCTTCTTTGATGAACAATACTACCATTATTTACATTACTATCAAGCAGTTTCTTAACGGCTTCAAGTCTTAATTTATAATCGTTTAATAGTGTTTTCATGTTAGTTTGGTTTATTAATATATCTTACAAATTCTTTACCTCTGTCGCAAAAAGAGCGAACCATAGAACAAACAAGTCCATAAGACATGCCGGAATGTTTTTGCTTATCAAGAATATCTTTTGCATATTCAAAGTCGTAATCCTTGTTTAATGCATCTACAAGGTCAAGACAACATCCCAACTCCATCCCTTGATATAAGTCATCGAGACGTATGGGAACAGCCTTCGCCCATAAATCATGGTATTTGGCATCAAGTGTTTTTTCACCCTTATCAATCCATTCTTTTGTTAATTTCGGAATGGCTTCTTTATGTTCGCATAACTCTTGCTCATATTCATCTGCTTCTTTTTGCCTTCCTACATCAAACTCTTTCTTTGTGATTCCTGTAATCTTTTTATAAGCAGAATCCATGTCGTCAATATCGGAATATAACATTTGTCCGTTAAACTCACCATACACTAATTCACCACATTTATTAAAATGTGCTAAATCATTCATCGCTTTTTCGATGCTATCACCAACACCAAACTTGATTTTTCTGTAATTCTTTTTCATCTCCTATGATTTAAGTTTATTTAGTAATGCCTCAGCTTCCGATAACATTGCAGATATCACCTGCGCTTCATCATAATATTCAGGTGATGTATCAATTGGGTATTCTAAAAGAGGCTTAATGTTCACTAATGATTGAAGAAAATTTTTAACATCCTCCTCACTCGGCAGGTCTACTTCTTCGAGCCACCAAATAACACTAACAACCCAATAGCCATCTCTAATATTCTTCTGCCCCCACTCTTGTAATAGCGGAAAATATGTGCAATACCCTTTCGATGTTATATATTGTTTCTTGTCTTCCGGCAACCTATCCTTACATTCTACTTTCCTGTATAGTTTCATTGTTCTGTGGGTTTAAATTCAATCTCTTATTTATAAAAACAATACTAATATAAGGCATACTAAATATCCTATAACAGTTCCGTAAAAGAATACTTCTCCCTTGCCCATATCACTCCATTTTTTCATAACACTAAATCTCCTTCAATTACATAAATAGCTCCATTTCCGTAATCATATCTCAAACCCCAGGGGTTATCTTTTAGAGCTCCATATCCTTCTCCTATTAATCGATATCCTGAATTTATTTTGGTTAACACAAATTCAACTTTTTCGGGAATACCTCTTTTAAAGGTATGGTCCTGCATATAAGGGATTTGGTTATCCTCGAATATAATTCGGGTTATATTATCCCGTTTAAATACTTTATAACTCATTGTTTTTTATTAAAAGGTTCTCTACCCCAATCATCATATTTTTCTTTTTTGTAGGGTTTAGCAATTTCAAATATAGTTCTAGGTCCTATTAGAACTATATTACCACAACATTCTGTAACTACCCTTACTACTTTATCATATCGTTTAGCACCCAAGAGTGCATGATGCGGTATTTCAGCAGTTTTATTACAAAATGGGCATATCATCGGTTTCTCATTATTTCTTTTTCATCATATTTTTCTATCACTTTTTTAGCTAGATCATGTAACAAAACCTGAATATTATTTTCTTCTAAATCCTCTATTAATTCTTCTGTAACTACTACATGATTCCTAGCTATAGTTAAACCCTTCTCTTTTATAACTTCTATGGAAATACCATCTGGATGATATCTGAACATAAAGTCCAAATCGTGGTATTGATCTGTGATACTCTTAATAATAATCATAATAAGTATTTCATTTAGTGTATATTATATAATAGTACTTAAGGTATATATTATATACTAGAATAGGAAGGTATAAGTCTATAATATGCCTTCCTAAACTGTTCATTATTAATATATTGTGCTTAAGTGTCAGGAATCTTTTAATTTAAAATTCAATTCAAAAATAATACCTCGTTTATCGCAAAACCTCCTAATCGCATCAAAGGCCTTTTCAAGTTCGGGAGAACTTTCAGGGGAACTCTCGGATTTAGCCTCAGGTTTAGGTTTAAGTTTTGGGCTAGGGTCTAATTTGGGTTTAGGTGGTTTTTTACTATTTACGGAATCAGAATATTTAGTATGAGTACCCTCTGCTAAAAATCTAAAATCCTCTTCATCATATATAATTTCTAAAAACTCCCATAAACGTTCTGGTATTTTATGGGAATCAACATCATTCCTGAGAATTGAAATATATGGAGGAGGTACTCCAGATAATAAACTGAACTCTTTTATCGTAAGACTTCTTGTTTTCATTTGGTCTTCTATATAACTAAATATAGCTTTTTTACGATCAATATCCATTGTGGTTTTATTTTAATAAAACTTATATATTATAATAGTATCTACAGTATTACCTTAATTAGGAACTAGAACAAGGGGATAATATATATTACCCCCTTGTTTGTTGAATGTCTATATGTTATGTTATATTATTAATTTACTATACTTAAGTGTCAGGAATCTCCTTATCGCATCTGGCATTTCCTGCACAGATACGTCTCCCTTCAAGGGTAATTTTGAAACTGAATAAATTAATCCAGTTCCAGAATTCGATCCGAATCATTTCCATAGTCAGAGACTCTCTTTGGTATACCGACGGAAATGGGTCGTGATCATAACACGGATATGTAGCAGTACTGTAATACCGACTAAACGGTCCAACCCTTATGCCAATATATCCGTAGCCAGCTATCATTTTAGAATATTACAATTAAGATTACAGATATGATTGTAATTAGAGTAAATAATCCTAATAATACTACACACCCCTTACCCATATTTGGACCGTGGGTACTTGGGTCTTTTGGATCGAAATTCTTATCAAAGTCATAACGATCCTCTGTATCAAATTCTACTGAATTCATCGTCCTTGTCCTTTATAAGTTTTCTGGTAGTTTTTTGACGTCTTAGTTTTTGACGTCTTAGTTTTAGCATGGATTCCAGGTCTTTTGTTATTCCTGGATTTGTAGGTATTACCTTTTTTGTTCATGATTTTGTGGATTTCGTTTTGAGAAAAACATTAATAATTCATCATGTATAGTTAAACCCCTGTGTTCTATTTTCTTTTCACCTTTATCAGTCAAGATATATACAACCATTCCTTTATACCCTTCATCTACAAATTTGTTTTCTTTTTTCCAAATATTAATCTCATCAAGCCTTCTACCATTAGTTTTTACTAACTTAAAACCTAATGAACTTAGTGTATCTCTTAAAGGTTTTGTACCCGCTACTAATCTTTTATGTATTACCCCTTCCATTCTTCTAATAATTTTGTCTCTAGCCAATTTATATACTCAAGTTTTGAAGCCTTCTGTCCTTGACTCGAATTATCATTTGCCCATTTCCCTCTAGGTGGCTTCATTCCAGTTTCATGGATAAATTGAACATGTAAATCAGTTATCGTTGTTGTCATCTTTTAACTCTTCTTTAAGTTTATTTAAAGCCTGTTTTTGTTGTTCAGATGTTATACCAAGATTAAAAGCTCTTTCAAATACATCTCCCATTGTCAATTGTATCAGCTGTAGGTTCTCTTCTTTAGCTTTCCCATTAATAGCCCCTCTAAGTTGACCATTTAATAAACGAGATACATTTTCCAGATATTCTTTAATCTCTTTTTCCATTTATACCAAAATTGGTTAATTTTTATCTATAATAGTACTCCTGATTCTAGTATAAAAAAGAGGTACCTATCTTATAAGTCTTCGTTTATGGCAAGACTAATAAATCCCAAATAAAACTAGACTATGAAAATACTCGGAGTTAATGGAGGAAATGGAGTTATCTTATATCCTATGCGTAGACATTTGATGGGTAATATAGAAATAAGATCAGCTTTTAAAACCCCTGATAATATACAGTGGAAATTAAATTTTGGTAATACCTCTTTTACAAGTTCAGCTGAAGATTTAATAGAATTCGATAAACCTGATGTGATAGTAGGAGCCCCTAATTGTGGTCATAGTTCTATGTTAGCATATAGTAGAGCTAAAATGACTTCAGACCCTATGAAGGATCCTAGTTTTGAACTATACATGATAGCTCTAGGTTATTTTAAACCCAAAATATTTATGATGGAAAATTTACCGAAATCTATGGATTTTGTATCAGAACAAGTTTGGAAAACTTCTTTACCAGAATATGAATTAATATTCCACATTGATTCGGTTACTGCTTGGGGTAATTCACAAAAAACTCGAAAAAGATTAGTTTTGATTGGGATTAAGAAAGACCACTTTAAAGAGAATTTAGCGAAAGTACAATACCACTTTAACAATGTATATAAGGTTAATGAAATTAAAACTTGTGGTGAATTAAGAGGTGGATTAGATGAAGAGGATTGGGAATTTGGTCATGTTAGGGAAAACATTTCTGATTTAATCACAATTTATTCTGGTAAAAAATTAACTCTTAGGAAAATACAAGAATTTTGGTTGGATAATCCAAATCTAAAAAGATGGCCAGTATATGACAGAAAATTCACAACAGCTCCAGGGGTATATAAAAACCTTGATAATGATTACCCAGCTGTTGCTCGTAAGGCTAATCGCCAATATAATCAAGAAGGTTTACAGATCACTCCTAGGGAACTTGCACGCATCCAAGGAGTACCAGACAAATTTAAAATATGGATGGATCCTAGCAATAAAACTCTCTCAATCAACAAAGGAAGAACTACAGTTACAAAAACACCACCTTACGAAATTGCGAAGTGGTTTTATAAACAACTTAAAAAAGTCCGACAATGGATATAGTTAAAAAACATCTTACGAGAGGTCAATATCTTACTCAACAGTATGAAAAGAAATCAGCTTTTCTTCATCATACTGTTAGTACTAATGCCATGAGTGCTTGGAGATGGTGGAATACTACACCTCAGAGAGTTGGAACTCCTTTTATTATTGATCGTGATGGTTCAATAATAGAGTGCTTCGATCCTAAAATGTGGGCATACCATTTAGGTATAGTTGGAGATGATAACTTTCACGAAAAACATAGTATCAATATTGAATTTGCGGCTGCAGGGCCATTAAGGTATGAAGACAAGGAATTCCGATTTTATCCTTTATGGCCAAATAAGCTCAGGTATACAGTAATCCCTGAAGAAGAGGTTCACAGCTTTAAAAAGCCTTGGAAAGGGTTTGAGCACTGGCATATTTATACCGAAGATCAGATAGAAGCGATGAGCTGGCTTCTAGGACGACTGGCCCTTGATTTTCCTTCTCTGAATTATGAGAATGATTTTGAAAAGGTTTTCGATTATGATGAGTCGGTAATCAAGGATCATAAAGCTGGTCTCTGGGCTCATTGTACCGTGAGAGAAGATAAATCAGATATTTTCCCATATCCCCCTCTGATTAAGGCGGTAAAAAAACTTCAGGATGAGCTTTTATATACCCACAAAGAAACTCAAATACCTGAAGTTACCGTTACCAAAAAGAAAAAATCAGGGAAAAAGGCTTCTTCTTCCTCTTCTTCTAAATCCTAATCCTGGTTTTGTATTTAATGGCCACGGGATTTATACCCCCGTATAGTATAGCACCCCCCTTAACAGGGGTGCACTATACAGGGGGGTATATTAAATCCCTCTAGGGCTCCAGATAACTATACACAACAATGTTTAATAAAATCATCAACATTATCCTATTTTTTAGTTTGATTGGGTTTTGGGTATATATAACTCTCATCAGAAAATACCCAGAACCTGAGATTGTTGATGATTATCAGTATAAGACGGATACCTTATACAAGGATACTCTGTATTTACCAGGAAAACCTTATCCAGTACCTACACCTCCTAGAACAGTGAAAATATATCTCACAGATTCATCAGTTATAGACTCTCTGAAATTACTTCTTCAGGATCAAGAGGTAATTATTGCAGGCTTAGAAGATACTATTGCTCTTCATGAAGCCTATCTCAAACAGTTCCCAGAGAATCCAAAAATACTAAACATGGATCTCAGTAGAGATACCTTGAATTTCGGTTTATTATTTATTTCAGGTCAGATACAGGAGAGAAGTTGGCCAATTGATCTGAATAGGTTTAATTACCGTTGGAGTTATGCGTCAGATTTATCCAGACATCCTACTCATTCGCCCCCTGTACAGGAAAAGCCTTTTGCTGAATACTATGCAGGGGGCGGTTTTGATTTTTTATGGTTATCCCCTTATCTCAACGGTAGGATAGAAAAGAATTGGGCTAGATTTCAATTTTATGGTGATGCTCAGATTGGACTATTAAATCTTAAAGCATCAGATATAAAGGTTGGACTAAATTACAAGTTTAATGGGCAAAGTTTTAATCGAGAGTGGAAAAGGAATTACTAAAGAACAATTTCAAATTCTTTCAAAGGTTAGAAATGATCCTTTTCTCTTTTCACAATTCATATATGTAATTCATCCGATCAGAGGTAAAACACCCTTTAATTTGTATGATTACCAGAAATCGGTTCTTTTTCAGTTTTTAAAGAACCGATTTAATATTGTGTTAAAATTTAGGCAAGCCGGACTCACAGAACTTATTTCTATGTATTGTCTTTGGTTTGCAATGTATAGGCCTAATAAAAATATACAAATTATCTCTATCAAGGACCGTGTTGCTAAACGAGTATTGCGTAGGATAAAATACATGTATAAAAATCTCCCGGATTATCTTAAACTTAAGGTTGTTAATGGTAGGCCAAATGAAATTGGAACAGGAACTGAAATAGAATTTTCTAACGGTTCCATGATCACATCAATCCCCACTACAGAAGATGCAGGAAGATCAGAAGCAGTATCTCTATTAGTTATTGATGAAGCAGCAATCGTTCGGTGGGCAACACAAATCTGGGCAGCTGCTCTTCCTACTCTTTCTACTGGAGGTGCTGCCATTTTAAACTCAACTCCTTATGGCGTCGGAAACTTTTATCATAAACAATGGGTGGATGCGGTTGCTGGTGGAAACGAATTTTTCCCAATTCGTTTATTTTGGAGAATGCACCCAGAAAGAGATAATGAATGGTATAGAATCATGTCCTCAGCTCTTGGGCCAAGAAGAACTGCTCAAGAAATTGACGGAGACTTCCTCACATCTGGTAATAGCGTATTTGACCTTACAGATATTAAAGCCATTGAGGATGGTCTCACTGAATTAAATATACACAGAACATATCTAGATGGAAATTTAGTTCAAGTAAGATTACCAGTAAAAGGAGAAAAATATTTCCTAGGTGCAGACGTTGCAACTGGAAGGAGTCGAGATTATTCTGCTTTTTCTATTATGAATCGGGCTGGAGAAGAGTTTGCTTATTTTAAAGGAAAAATTCCTGTGGGTCAATTTGCTGACTTACTTATGAGCTGGGGTAAGACTTACAATAATGCTTTATCTGGACCAGAAAGTAATGATATCGGTTTAGCTGTAACCAATAAGATGCAAGAGTCAGGATATCCTAATCTATTTTACACAACCAAATTCTTGAAAGAGAAAGGGGATAAAAGACCTAAAAAATCTAAGTTACCAGGTTGGTATACAGATAAAAAAACTAGACCTATTATGATTGATGAATTAGAAGAGGATATTAGAGAAGAGAATGTACTTATCACAAATAAATTCTTTTTACAAGAGGCCTATACTTTTATTTATGATGAAAGAAATAGACCTGTTGCTATGGGTAAACAAAATCGGGGAACTGAAGATGATGATATTTTAGATGATGAAAACAGTTATACAGATGATAGTATAATGGCTGAATCTATTACTAATTTCATACGTAAGGGTAAGATAACTACTACAGTTGTAGCCCCGAGGTAATTTCAATACTAGTTTGACCTAATATAAATAACACATTATGGCTTGGTATAACCCTTTAGATTGGTTCGGAGGTCAGAAAGACCAAAAGTTGGTTAGTACACCAGAACCAGTAAATAAGAAAACTGTTCCTGTAGGTAGGTCAAGTAGACCCACTTTTGGAACAGATGCCTATGTTGATGTTAAGAATAAGGTAACATTTATTACCCCCGGTTATATTTCTGAATACATTCCTGTGATCAGAAAACTTTCATGGATTAACCCAGATTTGGGAACTGCTGTCCATGATGCTGTTCAACTCACCAATACTGGTCATAGAATTAAATTTGACCCAGAAACTCCTCAAGAAGTACAAAAAAAGATGAGGCTCCATCTTGAAAATAAACAACAAGAATGGGGAGATGGTGTAGCAGGTATGAATGGGATGGTTAACAAAATGATATCTCAAATTTGGATAAGTGGGGCTTTATCTACTGAATGGGTTGTTAATCCTGATAAAACTGGAATAAATCATTTGGCATTTGTAAACCCAGAAACAATCAGGTTCCAATGGAATAAAAAGAAACTTCGGTTTTTTCCTTACCAAAAACAAGATGCCCATACTGGAAGTAAAATTGGTGAAAGGTTGGTTAAACTTAATACCAACTCATATAAATACTTTGGTTTAAACGGAGACACCGATATCCCTTATGGTATTCCTCCTTTTCTTACAGCCTTGAATGCTTTAACTACCCAAGGTGAGATGGATAAAAATATTCGTTTTATTATGAAGCAAATGGGGCTTTTGGGATTTGCTGAACTCCTTTTGGAAAAACCTGGTCAAAATGATGGGGAAAGTGATGTTCAATATGAAGCTAGATTAAATAAACTTTTATCTGAGGCCAAAGATAATATGCTTGAAGGAATTACTGAGGGGATAGTTGTTGGTTATAGTGAAGATCATGAAATTGATTTTAAATCTACAACTAAAAACTTAAATGGGGTATCTGATGTATATAACTTAAATGAAGTCCAGGTTGCTAATGGTTTGAAAATGGCTCCTGAATTTATTGGGGCAGGGGGGTTAGGTTCTGAAACAGGGATAAATATTATTTTTACAAAAATGTTATCCCAATTACAGAATGTACAAAAACTTGTAGCTGCTAACCTAAAATATGGTTATATATTAGAGTTAAGGCTTGCAGGATATAATTTTAAAAATTTGCAAGTTGAATTTAATCCCTCTACTATTACTGATGAACTCAAATTTCAACAGGCTCAAGAATATAAGGTACGTAACGTATTTAACAAATATATGGCCGGGGTTATTAGTATGCAACAAATGGCTGATGAACTTGGTTATGATAAACCGGATGAAAAAGAACCAAGAGGTCCGCTAGATGGTTCTGGATTAAAAGATGATGAGAGACAGGATCAAAATAATAAGTCTGATAAAAAGACTAGGGATAAAAGAAAACCTCAACCTAAAAAAGGAGAGCAAAAGACTAATAGTGCCATCCTTGAAATGTTACCTTCTGACTTAGTAGATAAATTCCTGGATTGGTATAACAATGAGTATAAAGAATAACAATACCAGTTTTTATTTTTATATAAGCTTTAAGTAGTAATTATGCCGAAAGAAAAAATATTTACCGAATCTGTTATCTTGAATTCAGCTCATTCAATGATCATGTCCCACAAACCAGAGGGGATAGCTTTAGAACAGATTAATAATAAACTCCAGACAGAACCACAAGAGGTTAGTAATCTGGGGTTATTTGATCGTGCTACTCCAAATTATACTACTTTTTATCCGGATGTAACTGAAGATGATCTTAATCCAAAAGATTCCGAATTCATCGAACCAGTATTTCGGATGCTTTCTAATGTAACTGTACATGCTAGATGGAATCCTATTTATTTTCCTTCAGATGTATTAAAGAAAGCCATGTATAAAATGGTTGGTCAAACGGTTAATATTGATCATGAAATGGCTATAGGTAATGCTATTGGAACAGTGAAGTCTGTAGAATGGCAAAATGCCTATACTGCGAATGGAGTAAAAGTACCTGCTGGTTTTAATGCAGTACTTAAGATTGATGGTAAATCTAATCCTCGTATTGCTAGGGGTATTATGATGGACCCCCCTTCAATTCATGCTAATTCAGTTACAGTAAACTTTTCTTGGCAGAAATCCCACCCTAAAATGGATGATCAGGAATTTTTCTCCAAATTAGGGACTTTTGATGAGAAAGGAAAATTAGTTCAAAAGGTTGCCACTGAGATAGAAGCTTTTCATGAAACTTCTCTTGTTTCACATGGGGCTGATCCTTTTGCTCAAAAGGTTGATGATAAGGGAAAAATCGTCAAACCTAATTATGCAGCTGATCGTTACCCACTTTCAGAAAATGTATTAAATTACGCTAATTGGGATTGGAAAGATTTGCAAGCTGGTGATTTTGATGAAGTTATTCTTAATACAGGTACGGGTGTTCCGGCCTCCTATAAATTAACATATTATAAAAATTCAGAAAACATGGAAGAGTTACTTACATTTCTTGACAAACTCTTTGGTTTTGAGGAAGGAACCTTAACCGAAGAGAATTACCAGGAAAAACTCGGTGAAATTGACTTTGCCGCTCTTAAGGCTAAAGCTGAAAAAGCTGATGCTCCAGTGAAGGTACTTGATCTTGAAGGTGAAGAAGCCATTGAGAATGAGCTTACCGAACTCAGGGAGTTCAAAGAAAAAGTTCCTGAGAACCTGGAAACACAAATTGCCCTTGCAGAGGTAGGTCAAACTGCCATTGATACATTGAGAGTAGAAACTAAGCGTCTTTATGGACTCACTGCCGGTGATGAACAAGATGCTCAAATTCTTGCTCTTATTGAGGGCGCAGATTATAAAACTCTCAATTCTCTACACAAGCAGTATAATGACTCAGCCGAGGAAAAATTTGAAATGCGTTGTAATGACTGCAATTCAACTAATGTAACTCGGGCTTCTGCTAACCCGGCTGAAGAAGGAGACGATAAAAAGATCAAATCCAATGCTGAGGTATTAAGCAAATTTACCGGTTTATCAGCTGGTAAAGTATATCCCTGGATGGTTTCTCCGAAAAAGGAGGATAAATAAGGGTTTGCTAGACCTGTAGATTTATAAGTAAATAAAATCGAATAATCATAAAATTTATAAGTCATGCCATATCTATTTGGAACAGACACAAACACAATCGTCTTCAAATCAGAGAGCCACAAACTTTTTGAAGAATTTGAAGTCACTTCTGGCCAGGAAGTTAAAAAAGGTCAGCCTGTTGTAATTGCTGGAGACGGCGAAGTTCAAGCAGCCGGTACATCAAGTACCCAACAACAAATCATTGGATTCTCTATGCATGATGGTGATGCTGGAGAACTCGTTACCGTGATGATGAAGGCTTATGCCATTCTCTTCGTTGAATGTGAAACTGATGCTTTGGCCGCAGGCCCGGTTCGTATTGGTAGTTCTGCTGTATATAATGCCACTACTGGATATGTCCTTATCGATGATGCCACAGTTTCAGATACTAACCAAATTGGTTGGGCTCTTGAAGGAGGAGACGATGGGGATATTGTAAGGTTAGCCGTAGCACCTGCATAAAACCAGACCAGTACCATTTTAATCAAAAATAAAAATTGTAAAAAAACCTTTATCATGGATTTAACACAATACGACAAAAGTCAATTTAAAGGTAAGATTCAGGATGCTGTCCGGTTAGCCGAAGGTATTCGTTCTCATAAAGACAACCCAAGGGATGTTTCATTTGAGGATGTCCTTCAGGAGAAATATCAGGTGACACTCGAATCTTTCCTGGCCGATCTTGGTATCGACCCATCCAATGACACTATTCAGAACCTGGTAACCACTCCAGAAATGGATGTACGTTGGATTATTCCGGAAGTTTTCAGAACTGCCCTTTTATTGGGTTATCGGGCTGCTCCGATTTATCCCAACATCACTGCTGCTGAAGAGCAGATGAAAGGATTGAAACAGGTGATGCCTCATATTAATATGTCCGATGCTGCTCCTAAGTATGTAGGTGAAGGAGAAACTATCCCATTGGGAACTGTTTCTTATGGTTCGAAAGAATTCCGTATCTATAAAGTTGGGCGTGGTATTAAACTTACCGATGAGGTAGTTTCTTATGCATCACTTAACCTGGTATCTATTTTCATGCGTGACTTTGGGGTTAAGCTGGGTCATGCTACCGATGTTCTCGCTATTGATTGTCTGCTTAATGGTGAACAATCAGATGGTTCAGAAGCTGCTCCAGTTGTTGGTACAGCTACCGGTACTTCTCTTACCTATAAAGACCTGCTGACTATTTGGGTACGTATGGGACGTATGGGTAGAGTTCCTACTACCATGATTGGTGGGGAAGCTATTGCCATTGATACATTGGACCTCACGGAATTCAAAACTCCGGTACAAGGAGCCCCAAGAGAAACTTTGGTTCTCAAATCGCCTGTTCCAAATCGTACTGACTTTTATGTCCATGGTAATGTCCCGGCAGATCAACTGATTACTTTGGATCCAAGTTCATCAATCATTAAATTTAATGGTTGGCCATTGAAAGTTGAATCTGAAAGGATTGTATCCAACCAGACAGAAGCTTTCTATGTAACTCTGCAAACCGGATTTGCCAAACTCTTTACTGATGCCGCTCTGGTAATTGATAGGTCACAGACTATCGTTGATGCTCCGCTGCCTAGTGCAATGGATGTTGATCCTTACCAGAATGTAACCATCGATTAATTTTATCAGTCAAAAATTCTAGTCAACTAATTTCGGTTGACTAGGGTTTAGACTATTAATAAATAAACAAGTTATGGCTAAGAAAAAGAAGTATGTAAAACTGGGACCGAAAGCTTTATCTTTCGCTGACCCTTTTACCCGGTTTAATATCTCAGGTAAGCAGGTAAAAGAGCTTGAAACCCTTGAACAACGCCGTTCTGGAAAAATTCGAAGAGCTATTGCTGGGGGTCACCTGGTAGTAGTGGATGAAAGTGAATACCTTAAAGCCCAAAAAGGTTTGGATGAAACTGTTGATGAAGAAACTTCAGAACCTACCCTTAGGGAAACCTTAGAAGCAAAAACCAAGAAGGAATTGGTGGCATATTATGAAACCAATTATGAGGTAGCCGATGAAGAGGTAGATGCTTTCTCTAAACTCAATAAGGATGACATGGTTGAGGAATTGGTAGAACTTGCTGAAGAAGATGAAGAATAACCTAAGTAGTTGTCATAGTTAGTTACGGTTAGTATGTAGAAAAAGGGGTCTGTGCGTGACCCCTTTTTTTCTAATTAAAGATTCCATTACAGTCATATTTATACTTATACCTTAAAGGGGTATACCAATATCTCTGGTATATCCCTTTTTTAAAGTATAGAGTTAATGAAAAGCGTATAGGTATATCTATTAAGTTACTACAACTATTTCTAGTCTTATAAAACATCTTTTATAATATTCTATTCTATTTTGATTTTAAATCTACTAGAATTTACTTATTTAATCCCATAAAAACTTATAGTAATGAGTAAGACAAACACATTTGAAACTGAATTACTGGAACATATTTTCCAGAATGCCGCGTTAGCAGATATTGGAGATGCCTCTGGTCTCCAACCCTCATCGGCAGCTGGTAGTCTTTACATCGCTTTATTCACTGGTGACCCCGGAGAAACCGCATCTGTAGTGGATGAAGCAGACTATACTGGTTACGCTAGAGTTGCAGTTGCAAGATCAGCTGCTGGGTGGGATGTATCAGGAGGAAATGCCTCTAATGCGGCTGCTATTACTTTTGGGGCTTGTACTGCTGGTACAAACACAATCACACATTTTGCAATTATGACTGCCTCTACTGGTGGTGATATGCTTTACAGCGGAGCATTAACTTCATCTCTCGCAGTTTCTTCTGGCATCACTCCGGAATTCGCTATCGGAGCTCTGGATGTAACAGAAGATTAATCCAAACATATTTTAATATGACAGAAAGCTGCCTTATCTTAGGATAAAGTGGCTTTTTGTTGTTAAACCAGAATCTTATGAGAGTTATACTTCTTTCTTCAGAAGGCGCAGATTTAGTTAGAGGTAGCTATGGCAGGTTTTCAAGAATAGAGCCTATATCTTTACCCGACGGACAGTATATGATTCCTGAGCGTTGTCTTTCTGATCCTGCTTTAGTAGATGCGATATCTCTTATTGAGTCAAATCAACAAGATGTAACAGAGGTAATGCCTCTTCCTGCAGAAGGTAAGCCTTGCTATAAAGATTATATTTATCTTTATAATAGGGGTTTTGATCCGAATGCTACTGAAACAGTTTCTAATTTGGTTAAGTGCGTTCAAGATCATACAAGGACAATTTATACCCCGGAAGAAACTCCTGCCTTATTTTCATTTTTCAGAATTAACTCTGATGACCTAGAATGGATTCCAAACGAGTATGTCCAAGTTGGTTGGAAAAGAATGGAAGATGGAGTTCAGTATGAATGTATTCAAGCCCATCAAACACTAAATGGTTGGTTACCAAGTGTAACTCCCGCATTATGGCAAGAAGTTTTATCAGGAGAACCTGAAGAATGGGTACAACCCACGGGAGCTCACGATGCTTACAATACAGGAGATAGAGTTTTATATAACGGAAGTGTTTATGAGAGCACTATAGACGGAAATATCTGGGCTCCAGATGCTTATCCGCAAGGTTGGACTTTAATTGAATAATTTATATGGCTTTTATTGATCAATATACAAAGGTTTGGGATAATATGCAGACAAAGCCTTCTGCTGCAGATGCAGAAGCGCAAAATCTGTTTTTAGCTAAACTGGTCGATAAAGGGATTTTCCAGAAGTTAGATTTTCTTTATGTGTTTGCGGTTCATACAAATTCTAATGGAGAGTCTTTAGTAAATTGGCGTTCTCCCGGAACTTTTAATGCTTCTGAAGTAAATTCACCTTCTTTCACTGCTTATCAAGGTTATACAAGCGATGGTTCATCCTCAAGAATCGATTCTAATTTTATCCCATCTTCAGATGGCGATTCTTGGACTCTTAATGATGCTTCTTTTGGTCTTTATATAAGAACAGATCTTAGAGAAACTAATACGGCCGTAATGGGTTGTGAGGATGGTAGCAATGACGTCTTTCTTCAATTCGAATCAACTAACGGTCTTAATTATGTAAAATTTCATACCGGAGCTAATTTTAACTATACCCCGTCTGCAGCCTCCCCTAGGGGATTGTGGTCAATTTCTAGGGTTAGTTCGTCTGAGGTTAATGTTTATCGCAATTCAGAGTTAGAACATCAAGAAACAGGATTTTCTAGCGTCGCTCTTCCTTCTGTACAGATTAGGATTTGTGATAGGGAGGGTTTCGAGACAGAAAATGAAATATCTATGGCTTTCGGCGGATCTTCGCTTACAGCAGATGAAGTTGCCTTTTTAAATGATGCTTTTGAGACTTATATGACATCTTTAGGAACGGAAGCTGAGTTGGAGCCTGAATATATTGCTATTTTGGAGGCTATGACTACTGTTCCTTCTGCTGCTGTACAGAAGATTCAAAATACATTCGTAAAGCGTCTTAAGGCTGCTGGATTTTGGAGCCGCATGGATTTTCTGCACGTTTATGCTACTGAGTATAACAGTGCTGGAGAGGCTCTTATAAATTGGCTGAATCCTGGAACTTTTGATGGAACGGAGGTCAATAGTCCTGTATGGACAAGTAAAGAGGGGTACTTAGGAGATGGTTCTTCTTCTTATATATCTACTGGTTACAATGCAAGTACTTCCGCTATCAATTTTGCTTTGAATAGCGGTACATTAGGGCTTTACTATAGGAATAATAGTACTATAACTTCTAACGGGTATATGGGCCAAAGTAATAATTTGGAAATAATCCCATTTTACTCAGGGGCTTATTCAATAACAAGAATTAACGGCGGTACGGTTTTTACTGCCAGAGAAACGCAGGTTGGAACGTTTTTTGGAACTAGGACGGCTTCTAATCTTATGCTTTCTTATGCTCATGGTTTAAATATAGCAGATGATACTGATTCTAGTGTCTCGATCCCCAATGGAGATGTTAATGTTTTAAAAAGTGGAGGGGAGTATGTTGATGTAGAAGCTTCTGTTGCTTTTGTTATGGATGGTATAAGTTCTACAGATGCTCTGAATCTTCATAACATAATATGTTTATATATAGACTCTTTAGAGACTGGGGTTTATGATGAGACTACAATAGCGGCTTCGTCAAATGGTTCTTCATCTTCAAGTGCGAATTTAGTAGACAAGCCTGTTCAGCGATTTTGGGTTGGTGAAACAGGAAATTGGAGTGATACAGCCAATTGGTCTGATTCTTCTGGAGGATCTGGAGGTTCATCTGTTCCAACTTCTTCAGACAACGTAGTATTTGACGAGAATAGCTTTACTGCAGATTCTCAAACAGTTACTCTAAATGTAGCTGCGACTTGTAGAGATTTAGATATGTCTGCCGTAGATAGGCCAGCTAACTTTGCAATGTCTTCTACACTGAATTGTTATGGAAGTCTTATTCTTGGTTCTAATATAACAAAATCAGGTTCTTCTTACATCTATCTTCAAGGGTCAGATTTTCATTATATAAATTTCTATGACAATACTTGTCAGAGGACTTATTTACAAGGTTCTGGAAAATACACATTGCTAGGAGATTTTGAAGCTGGAGGTTCAAATGATCCTCTTTTAATAGAAGATGGGATTTTCGATTGTAATGGTTATGATCTTCAATTTTCTTTCTTTTCCGTAAGTCCTGGCGCAGTATTTTATGGAGGTTCTGGTACTTTAACTTTGACAGGCTCTAATTCTTTAGTAGGAGATGCTATTCGTATGTCAGGGGTTTGTTATTTGGACGAAACAAACTTTGTTTTAAATAGGTCAGGAGGAGGCGATATAAATGTTTATGATAGTCAAGTAATTCATTCTATAGAGTTTTTAACAGCTCAGACATATGTTTTGAATGGGTGTATAATTGATGAGCTTACTTTATACCCTGGAATGACTCTTACTTTATATGCTGGAGATACCGTTACTATTAATACTTCTTTCTCAGCAATAGGTTCTTCAGGCAACGAAATAACCATCCAAGGCAACGCTGCTACTTCATATTTAGATTTCGATGGCGCTGGAGTTATCGGAATGGATTATTGCGATTTTTCTTATATAACAGCTAGTCCTGATAATACTTGGTATGCCGGAGACAATTCTACGGATAGCGGAAATAATATAGGGGTTATATTTACCGAGAATCCTGGAAGAGTATCAGGAAGAACAGATCTTGGTTCGGAGCTTGTCACTGACGGTGACTTTTCTTCAGATGCAAACTGGAGTTTAGGCTCAGGATGGAGTATTTCAGGAGGTCAACTGGTAGCTAATGGAGCTATTGGATATGTAGATAATGACCCATTATCAGTTCCAGAAGAGGTAGAATGTAGGATTGAATTTGATATGCTTTCTTACACTGAAGGAAGTCTGTTAGTTTCTGCGGCAGCGCCTAATGTAAATGTTATAGAAGGTGTAGGTCACCATTTTTATGATTTTGATTCTGATACAGGTACTAGAGGAGATATTTTCTATGCGAATAATGCCTTAACAGCTATAATAGACAATATCTCTATTAAGCAATATGTAAAAACTGAAGTTTCAGGAACTCTTACCGCTAAAGGTATTTTAAAAGGTTCAAATATAATTGCTGATGACTTTGAAGGTTATACTGTCGATGAAACACTTTCAGGTAAAGGTGGTTGGTTAATTGGCTCTTCTGGAGAATTTGACGTAGTTGAAGTATCTGGAGCTAATGCCGTAAAAGGAAATACAGATTTTGCAGAAGCTGTTGTTAAGAGATCCGAGTCTTTTAGCAATGACCAATTCGCAGAAGCTACTATAGCTGCTATAGAACGCAATACAGATATTGGAGTTGCCGTTAGAATAACAGGTAGCGACTCCGAATTAACTTTTGCTTTTGGTTTATACTGTAATAATGACCAAAGGAAAGTTTTTTACTTAAGAAATAATGGATGGTCTTCTATAGGAAATTCATCTACAGGAGTATCAGTAGGCGATAAAATAGGATTGGCGATAAGGGGTTCTAAACTTAGAATTTATTATAATGGCGAGTTAGATACGGATCAATCAGGCGGTGCAGAGATTGATGTAAGTTCAATCATAACTACGTACCCTGATTTAGCGGGAGGGGTTCCAGGTATTTCCGGTTATTCTGAAGGTATTTCAGCAATTGCTGATTGGAGGGGCGGAGATCTTATATCGGTTGTTGAAGGAACTTTAACAGAAGCGGCTGGTGGTACTTCTTCAATTGCCGGTTCAAGTTCTGGAGCGGCTTCTGTTTCTGGTAATCTAATAGGTGAAGGGGAGTTAGAAGGTCTATCTGAAGGTTTAAGTACTTTATCAGGAATATTAAATTTACAGGGATCACTATCTGGGCAGTGTTCTAGTAATTCTAGTCTAACTGCAGAATTAATCGCTTTTGGAGAGTTAATAAGTCAGTCAAATGGTATATCTACTTTAACCGGAGAGTTATTATCAGATTCCACTATTACTGCTTCTTCTAGTGGTTCTTCTACTTTATCCGCAGAGCTTATAGCCACAGGGAAATTAGAATGTGTATCCACTGGGTTAACCGTTATAATTGGGACTTTAAATTCAGAAGGATTATTATCTGGTCAATGTTTAGGTAATTCCGGGGTAACTGCAGAATTAGGAGCTTATAGAGAATTAATAGGCCAGACAAATGGTGTATCTACTATATCGGGTTTATTATTCTCAGATACAACCTTATCTGGTACTTCTAGTTCTACTTCTATATTATCTGGTGTAATAACAGCTAACGGGTCATTAGAAGGTATATCTGAATCAATTATTTCTGTAAGCGCTACTATATCATCAGTCCATGGGATATCCGGTTCTTCAATTTGTATTTCTACAACAGGTGGTACCATATCTTCAACTGGTGAATTGGCCGGGCAAATTTCGGGGCCAACTTCTGTAACTGGTGAATTGGTATTACCTAGCGGTTCTGCTGTTGCAAGTTCATCAGGTATATCAACTTTAACAGGTATACTGGTTGCCTCAGGTGAGTTAGGAACATCGACTATATGTACCTCAATTATTTCTGCTGATTTACAAGGTAAGACTTCTTTAGAAGCCAGCTCTAATGGTGATTCTATTGTTGAAGCCAATATACTTGCCTTTAGATTTGCTATAGGTTCTATTATATGCTCCGCCATATTATCGGGAGAATTATTTGGAGATGGTGAATTAGAAAGTACTAGTGAAGGTAATTCTATAATTACGGGTAATGTCCAGGCTATAGGTATATTACACGGATCATCTCAAGGTTTATCAACAGTAGTTTGTAGTATATCTGCTACAATTCCTATATCTGGTTTAATTGAGTGTATTAGTATAATAATAGGTAGATTAACTGTAACAGAAATTATTATTTTACCAGATGGAACATTTGTTACCTCAATTACCGATATTCCTATATTTAATATCTCGGATAATAATATAGAGGGTTTTAATGTTAAGAAGAGATCTTTGTAAAAACAAGCTCAGTAAGTATTTAATTAAAAGGTATTATAATGGTAAGAGAGATTGATTTTAAAGTATTCTTAGATAAAAACTCTACTAAAGTTTTTAAATTTGAGGATGATAGTGGTAATGATTATGATTTTACTGATACTAATGGTATAGAATTATTACTTTATAAAGACCCCGATAATCCTATATCAATCCCTGGAAACGTTGATCAACCTACAGCTCAAGTTTCTTTTCTTTTTTTAGCTGCTACTCATACTAATGAGTTAGGAACATTTGAATATCGTATACTGGATAATAGAACCAGTGGGGTTATAGATATTGGTCGAGGTAATATTATCATAGAAAAGTACATACCTTTTTCTAATACTATTGAAGCTTTTATAGAATCAGAATTACCTTCAAATTTAACATTAACCCAAAATTATATTAATCAGAGATTACTATATTGGAGAACTTTATTACAAAGTGCTTTCAATATAGCAGATTCTGATGTTGAAGTAGAGTCTGCATGGCCAATTCTAGTGAATAACTTATTTGCTAAATTGATAGTATATGACTCTTTAATAAAAGCTACTAGAGGATCATTTGTACAATTTCTTGGAGGTAGTTATATTGATCAAACTACTGAAGGTGGAGGTGGGATAAAATCAGTAGAGACTGGCCCTACAAAAGTGGAATATTATGATACAGCTACTTCAGCTAAACAAGCCTTTACTGCTACTACTGGGAATCTAAGTATGTTTGATACTCTTACCCAAGATATCTGTGGTTTAGCAAAAAATTTAAAGGTGAAGCTACCAATGTGTAGCGGTCATAATGTAACAATTAGTCCAAAATATTTTCAGAATCCAGATTGGGCTTATCCCACTCTTTCTGATCCTTATGATGGTATAGAACGTCAAAGTTCACAAGGATAATGTTAACATCAGCTCAATGGCAATCATATCGTAATGTTATCAACCAGGCAATGGAATCATTTTCTGGTGATGATTTAACTTGGAGAAGATTTAGTCGTAGTCTCCCAAGATATGGTGAGGATGGTAGTGATCAGTATGATGATATTAATCTCAAGGTTCTTATTTCTTATAATATTTTTAGGACTTGGCCTATGTCTGATGAAACTATTGCCGGACAAATAGACCAAGAAAGTATAGTTGCTATACTTAATAAGGATGTTTTAAGAGATGGTGGTTATTTAAATTCTGATGGATTTTTTGATATGAATCCTGGTAAAGATATTTTTATACATAGGGGTATTAAATATAGAGCTGCTGGAGAAACTGAAGTGGGACAAGCTGGTACTGATACTCTTATGATATATGTTATTTTAAGTAGAGAAGAAACTCAAACAGGAGAAGATAAATACTGATGGCTATTCAAGGTGTACAACATGGTTTAAGAGGTAGAGGTGGTTTTAATGTTGATGTTAAGCTTGAGGGTGATTGGATTAGGTTTAATACTTTGGTTAATAGTTTAGGTCCAACTATAGCAACTGCAGCTATAGGAGCACAAAAGAAATTTGCTGAGAAATATAGAGATGCTGTAAAAGGAAATATAAGAACTGGGGGTAAAAGATTTGGTTATCCAGGTCATTCTCCTAAATATAAAAAATATAAATCTAAACATGGTGGAGGTGGAAGATTACTTTATTGGAGTGGAGCTTTTGAAAATGCCGTAGAAGTAGTTGATTTTAGAGATGGTAGAGTTGGAGTTGGAATTGATAAAGAAGCTACTAGAGCTCCTTATCATGAAAATGAAAAAGAGGTATTAACTATTAGTGAGTATGCAAATATCTTAGAACACGGAGCATATTCAAGAGGAGTTCCAGCCAGACCAGTATTTAAAGATACCTTTAGCCAAAATATGAAAGGTATAAGAGGATTACAAACATTTATACAATGGCATTTAGTTAGAGATTTCGGTGCTCAAGGAATAAGATTAAATAAAATATAATGTCTAATACACCATTAACTAACATACAAGAACTTATAGAACGTAGTTTATTTGAAACTATACGTCTGGAGTTAGTTGATAAAGGATATTTACCGGATATAGCTGATACAGTTACTTATCCCGATAATAACACAGGGTGGGCTCAATGGGAAGCAGATATAGATGCTATAGTTGCTTCTATGGGTTTTTCGATCGAACTATTTAGTGTGGGAAATAATGAGTCCAAAGGAGTAAAGAAAGTCCCCAGGATTGTACTGGAATCAGGTAACTTTCTACCCGGGGCCTTGGGGGGAGATCCACAAAGATATTTCGAAGATGTAGGTTCGTCCTATACCGCCCTGGTTACTCCCCCTCAAACAGTGGATTTTTATTTAAATATCCATTTAGTTTCTAATAAGGCTCAACAACTAAGAGTCTTAAATTCTATATTAGCTTTATCTATTCCCAGAAGGGGTTATATCCCTTATTATAACGATTCGACTAAAACCTTCTTTGCTAGATATTTAAATTATTATAACCAAAGTTCAGAAGATGATGGTATTTTAGAACATGTATATGCTTATGAAATACCGGATTGTTGGGATATATCTAATAGAGAAGTATTTACTAATATAGCTAAGATCGAAGAAATTACTCTTAATACCAATGTACAAAAGTATATGGATCGTACTTGGGGTACTGATTCCGATCCTTTGGTTATAACTTAAGTACAATACTACGGTTGTTATATAATATAAGTAAGATTTAAAACCATAAAAATTTATAATCATGCCAGATGCAGCTAAAGTCCAATTTAACGTAAAGAACTTTACTCCGGGGGTATCAACTCCTGTTCCGAGTATCTTTTACGTAATCGGTATTACTAAAAGAGGTCCGGTAGAACAACCTAATTTAGGGGCTTCTTTGATCAACAGCTGGCCTCAGTTCGAAAGGACATTTGGTGGTTTGTTGAGTACATCAGATTTTCCATATCTTTGTAAAAGAGCTATTACTAGAGGAGCACAACTCCGGGTATGTAGAGTAGATGCTGCCGCAACACCAGGAGTAAAAGCTACAGCAAAAAATATCCAAAATGGGGATGGAACTCCAGTAACACTTTTCTCGGTTCAACCCAAATATAAGGGAGCAGACTATAATAACTTTACTATTGAAATCAAGGCTGCATCAAATGGCCAAAGTAATTTCTGGAATATGGAATTAGTTCATGGTAATGAACCCTCTCTTAATGAAATCTATGAAAATATCCCTGCTTTTACTGCCGATATTGCAGATAACCAAACCGCTTTGGATGAAGTAAAAGCTATGTCACAGAACTTTGATTTCAATTATGTTGATGCCTCTGCAGCCACTCTTCTAGTTCCAGCTACAGCAGCAGCTGATGCTTTTACCGGTGGAGTTGATCCGGCTGGATTAGTAGCGGGAGATTATTCCGATGCTATGTCTTCTTTTGATGGGGCAGATGATGGGATTGCTATGTCGGTCCCGGAGATTGATGATGATGCCGTAAATGCAGCTGGTATTACTTATGCAGCTGGTAGAGGTGATATTGTATTCTTTGCTCATTTACCTAATTCTATCACGACTGCTTCAGCCCTTGTATCAGAAAGAGAAACTGTGGCAAGTGATTCTAAGTTCGGGGCATTCTTTGGGGGTGGTATTAAGGTAAGAGAAGAAAGAACATTACAGGAAAAATCAATGTCTGAAATGGGTGATGTACTTGGGCTTGCTGCTTATGTATATAACCGCTATGGGACATGGTATTCATTGGCAGGACAAAACAAGGGTGCTGTACCTGATGCCATTGGGGTTGTAAATAATTTTGGTACACCGGCTTCATTTGCTGATCTTAACCTATTGGCAAATGCCCAGATTAATATGATGGTTCAGAAGAATAACATCGTACAATTATCTGGTAATTTTTCAGCACAGTATGCTAATAACCAGGAGAAATTCCTCAATGTAGTAATGTTGGTACTCTTCTTAAAAAAGACATTAAAACCCATTTTAGAAGGTTATCTTGAAGAACCCAATGATCCTATCACTTTTCAGAAAATTTATTACCATGTTAAACCTTTCCTGGATAGGCTTACTTCTCCAGATTATCGTGCTTTGTATAAGTATGAATATTATGGAGACCAAGATGCCAGTACCATTGATGACCTTCAAATCAATGATCCGGTAGATGTACAAAATGGTAAGTACAAAATTAACCTGAAAATATGGCCGATTCCTTCTTTACAAGAATTAACATTTAACCTTATGCTCGTTCAGGGTGAAGGGGTATATATTGAATAATTAACTTTATAAATTACATACAATGGCTAAGTTTGCAAATCCCAGGAAAAAATTTAACTTTTCCTTACAGATCAGCCCAGACCCGATCAATCCATTCCTTTTTCAGAAGGTAGATTTACCTGATGCTGAAATCGAAGAGGATACTCATGGGGATACCAACCATGATATCAAAACAGCAGGTAGAGTATCATACAGTAAGATTGTATGCGAAAAACTGATGTCCTCAAGTGAGGGAGATAGTTATTTATGGTCCTGGTTTGATACTTGTCAAAGTTCTACATTGGGGGGTGGAGCCCCGCCTTCAATCTATAAAAAGGTTATGACTATTGTAGAATTTGCAGAAGATGGTGCCACAATTTTGAATACGTGGATTGCTGAAGGTGTATGGCCTTCTTCATTACCGGGTCATAATTTGGATCGCCAAGAATCAGGGAACACCATTGAAAACGTTGAATTCACAATCGATAAACTTCAAAAAGTGTAACTTCTCTCGGTTTTTAGTCCATAGCTCTTAAAAGGGGATTCGTGAAAGCGGCCCCTTTTTTGTAGTATGCTAGAACATAGGAGTACTATTATTATTAAATAATTAAGCTATGAATAAAGACATTGAGAAATTAACTGATGCTTATGGAGAAGTAAAAACTCTAATTGGACCATCAGGCCATGAGTTTACTATTAGAATGCAAACTGGTGAAGATGATGATATTTTATCTAATGCTAAGGGTGTATTGGATGGGTCATCAGCAAATCGTTTTATTTCTGGAATAGTGGTTCATACAGATTTTTCTGAGAATGGTCGATTGAGTATTGATAAAGCTAGAGAGCTTAAGCTTAGTGATCGTTATTTTCTAATGATTGCTAGTAGAATTTTTTCTTTAGGCCAAAAGCTTATTTTTGAGTATGAATGGTCTGATGGGAAATCGGTTGAATATGAAGAAGATTTGGGACAATATATATGGGATTATCACAATGAAGATAACCCATTTCCATATAAAGGGGATCCAGATTATTTCTCACAAAGAATTCCAGAACATAGGGGTGGTAAAAATAAAACTCGTATGATTACTCTATCTACTGGTAAGAATTTAAGATATAACTTTATGGATGGTAATGCTGAAAGATGGTTATTAAAATTACCACAAGAATTACAATCAGTTAATTCGGGGATTCTTGCTAGAGGTTTGGAATTAAAGATGGCTGAAGATTGGGTAAAGGTACAAAATTTCAAATCCTTTAATCCTCGGGAAATGATGGAGATAAGAATAGATATTGAAGATTATGATCCAGCAGTTGATTTAATTACTACTCTTACCCACCCTGATACTGGAGAGAAAGTTGAATTTCCAGTAGTTGCATCACAGGATTTTTTTTATCCTCGACAGATATAGAGAAAGAATATTTTCATGTCTGTCAATATAAATTAAAATTCTCATTTTCAGAATACCTTAAACTCTCAACTAAAAGAAGGTTAAAATTCCTTAAACTTTGTGAGGAATATGATCGTGAAGTAGAAAAAATCCATAAACGAAAATAATATTATGACAGGTGGTTCGTCCTTAGGCATAGGGGTTACGATGTTTTTACGTGACCAGTTCTCGGGCCCTGCAGCCAGCATAAGAAGTTCTGCTGAGGCTACTCAACAACAATTGTTGAGAATGCAAGAACAGCAACTCCGCCAACAAAGGAATATGTACGCAGGTATGGCCTTTGCTGGCGGTATGGCGTTACGCCGTATGGGCCAGGTTGTGAACTCAGCCGCCAAATTTGGATTTGAGATGGAGTTTGTAAAGCAAATCTCAAAATCAAGTGGGGACGAATTAAATACTCTTAGTAACCAAGCTATGCAACTTGGTCAGAGTACAATTTTCTTTGCTAAGGATGTAGCTGAGGGTATGAGATTTATGGCAATGGCCGGTATGAAATATAAAGACATACATGGTAATATTGCTGCTGCTGTTGATTTAGCTGCTGCTGCTAACCTACAAATTGCAGGTAGGGGAGGGGCTGCTGATATCTTGACCAATATTATGATTGCTTTCCAGAAAGAAGCAATAGAATCTGGTCATGTTGCTGATATGCTTGCTCATGCAGCTACTAGTGCTAACTTGAATGTATTTGAATTAGGAGAAGCTATAAAATACTCAGCATCAACGGCGAGAACTTTGAATATATCATTAGAGGAATCCATAGCTGTTATTCAAACATTGGCAGATGCCGGTATACAAGGTTCTATGGCTGGTGTAGCTTTTGAAAACTCTATGAGATATCTTGCCCAATCTATAGGTGATTTTGCAGGTGGTACTAAAAATAAAGCATTAGATAAATTAGGTTTAACTGGATCAGATTTCCAAGATGCTCAAGGGAATATGAATTCTATGGTTCAGAATATCTCTACTCTAAAGAAAGCTATGATCGGGGTGGGTACGACAGAGAGATATAATATTGCTAAAGTATTATTTGGAGTTCGTGGTGCAAGGGCAGGTTTATTATTAATGGATAATTTTGAACGGTTCACTGGTCACTTAGAGGCAATGGGTGCTGCAGGAGGTACCGCTGGAAGAATCTCTGCAGGTATGATGGATACCCTTGAAGGCTCATTACGTAGGTTAAGAGCAGTATGGCAACATATGGGAATTATTTTTACAGAGGGGATACAACCAGTGTTAAGGCCAACCCTAACTATTCTGGAGACCATTATAAATGTAATGCAGAAAATCTTTAAGATACCTGTTTTTGGGAATATGTTATCTGTAGGATTAGCTGGATTTATTGCCATTAAAACTGTGGCATTTGCTTTTAAGGCTGTTTTAAAAGGTATACAATTGGTTACCTTACAAAATCAAACAGCCATGGGTATGTTCTCAACTAAAACAGTATTAGGATTTAAATCTATGACTGCAGCTGCTCGGGAATATAATGCAGCTGTAATGAGGGCTAATATGGCTGGTGGTATGAGTTCTATGGCTGGAGTCAGAACTATGATAGCGGCAGGGGGAGTTAAGGGTTTAACTTTAAATAAAGCTGGTAGGATAGTTGCCCAGTCTAAAACAGGTATGAGAACCTTTGTTAGTGGTGCTGCTGCTCAGAGTGTAGCTAAAGGAGCAGCTAGGGTTGTTGGAGGTAGGGTAGTAGCTAATAGTGCAACTAGAATGATACTTGGTAGGATATTAGGTATATTAGGTGGGCCTTTTGGATTAGCTATATCATTTGCATTACCAGCAGCTATAGGTGGTTTATCAGCTATACTTAAAAAACAAAAGGATGCTACAGAGAAAAATTCTGAAGCTCTTAGAAAACAAGCTGAAAAAGTTAAACTCCAATCTCAAGGTCAAGCTATAGGTCATATTATTAAATTTCAAGATATTAATGCAGAACCATTAAAAGTAATTGGTCAAACAGGTCGTAATCAATTAAATAACCAATGGAGTCAAAATCAATTACAGAGGTTAAATGACAATCTTGAAAAATTAATGGCTAATCCTCAAGCCCAACCAATTATCATTAATGTTGATGGTGAAGAGGCTCAAAGGATTAATGCGGAAAGAACAGCTAAAGACACTCTTCAAATTTTATCACACTTATAATATAATATCATGGCTATAATTCGTAGTCCCCAATTTCCACAATATCACTCAGAAACATTTGTTAAAGGTCCTGGGTTTACTAAAGCTATTGAGTGGTCATTAGATGCTCGGAGATTAAATATATTCTTTAGGCGTTCTAATGTTATGCATGATGCTATTGAAAGAGGTGAAAAACCAGTTATAAACATTATAGGATCGACCGACTCTAATACAAGTGAACATTCAATTATAGACCCAGTTCGTGAAAACTTAGAAAATAAAAAAGATAATTTAAGATTCGGGGAATCAAACGACAATTCATTAACTCACCAAAATATGCCTGGAGCTAGAGGATCTGCTTTACAGGATTATGTATCTATTATTGATATAGATGTTGGTGGGTATAACAAAGGCCATGAGGAAATTAAATTACCTTTTATTCCAAGAGAATTAAATTATAACAGTGAATCAGCTTTTACTGCTATTAAACCAATCGGAGCCAATAACCCAAGATATCAGTTTACTGGTGCTGAGGATAAATTAGAATTCGAGATAGATTGGTATTCATTTGATGAGAATCGTGAAGATGTTATAAGACAATGTCGGAAAATAGAAGCTCTTACTAAGGCTGATAGTTATAATGGAAACCCACATAGAGTATATTTAAAATGGGGCCAAGCTGATAGGTTATTTGCTACACATACTTTTATAGTTATTGCAGCTCCTTATCGTATGACTAGGTTTAGTAAGGGTCATGTCTCTGCTTCTAGAGAACTTGTTATCACAGATATGTTACCAGTCCAGGCTTATCAAAAGATTACTTTAGCAAGAATTTCTAGAAAAAATTTAAGCAAAGTAGAGATAGAATACGTTGAAGAACAAATAAGTACTAGAATTTAATAATATGAACCATGGAGATTACCGAACATCTATACGATAGGGGTTATTTAGTAGATTTTGGAAATGGTGAAATTGCCTTGTACAGAAATAAGATAACTTATGTACAATCTGTTCATGATACTTATCATGTTATTAGAGAAAATGAGACTCTTTATGATATAGCTCGAGAATATTATGAAGCTTCATCAATGTGGTTTTTTATAGCTGATATTAATGATAATATAACTGATATATTTGATTTACCGGTTGGTGATACTATTATCATACCTAATATAAAAGTAATTCAATCACGTTATGCCAGACCTTAATTCTCCTTTAAAAAGCCCTTTTATTTTTCTCTATAATGTTAGGGGAGAAAAGATAGCGGATAATTGGGGAGAAGATAATGATCTTTCTATTGTTAGTATGAAATATAAATATGATGATGAGGATGATGATATTTGTAGTATAAAATTACAAATGTCTAACCCAAGATCATTAGGTAGATTAGGTATAAGTAGGGGTACAGAGTTAAGAGTTAAATGGGGTTATATAGATAATGATAAAACATCTACAGTTACAGTATTAGTTCGTGATCTTACAAGTAAGTATGGTTCTAATGTAATATACACCCAATTAGAATGTACAGATTATCTAACTTATTTAAAAATATTTAGATCCCCAGATACAGGGTATGGTTCTATTCTTGATTATATACAATCACAGATAGATAAAAAATATAATATCCAGATTTATGATAAAGGGGAGATAATCTATAATCAAGTTACTGATGATTTTAAAGATGAAGCTATTGACCAATTAACAGATCCTAATGACCCGATTAGAAAAGATCCAAAGTTATGGGATAATTATAGTTGGACGGTAGGTGAAACAAATATCATCAGGCAATATATAGAACAAGAAAGAGAAATATTATCTTCAAATCGCTCAATATATATAACTCTAGCTGATTTATTTAATAAAGCACCAAGAGGACCTTGGTTTATTACAGGTAGAGGTTATACTTTATTAATCCATAATCGTAATGTTACCGGTAATATTTTTAGAAGTTACCAGTATAAACAAGAACCAGGGCAACTCATAGATTTTCAAGCTAAAACTAAGTTTGAAACTTTTGAAAGACAAAGTATCTCATACTCAGGTATGGATGCTAAAGATCGTAAGAATTATTATCTTGAGGATTATCGGAAAGCCTTAATGACCCAACGTACTCCTAAGGAAATACTTGAAGATAAAACTATTACAGAACAACAGGCTGTAAAAGAGTTAAAAGAATTTTGGCAATTTTACTCAGTAGGGTATGCTAATTTCGGAGCTACAAGAACTGAAGGAGCTTTTATAGACCCAGGTAAGGATTCCCAATTGTTTTTACCAGGTACTTTTAAGGATTCTTATATTACTAAATATGGTTATACACCATCAGTCCAAGATCATACAAAAATGGATAGGAGTAAATTAGCTCCGGGGGTAAGTTCAGAAGAACAATTTAACCCAGATATAAATGATAGAATTCTTAGGGCGGTTTGGTATACATTTCCTTTGGAAACATTTGAGGATGCCGTTAATACAACTAATAATCGTCAGAGAGAATTAGCTATGGAGAAAGAAGAGGGTAATGCCATAGTTGAAGGAGATCCTTATCTAAGAGACCAACAAAAAATTTATATATCTAATGTCGATGATCAACATGAAGGTATTTATTATATTAAAAAATGTGAACACACCGTTAGTCAACAGGGTTATAAAACTAAAATGGAGTGTTTTAAGGTAATAGAGGAAACTAAAAATAGAAATATATCCCAGGTTACACAAAAGAGATATGAACAAGGGGAACTTGATGCCGAAGATATTAAATATTTTGAAAGAGAATCATTATTATTTGGTACCGATTTTGTGGTAAGAGCCAGAGTATACCAAGGGGATAGACAATACCAAGCTGCACCTTCAGTTGCTCTACCTGGGCCTAGGCATGAGGTTTATAAAACAGAAGAACTCAGAAGTTCAGATTTATTTGATAGTAGTGGTAAATGGACTGTGGATAGTTGGGCTAATGAAATGGTTAGACTATCAAGGAACCCGGATGCAGAGATAGAAATAATTTCAATGAAAGCTAGTGATAAATAATGAAACCTCTAAAGGATTTTGTAACTAACATTATTTATTTCGGATTAGAGTCTATAGGTAGATATTATTCTTCTTATAGGGGTTATGTTATAGATAATGATGACCCAGATGGTATGGGTAGGATAAAGATAAGTGTACCTGTTATTACTAAAGATATAGAACACCCTACTTGGGCATACCCAAAAACCCAATTAGGTGGAAGTAATTATGGGATTCAGGTGTTACCTTTAAAAGGAGATATGGTTTGGGTAGAATTTGAGCATGGTGATACTAGATTTCCTTATTGGAGTTTTGCACATCGAGCTAAAGATGAAAAACCTGAAGAGTTTACATCTCCAGAGATATATGGTTTTAAAACTCCTAAAGGACAAACCATCATAATTGATGATTCTCAAGATGAACCTAAGATAATTATAAACCATGGTGAGAATAAAGGATTAGTAAAAGTGGTGGAGTTAACACAAAGGTTAAATGCCATAGAGAATAAGGTAAACTCATTTTTACAACATTATAGAACACACCAAATAGTTGACCCAATATCAGGAACAGCAGGTCCTTTGTTACCAGCTAATCCAGCACCTATTGATATTGATAATACTAACGAAGAAGATATAAGAAACGATTTAGTACAACACTAATGGCTCAAACTAGATCAGAATTTGTAGAAAATATTAGGGTAGCTATGGTGGATAATTCTCGTTATCCAGATATAGCTGGTGAACCTATGCCTCAACAAATGCAAGATGAAATGGAAGATTCTATGGCTCGTCTTGCAAACCCGATTTGGGATATGGTAGCTTCATGGGCATTAGGTTTAGAGGGTGATGAATTTCCTGATGAAAGGGTTAGAATGAGTATAGATGACCCATTAACAGGATTTTTAGGTGATAAGATTGATGATGATACTATTAAATATGATGAAGAAACTTTTAAGTTATATGTAAATAATATACCTATAGCTTCTAGTACACAAGTAGGAGGTATAACAATAGGGATTCAGGATTATTTATATATGCAAGATAGTGATCTTATTTTAAATGTTGAAACAAGTCCTTTACTAAATGGGGGTAACTCTATGATACCCACTTCTCGAGCTGTAAAGGTTTTTGTAGGTAATGTTTTAAATGAAGTCCTATCCCCTGGTGGTGCTGGTGATATGTTGAAATCAGTATATGATTCTAATGATAATGGGGTAGTAGATGATAGTGAATTATTAAACGGTCAATTACCAAGTTATTATTTAGATTATGGTAATTTTACTGGAACTTTTACTATTGATGATTTAAATGAATCTACGCCAGGAGTTGGAGTAACTATAGAGGGGGTTAGACACCAAGATTGGAGAATATATTTAAAAGAAATAACAGAACCTACTAGTGTATCGGCAGATGAGATTGCTCTTTGGGCTGAACCAGATACTCTTGGTATAAACACAAATTCTGTTTTAAAATACAAAGATGAAAATGGTAATGTTGAAAGGATAACCCATAAAAGATATGTACATGTACAAGGAGCTTCTTCTTCTACTTGGATAATAAATCATAATCTCGGTTTAGAGCCAAACATAGAAGTATATGATAATTCAGCTCCTCCAAATAAATTATTAGCACCTGTAACACATAATTCTCTAAATCAATCACAGATATCCATGGGGGTATCTGTATCAGGTAAAGCGATTTGCCTTATTTAAGAACTCAAAAATACTATTTATAATTAATATCAGGAAATCATGTTATTAGTTGACCATTTAGATTTTCAGAAGCTACAAGCTCAGAATGTAGTAATACATACATTAACTACTGCACCAGGTACTCCCGTAGAAGGTCAGTTATACATGAATACCACTAATCATTTATTAAATGTACATAATGGGACAGCTTTTCGTAATATTGTTATTGGTCCTACTTCAGGAGTAACTACCGATACTATTCCATTATATGACGGAACATCTGGGGCTATACTTAAAGCTGGGTATGCTGTTACTACAACTTTAGGTGATCCTGGTGATAATAATACTATTCCAACAGAAGCTGCTGTTAGGAATGCCATCGGAGCTGCAGGTGGGGGAACTGTAACATCTGTATCTGTAGGTACTGGATTAAATATAACTTCACCTACAACTACTCCCAATATAACTCAAGCTCTCTGGGAATTTTCAGAAAAGACCGGTGACTTAGTTGGTACAGATAGATTAGTAGCTGTTAATTCAGCTGGAGATACACATTATGCGGAAACTATTTCAAATATACCCCTAAGTATATTTAATGATGATATCACAAGTGGTATAGACCTTACACTTGGCTTAGATGCCGATACTGGTGGACCAAGTACAGTATCAACTTCTCAGACTTTAACCATAAGTGGAACTACTAATCAAATAGAGACATCCGTTTCTGGTCAAACGGTTACTATCGGTTTACCTGATGATATAACTATTGGGAATGATTTAACTATTACAGGTAATTTAACAGTTAATGGTACTACCACCACAGTAAATACATCAACTTTATCTGTGGATGACCCGCTAATACATTTGGGAGATAGTAATTCAGCCGATTCTGCTGATCTCGGGATTTACTGGGAATACACAGAAACAGTATCTAAATGGGGTGGTATTTTTAGAGATGCTTCTGATGCTAATAAAACAATTACATTTTTTGAATCTTTAGAATCAGAGCCTACTACTACTGTTAATACTGCTGGTACAGGTTATGCTTTGGCAGATATAAAATTCGGGATAGTAAGAAACGGAACATGGAATGGTTCTAATATAGACCCAATATATGGTGGTACAGGGTTATCCTCATTTTCGGCTGGGAGCTTATTATATGCATCTGGGGCTAATACTTGGGCTGAGTTAAATGTTACTAATAATGCTGTATTAATCTCTTCTGCTTCTGTCCCTGTTTGGGAGACTCTTAATGTTAATGGAGAATTACTAATTGGTGGTACATCAGGACCTACGGGGGCTACTCTAACTGCGGGTACTGGGATTGATATAACTAATGGTGATGGTACTATTTCTATTGAAGCTGATACAACAATTTTAACCAGAAAAGTATCTGCTAATTTGGGGGATGGGGATGGATCATATACTTGGAATCATGGATTAGGTTTATCAGTAGATACTGATATCATAGTACAGGTTTGGGGAGTAACTCAAAATACGGATGTACAAGTATTCCCAACTATTACTGTAGTAGATGGAAATAATATCACATTTGACTTTGGATTCAATATAACATCGGGTGATTATAAAGCTGTATTAATATATTAAACTATGCCTCAGATAGTTGATGATTTATTATTAGTAAATGAAGGTATAAATATTAACCTTGTTAATACAAATACCCAAGTATATTTGTCAGGTAGTGACCTTACTTTTAAGGATGCTAATGCAGGTATTAAAACTTTAAGTGAATTATCATCAGGTGTTACTTGGGGAACTGCTACTAATAATTATGTAGTGTTTGGGTCTGATTCCGGTGATATTGAATCTTCTTCTAATTTTACCTTTGATGGTACAGATGCAACTTTGTCAATGGATTCTACCTTTAATTTTGGGTCTATTGCCTTTATAAAAGCCCAAACTACTCCTACCCAATTCGAAATAGGAACTTCTGGAAGTAATAGGCCTATACATATTACAACAGTTGATTCTTATATATACCTTAACCCAGGTGGTTCAAACAATATTTTCATGGGTAATTCAATTGAGCTTGATCCTCATAATACTTCTATTAAATTTAAAAATTTTGATAATGCCTCTATAATTGGGGCTAATGGCCAAGGAGGAGGGGATGAATCTGGTCGAAGTATTACTATAAGAGGTGGTGAATCCGTAGTTAATTCAAATTTAAATGGAGGTGATATATTGATTTATGGGGGAGCTGGAGATGGTACCGGTTCACGTGGTAATATATATTTTGGTGATGGGTCTTTAAATGGGTATTTACCGATAAAAGGAAGTGAAACAAATATAGTATATTATGATACTGCAACAGGGAAATTGAGTTATGGTAGTTTTGGGTCTGGTGATGTTTCTTGGGGTACAGCTACTAATGATTATGTAGTCCTTGGTTCTGCTAGTGGGGATATTGAAAGTAGTTCAAGTTTATATTATGATTCTACCTACGGTCTAGTTTCCCATGATGCTTCTGGTACTGTGGCTTTTACTGCTTATAATACAACTACTACAGGTAGTGGGTCATTATTATTTAGAGGTAAAAATTCTATTAATGATGATCATAGTTATGCCATAATTAATGGAAAGACAGAAAATGCAACTGATGGTTCTGAAGAAGGGTCTATAGAATTTGCCCTTAGTTCATATGGATCTACTCTGGCTGTTACCTATTTCTTTAAGCATGATATGTTTAGTATTGGTACAGACATAGAAATTTCCTATCTAAACAATTTCTATTATGATCTTGCTCACAATGCCTGGATTAGTGCAGACTCTTCCGGAAATCTTATGTTTAGAGACGCTTCAAATACAACTGAAGTTTCATTGTCAAGTCTGGTTACAGGTGGTGGGGGAATAAGCAATATATCTGAAGCTAATGATGTAACTATTTCATCTGTTACTGATGGGGAACTTTTGGTTTATGATAATGGAACTTCTGATTGGATAAACCAAACCTTGACAGAAGCTGGGATATCAGCTATAGGACATAGTCATAATACTTTATCTACTGGTACTGGTCTTACTGGCGGTCCTTATGATGGGACTTCTAATATCACTTTTAGTCTAAGTGCGTCATTAGAAGATTTGAATGATGTTACAATGGCTGCTACTGATGATAATGATATTCTGCAATATCAAAGTGGTACAGCTCAATGGGAGAATGTAAGTCTGGCAACTGCCGGTATTGCATCCTCGACCCATACTCATGGGGATATAAGTAATTCTGGTACTATAAGTTCAACTGCCATTACACCTTCATCTGGTGATTATATTCTTCTCTCGGATAGTTCATCAAGTGGAGCAATAAAAAGGGGAATATCAGTAGGAACTTCTACTACAACTTTTTTAAGAAATGATGGGTCTTGGGCTACTCCCCCATCAGGACCTAATTATGGGACAAACCAATATCTAATACCAATCTCTACAAGTTCCTCTTTTACATATAGTACACATTTAGAATATAATTACACTAATTCAAAACTAACATTAGGTAGTGGCGGTGATGCAGTAATGCAATTAAATGCCAACGCAAGCACAAATGATTCTTATATACAATATGCTCAAAACGGAACTGTAGCGGCAGTTGCAGGATGGGATGATAGTGTTAGTGGGTTTAGAATAGAATCAAAAAGTTCTTTTGGAAGTAATGATATTACTTATTACCAGGATGAAACCAATGCTCGCCATAGATTTTCTGTAGGAGATAATAGTGATACTTTGGATTATAATTCGGTAGGATCAAGTGGTAGTACAGCTGCAGGTTATAATGGCATTATTTCGATGAATTACACAGGTCAATTATCAATGAGTAATGGTTATTATTCTGGCCTTAGTATGATAGTAGCCTCAAGCCATAATGCCTATGGCCAATTCTATGTCGTAGGCACAGGTTCTCAACATGATTCTAAATTTGCGTGGATACTTCGTAATTCAACAGGAACTTTTAGAAATGTAATGGAACTTAGCAGTAGTGGGGATTTAGAATTATATGGAGGAATAACAGCTAATTTATCAAGTACGGCGGGGTTGGCTTATGTAAGATATGATACCACTTCTGATATTCTTTCATACTCTACTTCTGATATTCGTTTAAAGAAAAACATAGAGGATTGGGACTATGATTCTTTATCCTTAATGAGGAATCTTCCTATAAAAATATTTGATAGAAAAGATGGATCCAGTAAGGGTGAAATAGGGTGGATTGCTCAAGATATTGAAAAGGTGGATCCTAATATGGTTATGTATGATAGGTATAATAATATGATTATAAAAGAACCTATCTTTATGCAACATTTCCACAGGGGTATTGTTCAGTTAGATAATAGGGTTGAAACAAATGAGGATAAAATAAAAAGACTTGAGGAAGAGATTTTGGGATTAAAAAAGAGAATCAAAGAATTACAATAAAGGAAATAATCGAATAACTAGTATACCGAGATACTATTATTTAACAACACCATTACTTTAATAAATAATAAGCTATGAAGACTTTTGAAATTAAGAAAACCGAAATTACAGAAAATAAAGTTCGTTACCAGGGTAACCCAGATTTAAAATTAGATTATAAGGATTTAATTGAGATCTGTTTAGATGTTTTACCTCAAGGGGGTTTTACTCCTTCAGATATTAGGGAAAGAAATAGAATTCAAAATGCTTTAGATAAAGCAGGTAAAACCAAAGTTGACTTTGAGGATGCTGATTGGGATTCTTTAAAAAAGATTGTTAAAGCTTCAAGATGGAATATCCGGGATAAAGAGATTTTTGAATTTCTGGAAAAATTTGAATAATAAATGGCTACAACCAAAACTCAGGGTTTAGCATTTCCTTTAGAACTTACTTCGGGAAGGCATACCATTGCTTCAGAAGAAGATTTGATTCAATCTTCTATAAGGGCTATAATAGCATGGCCCTTATATACTCGTGAATATATAGATGATTTTGGGTCTAGGATTCATGAAGCATTAGAAGATCAAAATGATGATATTCTATTAACTCTTTTGAAGAGATTCGTTATAAGTGCTATTACCGAATGGGAGTTAAGAATTGAGTTAACTAAACTTACTTTTACAAGAACCACTAACCAAGGTTTAGCCGTAGATATATCTTATCAGGTTAAAGATATTAATATTGAAGACACCTTAAGATATGATTTTTACACTAATTAAATAGAATAAAAATGGCTTTACAGAACCCATGGGTAACATATCTTTATCGTAGTTATAAAACTATAAAGGCTTCTATTTTAAATAGAATGCAAACTCTTGTAACTGAGATAACCGATTATAGTGAAAGTAATATATTTGTTATAATTATCAATTCTTTTGCCGGACTAGTAGAACAATTAAATTATTATATTGATCAATTAGCAAGAGAATCTTATATTACTACAGCTCGTAGATATAGCTCTATGATTGCTCTTACAAGATTAATAGATTATAGAGTAAGAGCTAAGATTGGTTCTGTAGTTGATTTAACTATTACCGCTGTAGATTCATCAGGTAATCCCGTTAATTTACAGAATGATGAAACTCTTGACTCAGGTTTAATAATTAGTGATGGTAATGTGCAATTTATAACTCAGAGAAAAGTCACCATTGCCGCTTTAACCTCATCTGTTGTAGTTCCTGCAAAACAACGAGTACAAGTTACTGGAGATAATATCGGGACTACTACATCATCTTCTAACCAAGCTTTTTTTATAAATGATGATTACCAACATGACACACTCCAGATTTCTATTAATGCGGTAACCTGGGAATTGGTTCAAAGTTTTGCTTTTTCTGGTCCAAATGATACTCATTTCATTGTTGAAGTAAATGAAGATAAACAGGCTTATGTGGTATTTGGGGATGGGGTAAATGGAGCTATTCCCACATCTGGTCAATCTGTCTTAGCCACTTATTATACTTGTCAAGGTGAATCAGGTAATGTAGAATCTAATACTCTTACAACTTGGGTAACCCCTTCAGGTGGCCCAACTCCTCCAATCCAATCCCCAACTATTGATTCTTATCAAGTGACCAATGAATTAGCTGCTGTGGGGGGTTTAGAAGAAGAGGATTTAGAGAGAATTAGAAAACATGCTCCTCTTAGTTTACGTACACTTGATAGGGCAGTTACTCTACAGGATCATAAAGATATCTGTAATTTAGTTCCAGGTGTTAGTAAATCTACAGTAGGTTTTAATTTAAGTAGTAAAACCATAGAATTTTATATTGCCCCTGAAGAAGGGGGTACTGCACCTTCGCAACTTTTAACAGATGTAGTAAATTATTTTTCTGATAAAAAAATGATATCCACAGCTGTATCTGCTATTGCAGCTGGTGAGACTAAATTGAGGTTAACTATTACAGCTACAGCAAAATTTAGAAGAAATATAGTTCAAACTGCTACAGATATAAAATCAGCTTTACAAGAAGAATATGGGTTTAATAATTCTGATGTTGATAGGGTAATAAGGAGATCAGATATTATTGCTCTTATCGATAACTTAGATAAAGTTGATTATCTTACTTTAGAAACTATTACCACTAAACCATATCCTAGAATTACTGAAGGTTCACATCAATTAGAAAATAACTGGTATGTAGAGGTACAAGAAACTACCTCTGAGATAACTTCTTGGAGATTAGCTGTAATAAATGCCAGTGTTTTAGGTTCTGATGATGGTTTAGCTAGGTTATTTAGAACAGGACCTACGGGGGCAGAAACCTATGAAGGTACAGTTACTATACATCAAGCCGATCCTGGTACCGTTGATTTTACTTCTGATGATGGTACATTACAACTTGGGATGTATGGTACTTTTGATGTAGGAGATGAGTGGATTTTTAATAGTTATCCTTATAACGAAGATATTGTATTTCAAGATTATACTATTCCCATATATGATGAGAATGAACTTGATTTAACAGTTAATGAACAAACGGTATGATAACTTTTGGTAAAACATCAAGTAAACCTAATTTCTTATTCCGTAAATTACCACGGTATTTTAAAGAGAATGATTCCTATAAAGATGGGAATGATGAGGGTTTACTTGAGAGATATTTAGAGATTTTTTGCCAGGAGATTGATGAAAAGATATCCCCTTATTTAGATGATATCCCTAAATTATGGGATGCTACAGAATTACCAAATATAGTTAGTGAAAGTGGATCACTATTAGCAGAACACATTGCCCAATTATTTGGTAATCCCCCTGATATAGGTAACACTACTCATTATACACCAGGTCCTGATGCTGAGGAAACTTATTTAAAATTACTTAGGTATATAAGACAGATTCTACAAACTAAAGGAACTGTAAAATCTATTGAATTATTTTTGGCTTTATATGGATATGAAATTAGTAGTATAACAGAAGCAACTCCAGCTGATATTATGTATGATAATACTCCTACTCCAAATATCTATGATAGTACTGGGGTAACATATGATATCGGTTTTATCTTTTATTCTAATTATGATTTAGTAATCACTGATAAGCCTGGTACAGGTACTAAGAACCCAACCACTACCTGGTTAGATGATTATCTAAAATCAGCAATACAAAACTTTTTAAGTCCTATATGGGCTAAACTAAATTCCTTAAGTTACACAATTTAAAATTAAATGTTATGAAAAGATTCATGTTTATTTTTGCCCTTTTAATAGTGGCTACCGTTGGGCTGGTAGCACAAGTTGAACCTCCTACAGATATAGGAGATGTAGTAGTCAATATTAATACCTGGATGGGTTCATTGGCTGGATTAGCTGCTCTTTCCGTATTTGCTACGGGATTTATAAACGGTTTATTTCAAAATGTAAAGGGTTGGGTACGACAAATAATCAGTTGGGTGGTACCTATTTTACTTGCAGTACTTTTGGGAACATTATTGAACATTGGATTCCTTGGAGATGAGCCAGTAGCTATTGCAATTTTATATGGTTTAGGGGCAGGACTTGTATCAAATGGTTTATTTGATATCCCGGTTGTAAAAGCAATTATAGTATTCCTTGAACAACACCTTGGTAACAAAGAAATCACTACATGATACTTCTTGCCATCATCATACTACTTACTGTTCTTGAGGCTATTCATGAAGGTCTAGTCTCAAGGCAGGAAGGTAGTTGGGTACCAGGGGAGATTGAGAATATAAAATTATTTATAATCTTATCTCTTATACCTGTATTTATATGGTATAATGGTTATGATGATTATCTAGTTCAACCTTGGAAATTTTGGTCTTTATTTTTACCTAAATATATTATTGGTTGGGTTTGTATTAGATATGCTTTATTTGATATTATCTATAACATATCAGCTGGTAATAAATGGTATTATATAGGTAGAGTGAAACTTTTCGATAGGTTGATGAGAAAATTCACTAAAAAAATACCTAGAAGTTATTTTTCTTTTTGGACTAGGTTTTTAACTTTAATCCTAGGGATATCTTTAATCCTTAAAATATAAACTGTGTTAACTAAAATCATTAATATTATGAAAAAAATTCTTATTTTATCCATCTTGGCCTTGATGGTAAGTTGTCTTTGTATATCACAAATACCTGACCAAGTTATTTATGTAGATGAAAATTGTGAAGCTTTTCTTCCTGATTATACAGATGATGTAACAGTCTCTGATAACTGTGAAGGAGTAATAGTCCAACAGACCCCCGATCCTGGTTCAATCTTAGATGCGGCAACAGCCTACATGGATGTTACTATTACAGCAACCGATGCTTTCAATAATCAATCTAGTATTCAATTTAGAGTTATAGCTATAGATACTATTTTACCGATTATTACCCCGGATTCAACATTGATGAGTTTTAATTTAGATGTTGCAGGAGAGATGACAACAGGGATGCATCATTATTTTGCACACGCAGTTAATCAGGCTGTAGCTGCAAGACCTGATTCCGCTTTAGAACAATATCCGGTTTTGAGTACATGGGATGATGCCTGGAATGATTATGTAATGGTTACTTTTTATCCCCCAGGTGGGGAAGGGGTATATTTATCCACCTTTTACCCACGAGGAGATTATTTATGTTCATGTGATTCTGCCACTTATTACGCCGGGATGGAAAATGGGACAATGATCAATTTCAATTTTGAATAATGAACGAAGAAGTTCAAAAGATACTTTTAAATGAGATGCCAGTAGTAGAGTTCATAGCCTACTATTTGGCATCTATACTTGGTGCATTTGTATGGCTTTTTATAAAAACCATTAAGGCAATATATCATGACCCGGATACACCAGGTACATTTAAAAGAAAATATATGTGGAGAGGAATATTTAAATTTATTATATCTTTAATGATATTACCTTGGGTAATAATTTATTTTACCGATTACGGGCCTTTTATTTTAGAGTTAATGTTTAAATTACCTCAAGAAAATACCCATAATCATATTGGTATCGAGTTAAACGGGGGTAGTGCATTTGTTTTAGGTTTAAGTATAGATGCTTTTATTAGAAAAATAACCGATAACCAATTTAAAAAGATAACACGATAATGGATGGAACTCAATTAATTTTTGGACTCTCTTCAGAGTGGGCTATACTATTAGCTATATTCATACTAACATCTGTTCAACTGGTTAAAGTAATTTTCGATGGAGCTAGGACTAAAAGAGAAAAAGCTCAAAAAGAAAAATCAGATAATATCATGAATCAGATTGAAATCTATTTAAGGATTTTATCTGATAAATATACAGAAGAAATAACAGAAAGACAACTACCAACCATATTTAAACAATTCCTAGGACATTGTAGAGAAGCCATTATAGTTCATGGTTCTACTACTATCACAAAAAATGATATTATAAATAATAAGCCTGTTATAAAAGCTAAAGTATCCCAATTTATAAGAAATCACTTTCA
>CAZQTT010000003.1:0-70232 GCA_964596255.1 uncultured archaeon
CTATCGATGATGTGATGGTGCTACTTCATTAATAACCACCAACCCTAATTTTTTACTGTAGCATAAACCATAAAGCAAAGTCCCACAGATTGGTAAGCATACTTTCCTTAAGATTGAGTGGTCAACAGGCAAGGACTAAAGAACCAGCCGAATTTCTCTTAATACAAATAAATGTGGTATTGCGAAGCGATACCTGGAGAAACCAATAAGAAATACTGATAAGGATTGTTATTTATATAAAGATGTCAGTTACCACCAAGTCAATTCAACTAACAAATAAAGTAAAACACCTCTACCAGTCAAAAAACCTTATTGACATTAAACATTTGCTAATTTCTTATATTTATCAATTTAAAAATTAGTTTTATCCGGGGGGAGAGGTTTTTGAGAAGTTTTTTGTTGCTTTGCTTCCAACCCATGCTCCCTTTTGCTTCTCCCCCATTACTTAAAGAATATAGAGAAAAATCTCAAAAATCTGAAATCTCAAGATAAATCTTTCAGAGTTTTCAATGAGGTTATAAGATATCTCTTGAAGTTAGCTGAGAGTTCAATCTCTCTTGATCTTGGTAGAATGTTGAATGCGCACCCTTCTTGTAAAAGTTCTTGGAGACTCGCCAGAATAGGATTATAGATTCTCTATTGGAAGTTTCTCTATTGAAAAACGCAGCAGAAATGGAAAACATTACAGGGTGTAATCATAAAAGATTCCAAATATTTAATAAACAAAAGAAGGAACATTCAATGGGGAGACGAGATAATGGCTATATGTCCTTACTGCCGAAAAGACATTGGATATCTGAATCTTATAGGATATGACGCTAAGGGAAGGAAAGTAGTAGTGTATTTCAATGTTGTAGGGTTTTCACCTATTGATTCTAGTCTCAAGGTTATGGAATACTCTGAAATGGATAATAATGTGGTGCACTATTCTTATGAGTGCCCCTGGTGTGATAACCACTTATTTAGAGAAAAAGAAGATGCTATTAGGTTTATGGAAAATGGTTACCTTCCTGAAGATCTCTACCCCCAGGTTATAGCCAGAGCCTTCGACGATTGAATTATTTATCTACTCACCCGTATTCTTTATTTAGATAGATTGGTTGACCCCAGAATCCCAGAATAAATCTGATATGAACCACAACTTTGGTGAACCATAGATAGGCTTCAAAAATATATCTACAGATTTTTTATAGTTTTTCCTATAAATTATCAAATGTATGCTAATAATAATGCTAAAGTGTTCAAACAAAAGTTTGATTTATAATAAGAGGTAAGTTTATTCAATGAAGTGGTTACTCCCCAGCATTAACATCATATTTTTCTGCTTAGTTTGTGCTATGCTCTCCTATCCAACCTCCGCTATCGAGCACCCCAGGGGTTACGGGGACATCTGTTTCTGCTGCCATGATACGATACTTACTGAAAAAGAAACAGGCTCTAAATTGGGGAGATGCTCGTGTCACACTCTTGATGTAGATGACTTCGCAACCAGCAAGAAGGATGAAAACAAACTCTCCTCAATCCATGAGCATTTGTGCGCCAAATGTCATGCTGGCCTTAGCTACACTCCGGAAGACTTTGATAAAATAGTTCACTTCCCTCACACCAGTTTAGAATGCTCTTATTGTCATGGGGAAGGGAATATAACTACACCAGCTGCCGAAAACTGCTATAACTGTCATGTTCAGGACGTTCACGAGGTTCATCAAGCTGTTATCGAAGAAGTATGCGTGGGATGCCATGGAAAGGCTATAAACAAGTTTCCTGAGCTAAAGGAAGGGAAAGCTATTATTGTAAAAACTCCTGAAGAAGAACGAAAGGGATTCTCTCTTTATGACCTCCTCAAATTTTTATTCCCGCTGCTTTTTGGTAAGAATGGTTAAAAATCCGAGAACTTAGGATTGTGGTGTATTTGTGGTTCCCTTGAACTGTCTATGCTCTTATTCTATCTATTTCTTTCATGTTCTCCAATTCAAATAGAAATAGATCAATGAGCTTATCTAAAGATTCCAGTTCACCTCCCTCCTGATGAAGTATTCTAATAATCTTAAGCTTGTCTTCTTCTAATGGTCTCAAAGGTTCTACAGGAATTTCTATTACTTCATCGATTACCTGTCTATTTTTTGTGGATATTCCTGTGTACAATTTACATCTTGAGATCTGAGCGGAAACGGAAAAAGCAAAATTGAGTATCTCAGGAGAGTCCGTAGAGTTCAGAAAGACCATATTACCCGAACATATCTCATGGTTGATTACCTGTAGTAGTTCATTCACCATATCACCAATGTCTAACTGACAAACATCAATTATATCCACCCTAAATACCAACTTCAGGGTTTTCTCTATGCCATTAATTTCATCCTGTAGGTCATTATCCCATAAAACAAGGTAAATCTTCTGGACTGGAAATATGCTCTTTTTTAAGCTCTTAAAAACGTTCTCCTTATTTTGACAAACTGGAACCATATGTACAAATTTCATGCCTTATCCCCTGTAATGCGACTAATCCCATCTGAAGTTAATAATAAATTTTTTCATATCATGTAAAGCTCATTATTCTAAGGAAAATTGTAGTATTTACGAATCAAAAACCTGTTAGAGGATTACTGGGAGCAAAAGATAGAAATTAGAATAGAAATTGAAAGAATTGACTACTCAACCGAAAGTGTTATCCAGTACTTTGAGAGGGCCATAAACCACAAGCCTGTCGTTCACTTTTATTTGTTCATCAGATGAGGGTATAGGAATCCAGTTCCCTCTCCTCTCTATACCCAGGACGAGCAACCTCTTCCCTGTCAGTTCTTCATCTTCCAGAGTTTTTCCTGCTAATGGAGAATTCTCTTTTATTAATGACCCTGACCAGACTATAACCCTCTAAAAAGTGAAGAAGCTTCTCAGTCATTTCTTCCTCTAAAACAGCCGATTTTGACAGCCTATCCTCTATGAATCTCTCCCATCTTCGCGTAAATCCGGCATGTGTCCCAATCTTGTAAATTATAAAGATGCCTACTAAGAGAACGATTATGTCGATGGGTATCTCAATACCCTCACTACTTACCAGAGTCGAAGTACCGGTAACGATGACTGTAATTATCCCTGCATTACCTAACACCATTAACCAGCTAATTATTTGACGCCTCTTGGGATGATTGACAACCATTTCAGCCTCTCTTGTAGTAAATCCCGTACCTGTAAAAGCCGATCGTGCTTGAAATCTTGCCCTGTTCTCATCCAGACCGGTCATCATTAAAGCGATAGCAGCTGCTCTCACGATAAGAAAGGAGAAGAATATCACCAGTAGAGTAGGCAGGAGAAAATAAAGTCCACTAATCATTCTATCACCTAAAAAAGTTCACTATGTTAAATAATTAACTTTTACCCTGTAATGACCAATGACTGTACTGCTCCTCGATTTCTTTCTATCTGACAATTTCAAATCTAAACTGATTTCTCCAGAATCCTAAAGTAGTTGTAGTATTTTCTGCCACCCAATTTCATGAGCTTTTGCCATTCATTCCATCTGTTAAGCAGCCGACACATGTAGTTGAACTCCTCGTCATCGTACTCTTCTGCTATTATGTCATAGGCTTCTAGAGGGCAATTCCTCGATCTTCTAATTAATATATAGAATTCTTCAGTTAGTTTTCTTTTGTCCATAATACATTGTAAAGTTTATTATTATATCTTCTTAAACTTTTTCCGAAGGTTTATACCTTTCATTTTCTGCGGTCCTTATTTTTGCATCCAAATTGCTGTTCAAAGGCAATTCAACTCGAAAATAAGTTAACTTCTGAGTTGGGTTTATATGTCCTATACAATTACTGATCAAAATCATCTATCTCATCATCATGCTGAAATTCGAAAAGTTAAATTTTTTTAATCTGATAAAAGAAAATCTACACAAGCACAGGAAAACCTGAAGAAACTCTTTGAGGAAGAGGAGAAATACCGCCTGATGGCCGAGAATACGACCGATATTCTTTTTGTGCAGGATTTAGACCTTAATATGATATACATTAGCCCTTCAGTCAAACCTGTATCTGGTTATACTGTTGAAGAAGCACTGAACATGAGTATGGAGGACCTAATGACTCCAGATTCATATAAGAGGGCTGTAAACTCTTTTCAAAAATGTCTAACTTCGGTTATTAAGGGAGACGATGTAGTGGTCCCAACCATGGAATACGAGTACGTGTGCAAGGACGGCTCTACTCGCTGGGGAGAGCTAAATGTAACTTTCCTGAGGGATTCAGAAGGTCAACCTATTGGTGTGGAAGGTATTATAAGAGATATCACCAGACGTAAGGAAATAGAAGAGAGATTGCAGAAAGCCAGGGACGAGTACCTGACCATAACCAACCTCACGGGAGACATAATATCAAAGTTGATGAAGAGGGTAAGTGGACATTTGTAAATGATATTGCCTGTCAGTTCTGGGGCAAACTTAGGAAAGAGCTCATGGGAGCCTTTTTTATGGATTACTTACATCCTGACGATTACCAAGATACACTCGCTGCTATAAAGGAAGGTAAAAATAAGAAGACACTGAAAGGGCTGGTCAACAGACAGAAGACCTCGAAGGGTTGGAGAACAGTGGAATGGAATGCAGCTGCAATTTTTGATGATAAAGGAGGGTACATTGGCTTTCAGGCAACGGGTAGAGATATAACGGAGCAAAGAAAGATGGAGGAAAAGATTATTCAGCTTAATGAGATTTTAAGGCTTTTAAATAAGACCTTAAGGCATGACCTGCTGAATGACCTCACCGTCATCAGTAATTCTGTTGACATGTATGAAGAGATTGAAGATAAAAAGTTCCTGAATCTAATTTCAATCTCTGTGAACAAAAGTATTACCTTAATAAAGAAAATGGCGGAACTGGGATCTCTTGTCTCCTGTGGCCAGGAATTAAAATCTTATGATATGAGGAAGATTATCAGAGAGGTAATAGCTAACTACTCGGTTGATGTGAGAGTGGAAGGGAACGGCATCGTCATTGGCGACGAGACCTTAAACTCGATATTTGATAATTTAATGAGGAACGCCTTAACTCACGGAAAAGCAGATAATGTTACGGTAAAGATAGAGCCTAAAGGTAAATTCTGTGAAATAAGGTTTGCTGACAACGGTAAGGGAATTTCGGACGACTTTAAAGGAAAAATATTTGTAGAGGGGTTTAGCGGTAACAAAGGGACTGGTTTAGCTCTCTATATCGCCAAAAAGACCATCGAAAGATATGGAGGAACCATTACTGTTGAAGACAACTATCCGACGGGTAGTGTTTTCATTGTAAGACTGAGATCGAATTGAGATTGATTTTTTGGTGAAGATAATCTATTATTTGCTGTTAAGCATCCCATTTTAATGTAACTTATTAGCATAAAGAAAACTCAAGCTTATTTAAAGTCCATTTTAAAGAAAAGGTTCTCAAATACTAAATCCCAAATAGTAATAACCCTTGATATCTTGACCTAAATCAAAGGGGCAAGATGATGGGATGGGAAGAGTTTAGAAAAGCGAAATATGTAAAATACGAAAAAGCCAAAGAAAATGGAGAGGTGGATCAGGACATAATCTCTCTTCTGGACTCAATAAACTCCAGTGACAGATTCGTAACCCTGTCGAGCTGCAGTGGGAGGATAGGAGTTCTGGACACTCCTGAACCTGGAGATAAACTGAACTCAACTTTTCTGGCCAAATGGCACCATGTTATTGAACCTCAGCAGTCAGTTGAAGCAGCTAAACAGGGGCAACAGACAACATGGTTGATCAACAATCCTCCTATACTTCACATTGCCTGTGAGAGCCTGATAAGTGGTGGAGAGCTGATGGAAATGGCGAATAATGCAGGGTTCTCCAGAAGCGGCGTAATATCCCTGAAAAAGAATATAGTAGAGATCTCTTCTCATGAGAGTATGGAAGTGCCGGTCTTTAGAGAAAGCTCTTTTTTGATTGAAGAATCCTCAATTGAGACTGTTGTTGAGCTGGCAAACGAGAAACTGGAAAAAGGAAAAGAAAAACTGGTCAGTCTAGAACATATTATAAAAGAGACTATTTGAAAATTTTATGGTCCTGTGTAGGCCCGTTACTTCGTGTAGTAGAGTGACTTCTTGATGCATTTTTATTCTGGCGGTCAGTAGGCTTTGCACCTAAATCGAATATTATTCAACTTTTTAGGTGCAGGTACTCGAATAAAGGTGCAGACTGCACTAATACTAGGGGAGGTCTTACCTACCCCCATAAGGGGGTGGGAATTTGAATAAAGGAGATGATAAGAAAGAAGTTACTTTGGAAGATTTGAATGAAAGATTATATCATTTAAAAGAAGCAGTAATCTATCTGACTATGCTTGTTTTAATTATAATTACTGTTTTGCTTTTCTCATTTCAACTTGATTAGATGATAAAAAATCGCACCAACTATGGGAAAAGCTGGGATAATAAAATAACCGAGTGAAATATAATTGGATGGGTTTAAAGATAATTTTATAGCTAAATGAATGGTATAAATCCCGTGTGGAGAAAATCTTAACTCGTCAGGTAAATTAGTTCTATTTATCCTTCTAGCACCTAAAACGAAACCAAGTACAATAAAGAAATTCAAAATTGAATAAATTATGTTATTTTTAAGGATGTTTCCTATTATATTATCTTCTTTTTCTTCTGGTGTGGTTGTAACAGTTGAAGGAGTTGTTTTGGTAGGTGTTTGTACAGCATTTAGAATGGATTGATTTAATTCTTCTAAATCTTTTTCAAAGTCAGAGAAAGTATAATCATCATATAATCCGCTGGATTTATACCTCTCTTTGAGTTCTATAGCTTCATTACAGAGTTTTTGATGCTCATCACATGAAATGTTTTCTGCGTAATCTGAGTTGATAAGACTGTTATACTTATCTCGCATCGCTTTAAGCTCATTTTTTCGAAATATACATTCAGAGAGACTATCTGCGTTATGTCGAGTGTTAGAAGTAATATTATTCATTTTATCATGAACTGTGAGATCTGCGAACTCATTTCCTTCCATGTCAATACCAGTATCAATAGCATAACAACACCAACATATGTCCCATTTCGGCGGTCCTCCATTATGGTACGACATATTTCCCATGACAGATTCATCCTTTCTTAGTTGGTTAACAACACAAAAATCATCATCGCAACCAGATACAAAAAATACTGATACAAACTCATTTTCTTTGGTTTCAGGATAAGTTTTAATGAATACTACTCTGTAATTTTTGTCGTTGTACAATTTAAAGTAGTCAGTATATTTATTAAAACTCGAATCCGTCTCATCATAGTACTCTGCTAACTTCTGGTATGTTTTCAAGAACGTTTGGGCATATTTCTCTAATTCACTATTTGATGGAAACTTTTGATTATCTGCAAAAACAGGAGTAGCTAAAATTAATAACAAGACAATACATGATGATATTCTGAATCTAACCCCCATCAGAGATGGCTAAGATAGAGACTATATAAATATGTTGAAATTTAATATTAATTGTCGGAGTTAGTGAAGTTGGGTTCTATTCCTAACTCCCGCATTTCATGTATTAAGACTACTATGTTATGAGCGATGGCTTTACAGAGTAACTCATTTCTTTGGGCTAAGGGGTTCTTGGACTTCAGAGTATCGCCGAACTTACTCTTAATCATGTGGTAAGCTGTTTCTACATTACTTCTCTTGTGGTAATGCTCTAAGAACTCCTCTTGGTTATACTGGAAGTAATGAAACATCTTCTTCCAGATGGGTTTTCCTTTAGCTCTACCTGTTGCGTTCTTCTTGAACGGTATATATGGTGTCCCCCCTAACTCCTCAACAACCTCTAAGTTGTTTCTGCTTGAGTAAGCCATATCTGCTGAAACTTCATCAATGTGGAAACCGTTTCTTGATGCCCATCTAACCAATGGTTCAAATTGTGGTGAATCACCAGCTTGCCCTCTTGTTATAACAATCCCTGTGATTATGTTGGTCTTAACTCCTACACATAGATGAGCTTTAAGCCAATTATGTTCTTTCTTGCTTCCATTGTGTTTCTGGTTGTTGTATTCGTGAAAATTGGTTGTTCTGAAACCACTTGCATCTATGGCGAAATCCGTTTCAACAGTCTTTAAGACTTGAGCTGTAATTCCAAGTAGTTCTTCCAGAATGTCTTTAGCTTCTTCTCTATTCAAGAACTTACTTACTGCGTTAAAGTGTGGAGCATGGCTTATTTGTTCTCTCTCCTCAGCAAAACTAAATAGAGATGATGCTCTCCTGCTGGATAGTTGGGAATACACTTTCTGAACAGAACAGAATACTTGCTCTTTAAGACTTAGTGATGGTCTTCCCCTACCTCTCTTTTGTTCGGGTTCTTCTATGTTCTGAACTAAATCACTTAACAACTTATCGAACTGCCTAACCTCATTGGTCTGAGCATCATTATACGCTTTCCATGCCTGCTTATACGTTAATGGTATTTTCTCTGTCTCTGTTTCCCCCTCAGAGTTCTCTTTCTCCACCTGCAAGTAATACTTCACCGCATGGGTGTGCTTACACTCAACATTCCTAAACTGACAGTCAGGGCAGTCACACTCGAAGTCGTGACTGTTTTTGGATACAAAGTATTTCTTGTTACTGTTCTGCGAAGGAACTATCCAACCGTTTCTCTTCTCGTCAAAGAAGATTTTGCTGGTCTTAAAGATGTTATAACCCCTCTCCTGTCTCACATCTTCATATTTTGTCTCAATCATATTTATTACCTCCTTAGTTACCTATATGTAGGTAATAGTATTTATAACTTATGGTTTATTTATGAGTAGACGTAATTATAAAAACTGAGGTAGTTAAATAGATAGAAAATGTTATATAGTATGCTACCTACAAATTTTTATGGTGAATGGGCAAGAAACAACTTTAACCAAAGCGAATGTCTCTAGCAACTCTTTAAGAACTACTGTTCCTATGGGCATAATAAAGCAATTTGACCTTAAAGAAGGAGATAAACTCTCATGGAAAATCGAAATCAAGGATGGTAAGTTAGCCGTTATAATTGAGCCATTAAAAGAGGTTGAGGTAGAAAATAGGTAACTCCATAGGAAATATAGGGGGAGGGGGTATGCAGTATGTTAGGAAAAATATTTAATAGAAACAAGAAGAGTGAATTAAAAATGAGTAATAACAAATTTAGTTCTTTCACGAAAGGAGTGTTGAAATTAATCGGTGAGAGATATCCTTATCTTGAGAGTAAGGATATGGTACTTGTTTCATTGTTTATATTTGAGGTTGAAAAAGTTAAGCAAAAGATAAGTGAAAAATTTACCCAAGCTTTGATATATCATTTGGAGCAAGAAGGAGTTCCTTTTTCTTATAAATTCAAAAGAATTGAGAGTGGATTATACTCAGAAGAACTTAAGGCAGATCTCAAAAAATTATACGAAGAAGGGGACATAATCTATAATGATGAAATAAAGTTAACTACTAAAGGAAAAAATAAAGCTGAGAACTTACTAAAAGCAATAATTGACATATCAGAAGAAGAAGAAATTCGAAATTCTTTATTACCAATAAAACAACTATTATCAGACTAAATTAAATTCAACCTATTAAATCTAATAAGACGCCTCCTATACTTCCTGCTAACAGAAGTATTAATATTGTAATGAGGAACTTATAAATTCTGTTTTCTCTACGTATAGAGCTTTTTAAACTCTCCAACCTACTGTCAAAATTTTGCTCTTGAATCTCAAGTAAATGTGTAAGTATATCAAAAGGATTACCTGATTTTAGGAGAGAATCAACATATGTTTTTTTATTATATTCAACTTCTTCTCTCAAGACAGGTTTGTAATCATCAAACGCTTTTGCAGATGGAGTGCCATGATACCCGCTAGAGACAGGTTTACCTATTCTTAAAAAAACTAAGTTAGCGAAATTATCACCATATCTTAATGTAACACTTTTTTTACTGGCGTTAAATAGAGTGATATCTAATTCTCCTTGGTAACCAGGGTCAATCCTACTAGTAACTTGAAAAATGCCTGTCATTGAAAGAGAAATCTTCGTAGTCACTAAAGCGGTACAATTAAATGGTATCCCAATTTCCTCTTTTGTTTTTATCGTCAAACACTCATTCGGATCTATTGTGATTTTACCCTCTTCTTTGATGTCTATTTTTTCATTTGTTGTAAGGTTCTTACAAGTATCCCCGACACTAATATCATAACTGGCTGGTTGTACATTAGTATCAGAATATCTTGTAATCAGAATTTTAAAATCTTCTATCTCATTCTTAAATTTTTCAAATTCATCATTATCTGAGGTGTATATCTTTTTTAACTCGTCTCCACCTATAATGTTTGAAGATTCTATCATACATTAAATTAGGTTTTTTATAGTTATTTAAATTTTTTTATATGAATAGATTAGTAGTTAGATTTTAGGTGCAAATTAGCTATTTTAGGTGCAAGTGGTAATTTGTGATAATAAAAGTGCAAAGCCCGGTCAGTAATAAATGATTTATAATGTGATAATGGTTGGGGATTATTGGTTACAAAAAGTATGGGGGTAAGAAATGGTATATGAATTATCTGTGGGGGAATTGAGAAAGGAGACTGACTCCAATGAGATAAGTTGTGAATCGACCAAAGACCTAACTCCGCTGAAAGGGATTGTTGGGCAGGACAGAGCTATAAAGGCATTGAAGTTCGGGTTGAATATTGGAGAAAACGGTTTCAATATTTTTGTCGCGGGTCCTCCTGGCACAGGGAGAGAGACCGCCGTTAAAGAGTTCCTGGAAGATCTGGCAAAAAAGAGGCCAACTCCTTCTGACTGGATTTACGTGAATAATTTTCAACAAGCTTCTGAACCCAAGGCTATACGACTGCCTCCGGGTAAGGGAAAAGAGCTCAGGGACGATATGAAGGACTTCATTGAAGATGTTCGAAGGGCCTTGCCGGAAGCTTTTGAGGGAGATGAGTTCAACAAAAGAAGGGACGAAATTATAAACAGGATCGAGCAGGAGAGAAAATCTCTCTTTGATAAGATAAATAAAAAGGCTGAGGAAGAGGGGTTTGTTCTAAGGGTCACTCAAGCAGGATTGAATGTCCTCCCTGTGGTGGATGGAGAACCTATTGATCAGCAGAAATTCATGAATTTGAGCCCTGAGAAGAGAGAAGAGATCCAGAAAAAGAGGCAAAAACTTGACTCTGAACTCAGAAACGAGTTTAAAGAGTTGAGGAACATAGAAAAGAAGTACAGAGAGGAATTTAAAAAGTTGAATAGGGAAGTTGCCCTTTACGCAATCGGTCATCTCATCTCAGGTCTGGAGGAGAAATATGAGGATATCCAGGAAGTAATCACTTATCTAGAAGAGGTAAAAGAGGACATAATTAATAATATCCAGCAATTCATGCCCCAGCAATACCAGCAACAGCAATTTCAATTCCCTTACCAGTCATGGATGGAAGAGGCTAAATTTAGAAAATATGAGGTCAATGTGCTGGTGGATAATACGAATACTGAGGGTTGCCCGGTAATATTTGAGCGCAACACCATGTATCAGAACCTTTTCGGCAGGATGGAGAAGGAAGCACAATTTGGTACGCTGTCTACGGACCACACCATGATCAAACCCGGCTCACTTCACAAAGCCAGTGGGGGGTATCTGATTATTCCGGCGGAAGACCTTCTTCGAAATATGCTTTCTTATGAAAGCTTGAAAAGGACTTTGCAAAGTGGAGAAATAACAGTGGAGGAAGCGGCCGAGCGCATGGGATACATAACAACGAAGGGCCTGAAACCTCAACCCATACCGTTGAACGCCAAGATAGTCCTGATGGGGGACTCAAGAATCTACCCTCTTCTTTACACCATGGATAAAGATTTTAAAGAGCTTTTCAAGGTCAAGGCTGATTTTGATACGGTTATGGATAGGAACGATGAGAACACCATGAACTACGCTGCTTTTATCTGCACCTTATGTCAAAAAGAGAACCTGAGGCACCTCGACTCTTCAGCCGTGGCAAAACTGGTGGAGCACGGTGCCAGATTAGCTGCTCATCAGGAAAAACTGTCAACCAGGTTCTCTGACGTAGCTGATGTGATAAGGGAGGCTAACTTCTATGCTGCTGAGGATGATTCGGAGTACATTACAGCCGACCACATAATGAAGACTATTGATGAAAAGACCTACAGATCGAACCTCATACAGGAAAAGATCCAGGAAATGATCAAGAGAGGGCTAATCCTGATCGATACAGAAAAAGAGGCTGTGGGCCAGGTCAATGGATTGTCAGTGATGAGCCTGGGAGATTTCGCTTTTGGAAGGCCTTCTCGGGTTACTGCCAGTATAGGGTTGGGCAAGGAAGGCATTATCGATATAGAGAGAGAAGCCAAGCTGGGAGGACCCATACACACCAAAGGAGTGATGATCCTCAGCGGATATCTGGCCCAAAAATACGCTCAGGACAAGCCACTGAGCCTATCCGCCAGACTGGTATTCGAGCAAAGCTATGAAGGAGTCGAAGGGGACAGCGCATCCAGCACCGAGCTTTACGCTTTATTATCAACTCTCTCTAATTACCCTATCAGACAGAATCTGGCAGTAACCGGCTCTGTAAACCAAAAAGGCGAGGTACAGGCTATAGGTGGAGTAAACGAGAAGATCGAGGGCTACTTCGAGGTATGCAAACAGCTAGGCCTCAACGGTAAGCAGGGAGTTATCATACCCCAGAGCAACGCCCAGAATCTCATGCTCAAGGAAGAAGTAGTAGAAGCAGTCAGGGGCGGCAAATTCCATATATGCCCTGTAAAGACCATTGACCAGGGCATCGAGATACTGACCGGAGCTAAAGCCGGAGAAAAACAGCCTGACGGAACATACGAAGAAGGCACGATCAACTACGAAGTGGACCAGAAATTAAAACAGATCTCCGAGAAATACAGGAAATCCACATTTAGGGAAGATGAGGAATAAACACTAAACTTTTCCTTTTTATTATGTGGTCGGTTAGGCTAAGCAAGTCCAAAAGAAAACTTGGCATTGAATCTCAAAATTTAGAATAGATGTCAACAAGCATATATTAAGCTACTCTCAGCTTGAATATTCATTTAAGAGATTAATAAAAAATAGTGGTATCGCGAAGCGATGCCAAGCTTTGCTACAGAAAGTTCAATCATCAGAATGGGGTATTTCTCTTCGCTCAATACCGCTTTAATCTGGTGAAAAAACCCATCAAAAACTCCAATTACCTATAGGCAGCAGATTTCTAAACAAATCCGTACCTATCAATCTTCTATAATCATTATAATGAAAAACTTTATTAGGTTATAGTCAAAAATAACAAAAGAATGTTCAGTCTCAAGGAAAAATTAACTAAAAACTCCCCAGAAGATGAGGAGGAAAAAACACAGGAAATCTCCACGAATGAACAGGAAACTTCTGAAGATGTTGAGGAAACTGATGACTTTGTTGAAAAAGCATCCAATATTTCTGAAAACCTAATTGGGCTTAAAAAGCCCAAAAAAGATTTACAAGAGGAGGAAAAAGAAGAACCCCCGGATACTAAAGAAACCGATGAAGATGAACAAGAAGAAGAGGAAGCTGAAGAGGAAGAAGAGGATGTTGAAAAGGCAGTAGAAACAATTGAAAAGACCAAAAAACTGGATAAATTATTCAAAGGAAAAGGATCCAAAACCGGTCTATCAGGTGACGAACCTCTTTTTGAGCCTTATGACCCTGAATCTCATGGTCCACTTATTGAGTACACCCCTCCAGAAGGCTGGAATGTAGTTCAGGAGTACTGGCTCCATGAGCCTTATAATAAAATATACATAATATATAACGATACAGAAAATGAACACAAATATATTGTGGTGGAGCCAGAGTTAACCGATTACGAATGGGAAGTTGTAGAAACACTGAAAGAATATGTTAAAGATGTTTTAGAGGGTAGAGAGGTTAAGGAAGACACAGTAAAAGAAGAAATCCTGAAAGACAGTCTGGATTATTTGATTAGGGATATAGGCATTCCGCTGGAAACCAAATCATATTATAAAATAATATATCACATAATTCGTGATTACATAAATCTAGAGAGGATCACTCCTCTAATGAATGACAAAATGCTGGAAGACATCTCCTGCAACGGCTATAACCTCCCCATTTTTGTTTATCACCGGGAGTTCTCCAATATAGAAACCAATGTAGTTTTCAACGATCCCGATAAGCTGGATTCTTTCGTAATATCTCTTGCCCAGCAGTGCGGAAAACATGTATCCATTGCAGAGCCGATGATAGATGCTACCATGCCGGACGGAAGCAGGATTCAGATGACCCTGGGTAGAGAAGTAACGGATCACGGCTCTACGTTCACCATAAGAAAATTCAAAGAAGACCCTGTGACTCCTATTGACCTGGTTTCATGGGGAACCTTCTCTTCTGAAGAGATGGCCTATCTGTGGCTGTGTATTGAGAACAAGAAGAGTCTAATCTTCGCAGGTGGTACTGCCAGCGGTAAAACAACTTCAACTAACGCTATTGCTCTTTTCGTTCCCTACAAATCAAAGATAGTCACCATTGAGGATACCAGAGAGCTTACACTTCCCCACGAAAACTGGATTCCGGGTGTTACCCGGGACGCCTTCATGGGTGAAGAGGGAGCAATCGATATGTACGATCTGCTGAAAGCTGCATTGAGACAGAGACCCGAGTATATAGTTGTGGGCGAGGTCAGAGGTAAGGAAGCCCTAACCCTCTTCCAGGCTATGTCTACCGGCCACACTACTTATTCTACTCTCCACGCAGATACTGTTAACGGGGTTATCCACAGGCTGGAGAACCCTCCCATAAATGTCCCCAGGCCCATGATTGAGGCACTGGATATCATCAGCATACAGGGTCAGACCTACATAGGTAAGCAGAGAGTGAGAAGAAATACAGAGATCGCTGAAATCATTGGCCTCGATCCATACACCAAGATGATCCGAACTTCCTCTGTATTCAAGTGGGATAGCGTAAAGGATGAATATGTGGTAATTGGAAACTCCAAATCTCTAGAAGATATTAGAAAAACCAGAGGCTGGAGCAATGCACAGTTAGAGGAAGAACTCAAAAAGAGAAGACAGATTATCGAGTTTATGGTGGAGCAGAACTTAAACGACTCCAAGAATGTCAGTGACATAATTCACGCTTATCAGGTAAACCCTGAAAAGATTTTGGAGAAAATGAATATTTCTACAGGTGATTAGATGATTAAAAGAGCCAACTACTTCTCATATCTCGGTTATAAGCTCTTCGGTGAAAGCATAAGAAAGAACGCCCACAAATACTACGAGCTGGAAAAGTCTCTGATCCAGGCGATGATTTCCATGCCGCCAGAGATGTATATTGCCACTGCCAGAATGATCTCCATCATTTTTGCTGTTGTGGGAGGTATAATTGGTCTGATCGTATCCTTTGGGGTAATATATCTCATCGGTCTTCCAGAGACTTTATTCCCTATAGCACTGCCAGACGCTCTTTACGGCATCTGGATGACATTAAGGCCTTTTGTATTCGGGGGACTAATTATTGCAGTAGTTACTACCGCTCTTTATTTTATAGGACGTTTTGCTTTCATAATCTATCCCACTACAGTCATAAGTGACAGGAAGAGCAAGATAGACAAAGCTCTTCCCCACGCTATAACCTACATGTATTCTCTCAGCCAGGGTGGTATGGACCTTATCCAGATATTCAAGTCCATCTCCAACTATCCCGAGGTTTATGGCGAAGTCTCAAAGGAAGCAGCAAGGATCGTCAGGGATATGGAAATACTTGGACAAGATTTGAGAACTGCCCTGTCCAATGCAGTTGAGTTGAGCCCTTCTGAGAATTTGAGAGAGTTCCTTCACGGCCTTATAACCCTCATCGATAGTGGGGGAGACATGACCAAGTACTTTGAGAACAGAGGAGAATTCTACCTGGAGAGGTCGAGGCAGGACCAGAAGAACTTTCTGGAGTTCCTGGGCCTGATGGCAGAGAGCTATATCACTGCCTTCGTTGCAGGTCCTCTCTTCCTGATCATAATTCAGACAGTTATGGTGGTCATGGGTCAAGGGAGCAACACCTCTCTTTACGCCGTAATATATCTGGTTATTCCTGTCGGCTCCTTCTTCTTTGCCATGATAATCAAGCTGTTAACCCCCTCGGAATCCGGCAAGCCCCTTAAGCTGAAAGAAATGCATCAGCGAGAACCGGGAGATAGCGAGAACGCGAGATTCATCGGTGAGAAGCTCAATAAATGGAAAAGGAAGAAAACCATATATAATCCCTTGGAACCTATTAAGAGACAGCCATTCTACGCTCTAATATTCTCCCTTCCTGCAGGTATAGGTTTTATCCTCTACGGGATAATAAACGGTCCTGCCTTAACTGCAACAGGGTTCATGGACTGGTTCTTTGCAGTCGACGATTATATTTTCCTCTCTGTGTTAATTGTATTTGGCCCCTTCGTGGTATTCCATGAGATAGGGAAGAAGAAGATCAATTCCACGCTGAGATTAACACCCGTCTTTCTTAATAAGTTGGCTTCCGCCAACGAAAGTGGTATGTCTGTATATAGAGCTATCACCATGATTGCCAATACGGACACTACACCACTCAAAAAAGAGATCAAAAAGATCAAATCAGACCTCGACTGGGGTATCAGCCTCAATAACGCCCTCATCAGGTTCGCCAACAGATTGAGGGTTTTCGAGCTGTCCAGAACTACCACCTTGTTGAATGAGGCTTTAAAATCTACAGGGAACGTCACCGAAGTATTGATGATCTCTGCCAAAGACACCAGCAATGCCGAACTGCTACGGAGGGAAAGGCTGACCAACATGTTCATGTATGTGGTCATAATATACATCTCCTTCTTCGTGTTCATAGGCATCGTTTACATCATATCCACCACATTCCTGTCCACGCTGGCTGAGAGCGCAGGTAAAGCTGCCCAGAGCGGGGCTTCAATGGGAATGATGAGCAAAATCGATCCCAGCCTTTACAACAACATATTCATGCACGCTGCGGTATTCCAGGGCCTCTTCGCCGGAATGGTTGCAGGAGTCATGGGTGAAGGCAGCCTTTCATCAGGAATAAAGCACTCTCTGATCATGCTGACTCTAGCATACGTCCTGTTCAACGTGCTTATCTAAAACTAACCCTTAACTCCTTATTCTAGCTCTCTCAATCTTTTTCCATGCCATAGCAACACTGAACAGGATCAGCATCCCTCCCAATACCTGCTCACCTTCTAATAATTCACCGAACACCATATACCCAATTATTGCGGCAGCAAGAGGCTCAATAAGACCAAATAAGGGTGCCTGCTCCACATTACAGTACTTTAAACCGTAGTAGAATAGAGTAAATGCTATTGCTGTAGGTATTAACCCCAGTCCGAGTAGCCAGAGTATATCCACGCTGCGGATAGGGAATATAAGTAGAGAGGGAGAGATCAGTAAAGAGGCAAAACCCAGATAGACGAAAGTGATGTGGATGGAGGACATGGACCTTCTGGCAGTCTTCATCAAAAAGAAGATGGCAGCAAGACAAAGACCAGAAACAATTCCGGCTACCAGCCCTATGGAGAGTTCGCCATAGGGGGTCAGCATGAAGTAGAGACCCAGTAAGCCCACGGGAAGAGCTATCCACGTTCCCTTGTCTATTCTGGCTCCCTTGAGATATGCTGCAGGCAAGACGTATATGGGGGCCATGTAGAGGAGCAGTGCTGCGGTAGCAGCCTCGATCATCTGGACGGCGGTTATGAAAGAAGTAATTATTACTGTATTGATAAGGATGATCGCAGCCATAATTCTGGCATTGGTGATGACCGGCTTTTTGCCGGAAAGGATGATGGGGATGCTCAAGAAGAGGAACCCAAAGAACATCCGGAAAAAGGATATCTGGATAGGATGAAGAGGTATATTCCTCACAAAGACTACTAGCGAGCCCATGAGAATGGAACCCGTTATAACACTTAATGCTCCCAAGTCCGAGGACTTTAATTCCAATAACATCAGCCTAACCTGAATAAAGGGTTTAAAAATGGTATTCTTCAATAATCATTACTGCTTTTCTCTAATCCTTCTTATGACTTCCTTTTTCTTGTTCACCGCAGCATGAACCGCTTTATCAACTTCTTCCCGCATCTCCTCGAAATCGGGGGGCTCCTTCTCCCCCACCACCTTCTTGAGAGGAGTGTATGCAGACTCTCTGAACCTGGGCTTCAAAGGTTTTTTCTCTCCACCTTCTATAGTGTAGCACCCCGTCCCTTTCTCTACCCACCCAACTTCCTCTATCCTTGTGCCTGAGTCTTCTACTATTTTCTTAACCTTTTGAGCCACATCTGGGGGGCATATGACCATCAGCGAGTCAATTGACAGTCCCATAAAGTCGATCTCCAGCTCCTCCAGCGTCTCCAGGACCCTGGGATTGACCATCCTCCTCACTTTTTCCATATCGAATACCGGTGAGGTATCGGATACTCCAGAGATCTCTTCGGCATCCCCTCTTATCCCCCCATTGGTCACGTCGCTCATAGAGTGTATCTCAGAAACTAGACCAGAACCAAGTAGTTTATCACAGGCAATAAGGAAATCAATGTTGAGTGTTTCCTCGATCACGTCGTGCATTCCGTAGTATATTGCGGTGGTCACTATGGTCCCTCCACCCGCTCCTTCGGTTAGCAGGATAACATCTCCTTCTTCAGCGTTCTTTCTGGCTGTTATGTGCTCCCCAATTCCGGCACACCCCACACCGCCGGTCATTCTCTCTCCAATGACCATATCCCCTCCGATGCGCAGGGTGCTTCCCGCCACTAAGGGGACCTCTGTCAGCTCGCTCACCGCGGAAATGCCTGCCACGTGGTCGAAGATCTTGGAGACGTCACCGTCATCTCCCACGTGTATATCGGAGAACAGGGCTACCGGCCTGGTACCCATAACATAAACGTCTCTCATTGCTGCTCTGGCCACATGAAATCCAGCTATGAACGGAAATTCGCTGAGGCGGGAGTGTATGCCATCAATAGCAATAGAGAAGTATAGACCACTTCGCTTGACCACGCCTGCATCGTCGAGGTCCCTGGAAGATATGATGGCAGAGCTATCGCCGATGACGTCAGCCAGCCTGCGGTGAACGTAGAAGTCTCCTCTACCTCTGCTGCCAACTCCGAACTCGCCCATGGTGACATAGGAGCGGTAGTAATCCAGAAGGGGAGAGGATTGGGAGTAGGCATTCTCCACTTCCATTATAATGGCTTCAGCCCAGTTGTGAGCCTCCTGCTCATCCCACCCCTTGACCTCCACAATTCGCTGAGATAGTCTCTTCTTGACAGAATCTCTGTCTTCAGATGCGAGCAATCTCCTGGCATAACCCTCAAGGTCCATAACAACATTCCTCTTTTAGATTAATTGGTCCGTCAATCAAATAACATCATTATGCTCTCTATCACGTTACCGAAGCCTGATTTGAGGATAGCGACTATATCGATGTCAGTTATAAGCAAGACGTAATATGCACCTACAAAGGTCCCTATCATACTACCAACGTTGGTAAGAGCCGCCACCAGCAGTACCCTAAAGAATTTGTTGCTGAACACTTCTTTTAAGCTGCTGGCTCCGGTTATATTCTTCAGATCGTTTGAAGTAGGTTTTCTAACCCATACCTCAACAGCACCAGTGACCCACCCTGCAGCTATAGCGGGATTCAGTGAAGTGAACCACGCAAAGAAGAATGCGGCCAGTATGGAGAAGGGATGGGCTCCGGCTATGGTGGCGAACACTGCCGAGAAAGCTCCATTGATGATGAACCAGTAAATGAACGCCTTGATGATCAGGGCCGAGTTTAAGGTGGTAAGCAGCATCCCGAATATCAGGACCACAACACCGAAGATGAGGTAGCTGAACAATTTGAAGAAGTTGAACCGGCTCTGCTTAAACTCTTCCAGTGCCCTGGGGTCCGGAATGTTATGGGGGTCCATCAAATGGTTCTCTACTCCCTTCTTGTGTCCAGCTCCTACGACCGCCACTATCTTGTTGTAGTTGGGGAGGGAGTTGAACAGATTGGAAGCCATATAGGAATCCCTCTCGTCGATGAGCACTCTGGCGGCAGAAGGGGCAATATCTCTGAACTCCTTCACCAGCAGCTCCAGAACATCTTCTTCCAGCATCTCATCGATCTCCACTTCTTCCTTCCTGATGAAATCCTTTATCAAGTGCCCCAGTATCTTCAGCTTCTCCTTGAGGGATAGAGAGGTCCAGAACCTCTTGAGGGTGATGTTAATGTCCCTGTCAATGAGTATGATGTCCGCATTTATCTCTTTGGCCTTGTTGACCGCTGCCAGCATCTCATCTCCAGGTTTAACACCGTAGGTGTCACCCATCTTCTTCTGGAAATAGGACATCAGTAACTGAAAGAGAAGAAGGTGAGTTTCTCCTTTCTTGATGACCTCCATTATGGGTATGTCCTTCTGAACACCTTTAGTAAGGGCAACGAAACGTCTGCTGTCCAGCTCGACAGCTACTGCTTCTGGAACCTCCTTATCGATGGTTTCCTCCACATCTTTTATGCTCTTGGGAGAGATGTGAGCGGTTCCTACAATGACCAGTCTTTTATTTTCCACTTCTTATCGCCTCTACAACTTCAAGTATTCTCATTAAGTCCGTTCTGGACACGATGCCCTCTAACTCTCCAGCGGTACTTACGACCGGTAATCTACCTATATTGTTTTCATTCATAATTCTAAAAGCTTCCAGACTTGTCCTATCTGAAGTTATGGTGGTGACATCGGTCTTCATTAATTCTTTGACTGACGAGTCCCGAGGAGCGCTGGCCACATCCTGAAGGGTAATAATTCCCACCAGCTTGCTGTCCTCAATGACCGGATAACCGAGGTGTCTGTACCTGAACATCAGGTTTATAACATCCTCTGCTGCCGAATCCGGGTTTACAGTGACAGCAGGAGAACTCATGACATCCCTTAATCTGGAATCTGAAAGTACGTTTTCTACTGTGGCTGTTTTTTCCTCTTCATTAGCTCCCAGATATATAAAAAGTGCTATAAGGATAAGCCAGGGGTTGGTAACGATGCCCAATATCCCCATGAAGATGGCCAAGCTCTTCCCCACTCCTGCCGCAACCTGAGTAGCTTGTATGAAATTTGTTCTTCTGGCCATAAAGCCTCTGAGGATTCTCCCACCATCAAGCGGGAAAGCCGGGATGAGATTGAAGGCTCCCAGAACCGCATTGAAGTAGAAGAAGACCATGAAAAATTCAGCTAATATTGGAACGGAAGTCAGGAATATGAGATAAGAAACAGCTGCAATGCCAAAACTGGTCAAAGGACCTACAAAAGCAATAGAGATCTCCTTCTCCGGCTCTTTGGGAAATTTCTCCAGGAGAGAGACACCACCGAAGATGAACAGCAGAATCCCTTTAACCTCCACACCATTCTTTTTGCTCACCAGAGAGTGTGAGAGCTCGTGAACCAGAACCGCCACGAACAAACCAACAGCTGAGGCTATGGAGAGCCCTATTTTAACCGGTTCGGAAAATTCTAACTCGGCAAATCCGAAGGGAAAGGGGTTGAAGTAGAGCAAATAACTTAAAATTATTAAAATGATGAACAGGGTGAAGTGAATCCTGATTTCAATACCCGCAATGGTGAATATCTTGAAAGATGACTGCATAAATCCTCCTTCCGGAGATGATTATATAAAAATATGGATGAATTTAGTGGTGACAGGGAGCAATAAGAAAAAAGTTAATATAAGTGGTCCATATAACAAAAGTTGGTGAGTGTAATGATTAGCGAAATATCCACACTTTTCGGGTTAAACATTTACACAGATGAGGGGAGATATGTAGGTAGAGTGGAAGACGTAGTGATTGATCTGGAAAGAAGACAGGTGAGAGGACTGGCAGTAAATGATTACAACAAAGTCCTGATAGACTCCAAATCCACAGGCGTAATTGTACCCTACAGGCTTGTAAAGTCCGTTGGAGATATCGTCCTTGTAAAGGACGTTTTCAGACACAAGAAGAGAAAAGAAGCTGAGGAGAGAGAAGAGAGCCACGTTGAAGGTTCTCAGCAGGAAATGGTCAAAGCCCAGGGATAACCTATAAGGATAAACCCATAACTTATTCAAGTTTAACCCGGATTAGTGCAAAACACAAAACAGAGTATATAATAATAGAGTAATAGATTTAGAAAGGATATTTTACAGTGAGGAATATCATGATCAACCCACATATGTGGGCAGTGGTGCAGAAGGCGCAGTAGTAACCGCTTATAAATTCTATTAATTCTAAAACAATTATTCCTCCTAGACCGGCTATTTGCCACCCCATTTTGGTGATCCTCCATTTCAGGACGATGGGGGCTACTATAAACCATGCAAACCCCATAGCTGGTGGATAGGTGGTGCACTCCATTCCGATGGGGCAGGCATCGCTAAAATAGTTAATGTACACCAAGTAGGTAGATACAGCTAATCCCACAAGCCAGAAGAAATAAAAGGCAATCTTGCTCTTTTCGCTTGTTCTCATCCTTTTGCCTCCTTATCAGTTTAGTTTTTATTTTTTTCGTATAGTCTTTTTAGATAGGTTACTGTTATCAGTGATACCACGGTATCAGTATAGATTTCTTTGGGAGAAGAATATGAAAGAAGGATTAAAGAGATACTAAGGTGATCTAATCGGATTTTATAGGTGAGAAGCTATTTTCCGCGTTAGGATGGCTAATGAATAACTATAAGAATAAATATTACTTTTTTATAAACTTAATAATCGTCCTTCAACTTCTTGGCTATTTTCCATTCCTCTTCGGTGAGCCCGTAACTACTTCCTGAGGGGTGTGGCTTAACATAAAGGTAGCCTTTCCTCTTAAGCTTGTCAACATTTTTCTTAATTTTACCATGTTGGTGAGTAGGAAAACCTTTACAGATAAATTCAATAGGGAGATGAGCTTTTTTACTTTTGTCCCCTCTGATGTATATGGTGATAATAACCGCTTTCTCTAACTCTGTTAAATCCATTACAAAATATTTCATTACCCTTTATTTAAATAGTTGTCTCTAAATAAAGGCGCAACAAAACCTATAAATATATTGCCAACCCAGATACCTTTAATGAGAAGCAAGACTGTAATCAAAAGGGAAGCTGCAGAAGATTATCTTTATGAGTTTATTAACACTCATAGCGGCCTCAGCATCTATGAGATAGCTAAAAAGCTGGATTGGAGCACAGGAAAAGTTTACGATATTGTTAAAACTCTGGAAGATTCTGGGTTAATCACAACACAAAAATCAGAGGAGAACGGCAGGATCAAGAAAAGAGTTTATCCAGTCTCATGGAAAGAGCTTCTACCTGAAGATGTAAAGGAGAAACTCTAATTTCTTTTCTTTTCATCTTTCTGTATTATTAGATTTAGCGTTGTAACTAATTAAAAGCTGTAGGTATTGTAGGCTATGCCCATAAACTGCAAAAAGTGAGTCTAAATTTTTTAAACGATTTAAATATTGAAAGTAATCTCAGTGAACTGTCCAACACTCTTATATATGGGCAGTGTTGGTAGGTGGTTGTGGTGACCGGAATAGTTTATCATAAGGATTATCTGGAGCATGAGCAGGACTCATCCCATCCAGAGGGAAAAGAGAGGCTGTTATACACAATTGATCTGTTCAAACAAAGAGGCGTGTTCGAAAATCCTGATTTTAAGCTTCTGGACCCCTTAAAAGCTACTGAAGAGGACCTTGAGGGTGTCCACCAGTCAAGATATGTTCAATTCTTGAAAGAGAAGAGCAAGACTAGTGGAATGATCGATCTGGATACTAAAGTCCCGGTTGGACTGTTCGACATCGCCCTCCTGGCTGCTGGTGGAACTATAAAGGCGGCAAAATCTATTCTCGATGGAGAGGTTGACAATGCCTTTGCCATGGTAAGGCCCCCGGGCCATCACGCCAAGCCCTATATTGGCGCAGGCTTTTGCTACCTCAACAATATCGCTGTAGCCGTAAAGTGGCTGCAGAGGAACGGGATTGGCAAGGTCCTTATTATTGACTGGGATGCTCACCACGGAGACGGGACACAGGAGATATTCTATGAGGATGACAGCGTATTGTTCATATCCCTACACCAGGTCCCTCTGTTTCCCGGCACGGGATACCCAGAAGAAGTGGGTAAAGGCAAGGGACAGGGCTACACGGTGAACCTTCCCCTGCCCCCCGGATCGAGCGATGACAGCTATATGCTGGCCCTTGAAGAGGTAATAGAGCCCATAGCCCGGGAATTTGGTCCGGACTTTATTGCGGTCTCAGTTGGAATGGATAACCACTTCACGGACCCCTTGACCGATCTGGCGATAACTGTTAGAGGCTACGCAGAGATAATGAGCAGGGTGGTAAAACTCTCTCAGGAACTGTGTCAGGGAAGGATCTTCGGAGTGCTGGAAGGAGGATACAGTGTCAAGAAAGGACTCCCCTACACCATGCTGGGAGTGATGTCCGTTATGTCCGGAACTGACCCCTCCACAGTAACAGAACCCGAAGAGTATGTGGATGAGCTGGCCAAGAAAAAGGACGAGGAAGCAATTGAGACCGTGAGACAAAACATTGAAAATGTCAAGAGATTCCACACCAAATACTGGAAATGTCTTCAATAATGAGCAAGAGTGACCACCAGAAGATATGGGATAAATACGGGCTGCCGGAGAAAGTGAGAAAGCACTGCAAAAAAGTCTCGGAAGTTGCACAGGAGATAGCCCGTAAGACTGGAGCCGACGTAGAACTCGTTAGAGAGGGAGCACTTTTACACGATATTGGTAGAGCGGTAACCCATGACCCTTTTTACCACTTTATAGCCAGTGGCGAAGTTTTGAGAAAGGAAGGCTGTGACGAGAGTATAGCCAGAATAGCAGAAAGGCATTTTGCCGCTGGAATGACAGCAGAAGAAGCCAAAGTCCTTAATCTACCGCCCGGAGATTATTTGCCCCGAACTCTGGAGGAGAAAATAGTTTCTCTGGCAGATAATATCGTTTTTGGTGATAAGAAAGCCACGTTCCACCAGTTCCTGAAAAGGCTTGATGAGCTGGAAGAACAGGATAAAAAGAAGGCCTGGTTCACTCAGAGGACAATAGAAAGGGCTAAAGAGATAAAGAAGGAAATTGAAGAGTTATCTGGCTTAAAATTCTGATCTTTAGACCTTAAACACTTCAAGTTGGTCAAATATGTCAACTATTGAACAAAAGGTAGAGTGGGCTGAAAACACTTACACCAGATTTGGGCATAAACTGTGGGAAGACAAGCAGGTTAGTGATCTGCTTAAAAGGCTTGAAGTAAATATTGAAGCAACTTACTGGTGCATGGGTGAAACTGGGGTTTCTGAAGAATGTGCATGGTGTGCCCAGAGGACGGGTAGCTGCTGCGGCAAAGGGATTGAGGATAAATGCGATAAAGTTACATTGTTGATAAACCTCTTGATGGGCGTAGAGCTCCCCTATGAAAGGGAGCTGGAGGATGGCTGCTTCTTTCAGGGCCCTCAGGGATGCAAGCTCAAAGCAACAGAGGTAATATGCGTCAACTATCTTTGCAACTCCGTCCACGAGAAAGTATCCCAAGAAGACCTGATCCGTCTCCAGGAGGTGGGGGGTGAGGAGATGGACACTTTATTCGCTCTGGGCAACAGGATAAAGCTTTTATTGAATAGCTGGGGAGCAAGAAAAAAAATGGGATTGTGAACTTTATTTGAAATTTATCTTGAGTTGCTCTATTCTCTATGTATGATACCTTTGTGTATGGTACCTGCCATTAGCCCGATGAGCGCGGCTATAAAGGTTAGGGCGGCTGAGAATAGGAAGACTGCTTTGAGGTCAGCGAAATCGCGGATGATCCCCAGGACTACTGGGGAGGTCCCCATTCCGATGAACCTTAGTGTGTTGAAGACAGCCACAAGACCACCGATCCCTCTTTCTGGGGCGAGTTTGGTTATGAGAGTGTTTATCTGGGGCATTACAAAACCCCTCCCCACACCGAATATGAATAGGAAAATGAACATGGAGGCTAATGGGTACCCGTAGGGGAGCCAGATTATGGCTAATCCGTGCAGAAAGAATCCCAACAATATCAGCCTTTTGGAGGATATTATTTTCTCCAGTTTGTCCGCGTTTATGGATATGATGGCTATGGAGATCCCTTGCACTCCAAGGAATATGCCTGCAACGAATGTAGAGAAACCGTAGGGCTCCTTAGTCAATATGAATGGAAGATAGGTGACGACTGCATAGAGGAGGAAGAAGGTGAGATACCCCGAGAGCAATACGGCTACAACCCTGAGGTCCTTGAAGGATTCCACGAACGGTTTGAGGTATTCTTTCAGCCCTTTAGCCTCCACTTCTGGCGATGGAAGCCACAGCCACACAAACAATGCGAGGGGGAGGTTGAGCAGGTAGAAGTAGAACGGGTAGTTCCAGGCCAATGCTGCCAGGCCACCTCCAATGATGGGGGAGGTGATCCCTCCAATGGACATGACCGCTGATAGGTAACCCATTGCCTTGGTCCTGGATAACCCGTGGTAGAGGTCCCCTATCAAGGTCATGGCTACCGGGGACATTCCTGCAATACCTATCCCCTGGATCGCTCTGAATACCAGCAGAACTTCAAAGCTGGGAGCAATAGAACACAAACCACCGAACACACCATTGATCAAAAGGCAGGGAATCAACACCGTCTTCCTACCGTATTTATCGATTAGAAACCCGATAAAAGGCATTGCCACTGAAGTTGATAACAGATATACTGACAATATTAGAGCAACAGTACCCTCGGAAACATTGAAAGGATCATCAATGGCAGGTAGTGCAGGACCAATTAAAGCCCCGCCCATCATACCGAATACAGCTACAGCCAGAATGAGAGCGAGCGTCAGATCCAGGAATCGTGCTTCATTATCCATTGATATCACTTTCCTTCACATCTGGATTCTCTGGAAGAGGTAGGTTCCAGCCGAAACGAACAGAATGCAGGTCATAATCATTACGGAGAAATCCATCCCCAGAGGAATACTTGACATCCCCACCAGGCCGAAGCGTATGGCATCTACCCCGTAAGTGAGGGGGTCTGCATGGGCAACCAGCTTGAGAGCCTGAGGTATGTTCTCACCTTCGATGGGGAACAACGCACCGGACAAAAAGAAAAGGGGAAGGATAACGAAGTTCATTATCAGGGGAAATGCTTCCATATCATCCAGTCGGGAAGCAAAACAGAGCCCTAAAGAGCTAAAGGAGATACCGATCATTACCATAAACAGTATTGCTAATAATAGCCCTCCCCCGCTGGGGACCTTGATACCGATGAACAACGAGATCAGCAGAATTAGTAGTCCCTGAACGAGAGCTGTTGTAGCCCCTCCCAACGTTTTCCCTATGACTATTTTTGTTCTGCTTACTGGCGTGACAATCATTTCGCGCATGAAACCGAACTGCTTATCCCATACCACGGACACTCCACTCATCATGGAGTTCATCAGGACCGACATGGCCACAATACCCGGCAATATGAATTCCATATAGTTGGCTCCACCAATGCTGAGCTGGGAGCTTAAACCAAAACCCAATGCAAATAAGAACAGGAGAGGCATTCCGAGGGACCCGAATATTCTGGGTTTGCTCCTGATGTATCTCTTGAGCTCTCTTAACCAGATGTAGTATATCTTTTTCATCTTCTCCCTCCCATCTTGCTGGCCAATCGCATACTATCCTTACCGCTGGCGCTTTCCTCCCTGATGCTCTTACCGGTGAGGTGGATGTAAACGTCTTCCAGCGTGGGTTTCTGGACGGATATTGACTTTATGTCCACGCTGTAGTCAAAGATGGTCCTGAACAGACGGGGCAGATTTTCCTCACCGTTCTTCAGAGTGATTTCTACGTGCTCGTTGTTAGTTTTAACTTTATCAACCCACTCAATACCCTGCAAGCCTTCAGAGAATTTTTGGGGTTGAGAGGTCTGGAAGGATACTGTCTCACCCTTCATCAGGTCCTGCAAACCCTCTGGAGTGTTTATGGCCACAATTTTTCCGTGATCCATTATGGCGATCCTGTGAGCAAGCTTTTCGGCCTCCTCCATGTAGTGGGTGGTGAGGATGACGGTGACATTCTCCTCCTGGTTCAGCTTTTCCACATACTCCCAGATGAGGTGTCTCGTCTGAGGATCCAGTCCTATGGTGGGCTCATCCAGAAATAATACTTTGGGGTAGTGCATCAGTCCCCTGGCGATCTCCAGCCTTCTCTTCATCCCTCCCGAGAAATTGCTTACCAGCACATCTCTCCTGTCATGGAGGCCTACAAGCTCCAGAAGTCTTGAAACCCTCTTTTCCGTGGTATCATTGTCCAGCTCGTACATGATAGCGTGGAACTTCAGGTTTTCATAGGCGGTCAATTCTTCATCCAGACTGGGGTCCTGAAAAACAATTCCTATCGACTCCCGAACCTTTTCCTGCTCTCTAACAATGTCGTAACCATTGACTTTCGCGTTGCCGGTGGTTGGCTCCTTTAAAGTGGACAGCATGGAAACAGTAGTGGTCTTCCCTGCACCATTGGGTCCAAGGAACCCGAAGATCTCTCCCTCCTTTACCTGAAAGCTGACATTGTCCACGGCAGTGAAATCACCGAACTTTTTTGTTAGTTCATTCAGCTCTATGACGTTCATGCGTTCAATTTCTCCTCTATTTTATGATATTGAGTGGTTTTTACCTTTTTGCTTTTAGGAGGTAATCAATAGATATTTAAAAATGTTGTAACAAAAGTAGTAACAAGGTTTAGTAATGAGACCTAAAATATGAATGTTGTTGATGGTTATGGTTAATAAAAATTAAAGTTCAAAGGTTAAAAATATTAGTCAGTTTCTCATTTCTCTCCAAAATCATTTAAACCAATGAGAAATCTGCTATTAGCTTTCCAAGTATTCTTGGAACACGTCGTAGGAATGTACACCTTGAAAGCGTTTTCCATCTATTATAAAGGTAGGCACTTCAACTATCTCCTCTTCTTCGACCTTCTCTAAGATTTGTTGATAATCAGGTTCTGCCTCATTTTGAAGGTATTCATCTACCTTATCCCAGGGAAGCCCTATTTTTTGGGCGATCTCTTTTAATACCCCCTTATCACCGATGTCTCTTCCTTCTTTCCAGTAGGCATCAAAAACTTCGTGGTAGAAGTCATAGAAGAAACCCTCTTTTTTGGTAGCCTGGGTAACCATAATTGCCAGACGGGAGTTGGGTAGAAACTCAGGGAACTTAATCTTTATACCGTACATATCCGCGTATTTTTGTACCTGCTTTTCTACAATCTCCATATACTCCTTATCGATGCCCATTTCTTCTACTGTTAAACCTTCAGGAGGAACTCGGGGATTTATTTCATAACCTAACCATTCCATTTTTAGGCCGTAATCCTCCACTAACTTTTGGGCTATAGTCTTCCCAATGTAGCAAAAGGGACAGACGTAATCAGAAAAAACCACCAGTTTTTCAGCCATGGTAATATTCTCCTTGGTTCCAATTCAAATATTTTTACTTATTTTCTTATTTACTTATTTTCTCCCAACCGGCGGATATTTAAATATGTTGTAACAAAAGTTGTTACATGATTGAGAATCTCAAAAAGCTGGGTTTAAATGGTTATGAAGCTAACGTGTACATTGCTCTGGTAGGTTTGGGCGAGGCCACTGCCAGAGAGATCTCGGAGAACAGCAATGTGCCCAGGCCAAAAGTTTATGATACTATCAAGAGTTTGGAAGAAAAAGGGTTTGTGGAAGTTCAGCAGGGAAACCCTGCCCTTTTCAGGCCGATGGATCCCAGAAAAGTAATAAGAAAGCTGGAGACGGACACCATTAGAGCTGCAGAAGAGTGTATCCATAATTTAGAGAACTTTAGGCTGGAAAAACATGATAAATCCCCTTCGGTCTGGGTGGTGAGAGGCGACTGGGCTGTAACCACCAAAATCCAGGAACTGATAAGTTCAGCTCAGAATGAGATACTGGTGGAAGCTTTCAGCAAGGATTTCTTGAAAGAACTCTCATCTCACCTTGCAGAAGTAAAAAACAAAGTGAAGTGCGTATTCCTGGGCACAGCAGAGCAGCAAGATGGTTTACCAGCCGATATTGAGGTCAAGTTCGTGGACATAGAAAACCTTAGGCGCTTACCCCTTATTGGTCTGATCAAGTTCATAACCGAAGGCATACAGAGTGAAGGAGTCATATACGAGCCTGAAGGTAATATAACGGTAGATGAGAAGGTGAACATAAAGATCCATAGAGAGAACGGTAGAAGGACAGCGATCGTCAGCAGAGTACCGATCTCATCCTACATGCACAAGAACATTGTAGAGGCCATATTGCAAGAAGAGAAAGGGGACTAGTGGAAGAACTCAAAATACTGACTGTCATGAGGATTTTCAAGCCATCATCGATTACATGGACGAACTTGACATATAGGTTCGCTTGTAGACCCATGTAATACAGATTTTTATCTCTATGATGTTGATAATTCCCAAACCTTTAAGTAGATGATTATAATAATAATGAAGTAACCCCTCCGGAAAACAAATCCCCCATAACACCCCCATTCCCCCTCCAACCGGCGGGAACCCATAGAACCCACCCACGGGGTGGGTCTATTTTACTTATTTTTTAAGGGGCAATCATAGTTACTAGTGTATGGGTTGATTTCCCTCTACCCTTTGTGCAAGCGGGTTTCTTAGAGTTATTAAGAAGATATGTCATAGAGGGGTAACCATAATTCAGGTGTGTCTTCTAACTTCAACCTTACCTGAAAAACAATGCTATCAGTATCAAGTGTTCAAGTGGTTAGCAAATCAGAACCGTAAGAAAGGTTGAGGTAGAATACGAACAAGTTGGTTGCGATTTGTATCTATATGTAGTAACCGTATATTTTTGGGCTACCCGAAAAATTTATTAATTTAGGGTTGCCTAACTTTTATGTGATAATCACTGAAAAAAATAAACGCAGGGATAAAATGAATAAAGCATTGATAGAGCTTGCAACTGGACGTGAAGGAGTAGTAACCAGTCTGGAAGGCGGCAAAGGATTCAGACACCGAGTAGAAACAATGGGAATACGAGTAGGGAAGCGAATAAGGGTTGTGGCGAAGCATCCATGGGGACCCATAGTGGTAGATATTGGGGGTTGCCAGATAACCATGGGCAGAGGCATGGCCAATAAGGTTTTAGTAGAAGAGTGAAAGAATGAGCAGAGCTCTTCTCATGGGAAATCCTAATGTAGGTAAGAGTGTCGTTTTTTCCAGGCTAACTGGGGCAAATGTAGTAGCATCGAACTACTCAGGCACGACCATAGATTTTACCAGGGGTTTAATGCAAATCGGCAGTAAAAAATACGATTTGATAGATGTTCCCGGTACCTATTCTCTGGAGCCGTCTTGCCGTGCTGAAGAAGTGGCCAGAAAAATGCTGGAAGAAGGTGGAGACGTTGTTATCAATGTGGTGGACTCTACCAATCTGGAGAGAAATCTGTACCTCACTTTTGAGCTCCTGGAGAGAGATGTTCCTGTCGTGGTGGCCCTGAACCTATGGGATGAGGCACAGCACCTAGGAATTGATATAAATGTAGAAGAGCTGGAGAAACGACTGGGAGTGCCAGTGGTTCCGGTGGTGGCGTTAACGGGAGAAGGCATCAAGGACCTCGTGTCCAACGTAAAAAATGCCAGAACTGGCACCAAGAGGAAGATGAGTAGTGAGGAGAGATGGGCTGAGATTGGCAAATTGGTCATGGATATTCAGAAAATTGAGCACAAGCACCATACTTTAAGGGACACTGTTACTGAAGCCACAATTAAACCCCTGACCGGAGTTCCAATAGCATTTGTGACCATGTTCCTCACCTTCTGGGTGATCAGGTCTATAGGGGAGTGGCTAATAGGTAATGTGACCGAACCCTTCTTTCAGGAACTCTATATGCCCCTTGCAGTATATATCAGCAATTTGCTGGGCCCTGGCATCCTGCACAGTATATTGATAGGGAGACTGATAGGTGGGGAAATCGAGTTCATGGAATCAATGGGGCTTTTGACCACGGGTATCTTTGTACCCTTTGGAGCAGTCCTCCCCTACATAGTGGCATTCTACTTTGGCCTTTCACTTTTGGAGGACTCCGGATACCTCCCCCGTTTGGCAACCCTGGTGGACAACGTTTTCCACAAGCTGGGAATCCACGGCTACGGAATAATTTCAGTTTTCCTGGGTATGGGATGTAACGTCCCGGGAGCTCTCTCCGCCAGAACTATGGAGACGAGGAAGCAGAGATTTATTTCCACCACCCTCCTCGCAATATCTGTACCCTGCATGGCCCAGATAGCGATGATATTTGGTATCCTGGGCACCCATGGTATGAGCTACATATACATGGTCTTTGGGACCCTGGCTGTGGTCTATGTGGTTGCCGGTATGATCTTGAACAGGTTAACGTCAGGTGAGAGTCCGGAGATTTTTCTGGAGATCCCACCCTACAGGAGGCCCAGTGTAGAGACCATACTGAAGAAAACGTTTATGAGAGTTCGATGGTTTGTGAAGGAAGCAATACCCTGGCTTTTCGTGGGTATTGTGATCATTAACCTTCTTTACGCTCTTGGGATACTGCAATTCGTGGGAGATCTTTCTGCACCGGTAATTGTCGGTCTTTTCGGTCTTCCCAAGGGAGCGGTAGCCGCGCTTGTCGTCGGCTTTTTAAGAAAGGATCTTGCCATCGGAATGCTTCTCGGTCTGGGCATGGGACCCCTCCAGCTGGTTATCGCAGCCACCATCCTGACCATTTACTTTCCGTGCGCCGCAACCTTTGCTACCATATTCAAAGAGCTGGGAATCAAAGACCTCTTGAAATCAGTGGGGGTTATGCTGGTTACAGTGTTGATTGTAGGCACTCTCATGAGGCTTATCTTATTGAGGTGATAGAAAATGAGGATGAGGAAGTCTAAAGTCTCACCTGAGAAGTTAGTATAATATGATCATTTCATCTACATTTCTGTGGATTTTACTGTCCACTTTTCTAATGGCTTTGATCGCCTGGATAGGGATTCTAACCTTCTTTCTGAGAGAAGAATTGCTTTGAAAGATTTTGCTCTTGCTGGTGGCGTTCTCTGCAGGATCTTTGCTGGGAGGAGCTTTCCTGCACTTGATTCCCAAAGCCGTCGAAGAGAGTGGGGGTGGAATTGATATCTTTCTATGGGTTTTGATCGGTTTTTGCCTCTTTTTCCTCATGGAACAGTTCCTCAATTGGCATCACTGCCATAGAGTCTTTTCTGAACATAAAGAGCCAGTGACTTACCTGATACTCCTAACAGACGGTATCTATAATTTTACGGGGGTCTGGCCATTGGAGGAAGCTTTTTGGTCTCTGTCCCCACCGGAATTATAACCTGGATAGCCTGTGCTGCCCACGAAATCCCTCAAGAATTCGGGGATTTTGGAATATTGCTTCATGGAGGTTGGGATAAACTGCGGGCATTGTGGTTCAATTTTTTCTCCGCTCTGACTATAATCCCTGGGAGAATTCTGGCGTATTTTCTCTCTACCTCTATAGACACCACTTTTCTCCTCCCTTTCGCCGCAGGTAATTTATCAAAGCCTACATCAAAGTGAAAAACTAATTAGCTGGTTCTACGATAATCCACTGGTGCTTTAGATGCAATTATCCCCGCTCAGAGAGAAGGTGTTATCAACTTTAAAACCTGAGGAAAGGGACTTCATGACCAGGATTTGCCGTGAAATTGAGAGCAGTGAAATCAACCCCTATCTGCCGGTTTTATATCCCGGCTGCGGAGGTGATGTGACCCATGCTGTTCTTCTGGGTAAGAATCTGGTCTTCGTGGACTCTCACCAGCCAGAGACGACCGTATCAGAAATCAAATCCCAAATTGATTTCCTTGGTGGGGAAATACTGGAAGAGAACAGAACTGGCGTATGGGGTGAGGGAGGCAACCTCTTTATCAACTTCCAGCTGGAGGGAGAGGAAATAAACCTTACATACTATGCACAGGATGCTACCAGACTACACCAACTGAAATTGAAAGAGCTAAGAAATGGGTATTCTGTTTATTTTGTTAAGGTTCCTCTGCCCAAAGAGATAAGTGTGGGCTCTTTAAGATCCCCTCAATCCCTGGGAAGAGCTCTTCAGAATCTGGAGGTCGGTGGGTTTTATTTGGAACGCGAGTGTCCATTGCCCTCTCACCTAATCTCTGAGATAGGCTTCACAAAAATAGCATCCGGATGTATATCTGGTTTATCCATCCATCCTGAGGAAGGAAACCTTTATCACAAGGTCGAGCAAGTGGATAATATTGAAGAAATACTGGGTAATTGGAGTTAATAGCTGAAAGCTAGATTCCCAGACCAATGTAGTAGAATATGGCAACAAACACCATGATACCGATGAGATATAATTTCAATTTAAGCTGGAGATCCTGATTCCATCCTTCATAACTTGGGTTATCTTTAATGTGCATCATCACACCCCTAATCACTATTCAATTTGCTTACTGCGGCTCAATTACCGTATTTTGGTTAAGGTTGTGCTATATATAATAAAAGTATACCTATTCCCTATAAATAATAATCATCAGAGTTGTTTTTAGGGGCAGTTTCTTCCTCCGTTCTATATCTTTACGTAGCCAATCATGAGGCAATATTTTCCTCAAACCCACAATTCCATTTCTTTTGGACGACAAATTCCAAAAAATTTATAAAGTAATCAACTTCAAATTCTGTTCGTTTATTAGGGAGGGAGGATAATAAAATGCCAGTTAGATCACTAAAGTTATCCCGAAGAGATTTTATGAAAGTAACCGCGGCTGGAGCTGCCGTTGCCGCAGGTGTGTTAAAATATACGAAAAATAATAATTTCATCCAAAAGGCAGAGGCCAGTGAGTTACAGCAGGGCGAGGAAGATACCAAACTAATCAAGAGCGTGTGTACCTACTGTGCGGTGGGATGCGGGATCCTGGGTAAGGTCGAGAACGAACACCTAGTGGGAGTTGAGCCGTGGAGCAACCATCCAGTGAACCAGGGCAAGTTGTGCTGTAAAGGAGCAGCCATAAACCATACTGTGACCTCTCCCAGAAGGCTCAGGTACCCCATGATAAAGAGAAATAACAGGTGGGAGAAAATAAGCTGGAATGAGGCATTGGACATTATAGCAGAGAAAATGGTGGATGTTAGAGAGAAATACGGCCCGGATTCGGTTTTCTTTGCGGGCTCTGCCAAAGTAAGCAACGAGATGGCATATCTGCAGAGGAAGTTCATGGCGTTCTGGGGCAGCAATAACATTGATCATCAGGCCAGGATCTGTCACTCAACGACTGTTGCCGGCCTGGGTAACACATGGGGCTACGGAGCCATGACCAATAACTTTAACGACATGAGGAACTCCAAATGTATCTTATTCCTGTCGAATCCCGCTGAAGCTCATCCCGTCAGTTTTGATCACATTTATGAAGCTAAGAATAGAGGAGCAACCCTAATATGCGGCGACCCTCGATTCAGCAGGACAGCTGCAGTAAGTGACCTTCACCTCCAGTTCAGGACAGGTACAGACATTCCCCTCATCTGGGGCATTGCCCATGAGATAATAAAGAACGGCTGGTACGATGAGCAATTCATACAGGAAAGGACCTTTGGGTTCGATCAGGCGAGAGAAGTAATAATGAACTATCCGCCAGCGGTTGCGGCGGATATAACCGGAGTACCCGCAGACAAGATCAAGCAGGCTGCATATTTGCTTGCTACCAATAGACCCTCAACCATCCAGTATGCTATGGGAGCAACCCAGCACGCTTACGGCTCCCAAAATATCAGGTCTTTTGCCATGCTACAGTTGCTTCTGGGCAATGCAGGCCAAGTAGGAGGAGGAGTTAATGCTTTCAGAGGTCATGATAATGTTCAGGGAGCGACAGACATGTGCGTCCTCAGCCACACCTTACCATCTTACTACGGCTTGAGCGAGGGCGCCTGGCAGCACTGGGCTGGCGTGTGGGGTGTGGACTACGAGTGGTTGAAGAGCAGGTTCCACAGTAAGGACTTCATGGAGAAGAACGGTTTCACCATGAGCCGTTTCTCCTGCGGTATCCTGGCCGGCACTGATGCCTTCCCCGCTTGCGAAGACCTGACCATCGATCAGCCCAACAACATTAAGATGATGTTCATGTGGGGCCATTCCACACCCGCCCTGGGAGACATCAGGTATGTCAAGAAAGCTTTCGAAAGTGTCGAGCTTCTGGTCTTTGTTGACCCGTTCGTAGAGAGCGGAGCCGCTCTGGCGGATAGGCCAGACGGAATTGTTATCCTCCCGGCAGCGACAGAATGGGAAGGAAGCGGCAGCGTCACCAACAGCGCCAGACAAATCCAGTGGAGAAATAAGGTTATTGAGCCCCTTTACGAGTCAAAAGAAGATATGTGGATAATGTTCAGCCTTGTAAAGGCCCTGGATAAGCATGATCCGGGTCTTTACCGTGAGTTCACCCGTAACTTCGGGAACAAAGATCCTGAAGACATAACCCCTGAAGAAGTGAATGATAAAGAGATAATGGTTGGTTCCAGAGCCATAGGAATGATCGGCCAGGTAAGTGACCGATTGAAGAAGCAGCAGGAATACGACTACACATTCGATCCTGAAGACTGTCAGGCCAAGAGCGGACCATTAAAAGGAGAGTACTGGGGTCTACCCTGGCCCTGCTGGAATAAAGAGCATCCCGGCACACCCATACTCTACAGGAACGACATCCCCGTATGGGAAGGAGGCCACGACTTTAGAGTAAGGTGGGGAACCGATTATGAGGGCACCTCTCTCCTCAGCGGAGTTGATGGTCACGATCAGGTAACAATTGACGGTGAATCTTGGTCCAAGAACCTGGACACCAATTATATCAAAGTTCTTGATGAGAATAAGGTACCCTCGGGAAGAGGTAGAGCAAGATTCTATGCCTGGAATATGACCGATTCGGTCCCCATCCATAGAGAGCCGGTCTACACCCCACGTAAGGACCTTATAGATGGATACCCCACTTATCCCGAAAGCGATTACGGCGATTACCATTATAGAGTCCCTATTCTTTCCAGAACCCTCCAGCAAGTTTGTAAGAAGGTGGATCTGGGCAAGTACTTCCCTCTTGCCTGGACATCCGGAAGACAGGTTGAACATCAGGGAGGCTCTGCTGAAACAAGGAGCAACAAGATTCTTTCGGAGCTTCAGCCTGAGATGTATGCGGAAATAAATCCTGAGGATGCTAAGGTCAGAGGGATCAATAATGGTGACCAAGTAATAGTAATAACTCCCAGAGGTCTGGAATACGGAGCAGAACCTGCTAAGGTGTACTGTACGGCGAGAGTTACCAAGGAAGTCTCTAAAGGACTGGTGTTCCTGCCTTTCCACTGGGGAGGCTATTTCCAGGGTGAATCTTATCTGGACCGGTTCCCGGTAGGAGATGGGATGGATACCAGACCATTTGTCGCTGGAGACTCGGCAAATATCTCCAACTGCCCTGGGTGGGACGTAGAAACCCAGATGCAGAATACCAAATCCGGTTTGTGCGATGTAGTAAAGTTCAGTCAGTACAGACCGCCAGAGGGACTGAAAGAAGTCATGAACACTATAATGGAAGAAGTAAAGAGGGAGATGCAGGGGTGATAATGAATGGCGCCATTGAAATTTTTGGTTGACACCCATACTAATCTTTGTATAAAATGTAAGGCCTGTGAAGCTATATGCAAGAACTTCAACGATGTTCCGGAGGAAATATCCAGAATAAAAGTGGTGACCATCAATGAGGGCACTCCAGACCAGTTAAACATTCCTATGCCCTGTATGCACTGCACAGATCCTCCCTGCATGAAGGTTTGTCCCATGAATGCCATATACAAGAGAGATGATGGTGTGGTGCTGGTGGATAAGGAGAAGTGTATCGGTTGTGGCTACTGTACTTATGCTTGTCCATTTGGAGCCCCCCAATTCCAGGGAAGCGGAGCATTCGGGACCAAAGGTAAAATGGATAAGTGCACTTTCTGTGTAGAGCCATTTGATCAAAGGGATGAGCAGAGTAATCTGATAGAAAGAGATCCTATCCCAAGGTGTTCAATAGTTTGCCCCACCGGAACTTTGCTGGGTGGGGATGTCATGGAGATCAATGAGGAGTTCAGAAAGAGAGTTAACCATTACATGTCCACAGGACTAATTGAAAGTATGTTTAGGGTGTAGTGTAGGTGATATCATGTTAAAGGGTTTGGTTGCTTTAGCCATAGGTTTGCTGGCCATATCCCCCTTCTTTGTAGGTATGGCAACTACTGGAGTAATGGGAGGAAGTTACATAACAGATAACAATTTCAGACATTTTCCTCCTGAGGAGAGGTCCGGCAGTTACGCATTTGTAGAAGAAATAACGTTATATGTGAATGAAATACTTCAGGTATTGCTGGTAATTTTAGCTTTCTTCGTATTCATAATGACCGCAGCAGAATACTACAAGTTCTACAGGATGTACAAGATGGAGGAGGAGCATATGAAACACATGCAGGAGCAGGGGGGTGAAGGGCATTGAAGCAACTCATTAGATTCTCTACACCACAAAGAGCGGCACACTTTCTGGCATCACTGGCCGGAATGCTGCTGCTAATAACAGGTTTACCCATAACTTTTTCCAATGAGCTGGGATGGATGATAGACCTCATGGGTGGTGAAGTAGTGTCCATGCTGGTCCACAGGATCGCTGCTATAATCCTCACATTCACTATCGCTTATTTTGGAGCCTTTTTCATCATGGAGAGAGTAAGCTTCAGAGGAAGAGGAGACTCCAACATCACGTTCACCAAACCAACATTCTTCCTGAGCATTCTGACCGACATGATAGTGGATCTGCTGTGGACCTTCCACCTTACGGATAAAAGACCCAAATCAGGCAAATATGACTGGGTCATGGTGGCCGACATTCTCTCCGTACCCACCTTCTGTATAATTGAAATCATAACCGGGGCTCTATTGTGGTTCCCCTTCCCCTATCTATCCTTTAATCCAGAGCTGGTACTGCTGGTGAGAACCATACACGTCTTTGTAGCTGTATTTGCCATATTCTTCCTATTCGCTCACGCAACCATCCTTCACTGGACTCCCGGGAACTATCCCATCAACATGGGAATATTCAACGGCTTGATCCCCAAACACAAGGCCGAAGGAGAGTTCCCCGAATGGATACCAGTAGCCCCTGAAAGCGATAAATTAGGCAAGCACTACAAATTCCACCCCATAGGATACGTGGTGGGGATACTGTCGTGCGGTGTGATGCTGCTGGCAGCATACACCACCTACTTACTGACTACAGAAGGTCTGGCCGGATTCAGGCTGATGGAAGAGAGCATGGTGGCATTCATAGGGCTCAACGCAGTAATGGTTATATTCATTGTCTATCTGATAATGAGCTTCTATGGACTGTCCAAAGCCATATCAGAATAAACCTCTTACTTCTTTTTCCTTTATTTTACTGTGCTTTTAAAGAATAATAGAATAGAATAGAACAGAATAGAATGGAATAGGATAGTGGTCAGTAAACAGATCGATTTTTGCGATAATTTATTGTGCGTAGCTATAGCTGGAGGAATCTTATTTTTACAAAAGGGTTTCCTTGCTTAACGGTTCTTCCATACCTTTCCCCGATAATGGCCAGTAACCGGGCAACCCAGGCAGAGCTCGTTGGCCCAGTAGTCACAGGTTCCGCAGTTGGAGCCGCAGGGTGAGACTTTGGCTGGTTCTATATGGATTTTCACGGGAACTACGGTGTCTCTCTCAGCTCTAACCACAATTCCTACATCAATGTCATATACATCCTTACTTGGTCTAACGTGTTGGTCCACTATGGCTTCCAGGGTGGTTAGTTCCTCACAAATAAACATCAAACTCAAATTTCTATTTCCGGCAACTATAAAGCCGTTGAGGAAGAATGGGCACCCTTCAAACAGCTTGAGTAGCTCTCTTGGCTGTCTGCACTTGACGTCAACCTTTAAGATGTAAAGCCCGGGATTCTTGATATTCAATCCGTAAACATGATTCAAGATCCCAAACTCGACCATTCTCTTTATTCTGGAGCCAACGGAAGGCTGGGACAGTTTAACCTTCTTTGCAATCTCATTTTGAGAAACTTCTGGGTTATTTTCCAGCATTTCCAGGATTTCTTTATCCTTTTGATCAAGCTCAATGAATCCGGCCATAATAGTCAAAGTAATAATGGTTATAAATAATTAGCGAAAACACCCAAAAAGAATCAATACTAATTAAACTAAAAATTTAATCCCATGTATATAAACCCTGAATAAATGAGGGTAAAATTCGGGATTCAGGATTTCAGGGCCCGAACAATCAAATCGTCGATCAGACCATTATCTTTTTGCAGGAAGTCCAGGAGTATGTGGGAAACTTCTGCGTAAAAACGACTCTTCTCGCTCTCATTGATGGCAGTGCAGAATGAGTTAACCCAGCCCAGCTCTCTCTTCAGGAATTCTTTCTGGTTCTGCAATTCTGTTACTGTATCTGATTGACTGGAATTGGCGTTTTTGCAGCTTTCGGCCAGGAAAAAAAGCTCTACCCCGATATGGTCAGCAGGCTCTTTATAATCGAAGGAGTAACCCATCTGTTTGTATTTTTCCGCTACCCTCTGAGTAACTTTTCCGTAAGGGTGATCACCTTCATAGGTTGATTGGTAAGGAGAAACTGTTTTTTGAAATGGATCTATAAAAAGAGAGGAGAACTCTTCTCTAACTGCATCCTCCAACTCGTCTGCGTCTTTATATTCACCGGCAACCTTACTCAATTGATCGAAAAAGGAAACTTCTCCTTTCATGAGGTCTTCTATAAAGTCTCTGGAGGGTGGTTCCAGAAAAAGAGTGCCCAAAAGGGCATAAATGGCCCTCCTACCCTCTATTATTTTGTGTAGATTATCGCTCCTATCGCTCCTATCGTTCATTCTTTTCACCTTTCTGTTCGTTTACCATCTCATCATAAACGGATTCTAGGATGATCCTTGGCCTGCACTCCGAACAAAAAAGCAAAGAGTGCTCACCAAGATTGCTCAGTTTTTCATACATGTTCTTGGGGATATGCGGCTTGCCGCAAGAAGGGCAGCAGAGGAGTTCACCTCTGTGGATTTCCCTGTCTTTTAACTGATTGAGATCCAGACCTTTGGTTGTCTTTATTGCGTCCTCTTGGCAGATAGTACATAAATCACAGGCAATACATAGACCATGGTTGAAATAGATGGACTCGTCCTCTTTTCTGATGGCCCCGGTAGGGCAGAAGTGGGTGCAGGTCATACAAAGTGTGCAGTCATCATTTATCTCTACAGAGGCGAATGCATCACTATCGATTACCGGCTGCTTTACCGGATATTTATCCATGAGCTTTTTAACCATATAGAGCCACTGCTCCCTCTTGTTCTCGCCCTTTAGCTCATCAAGAATGTTTCCCGGGTTTTTGCCTTTCAGGCTGGTCTTCTTCAGCTCTTCGAAGCTGGATGTTTTTAAGCAATCAAATCCAAAAGCGTTAAGGGTCTTCTTGGCCAGCTCATAGCACTTTAAGTTGTGCTTGTCATCGCAGGGGATGACCACTACATTTGCCCCTTTTAACGCGGAATAAATGTAGTGAACTTCAGAAACAGCGTTGATGCAGGGAACTACAACTGGTGAGATCTCGGGTAGCTTTTTATCCTCCAATCCGTAAAGATCTCTTAGAGACCCTTCACAGACGAAAGCTACCGTTTTGCCCTTCTCTAACACAGCATCGATTTTCTCCCATAATTTATGAGAGGGAAGCAATGAATAGTCAATTACTGATAGAGGGCAAACCGCAGCACAGAAACCACAGCCATTGCAGGAGCCGGAAACTGAAATATTCTCCTCTTTTCTTGATAATGCTCTCTGAGGGCAGGAAATACAAAGCTCACACCCACTATAACCACTCTTGGAAGCAGCACACATCTCATGGTGTATTTTAATTGGTGCAATTCTGGTGTAACCTCTTAGGTTGGTTATAGCTTTGAGAGCCGCCTGAAACTCTTCGGAAGCACTTGAATAGCTATATAAACCCTCTTTGTCCTCCACCAGCTGATTAGGTACGATTAATTGACCTGCTTTAAGAGAGAACTTCCCGCTTTTCCCTTTTATGGGGTCGTAACCACTTAAATTTACTTCAAAGTTTCCTACAGAACCAGTGATCTTGAACTGGTCATAATCCGCTTCTACAACTCTAATATTGAAAGGATAAAGCTTTTTGACTGTGTTGCGATCTGTTATCACAGTTAGATCTAAATCCGTTGTTTCCGAGAGCTCAGAGATTACATCAAGGTTTCTTCCCCAGTAGATAACAGTATTGTCTGTCTCTACAGCCTTGGTGAGAGGAAGAGCAGTAATTAGTGAGGAGTTGATTAGATCAGCGGCAACATTCTCTGGCCTTCTGAACTTATCCAGTAGCCTTAAATCAATGATCTCGTACATTCCAGTGTAGTTTGATGCGTGATAGAGGGCAGGGCAGCCGAAAACAACGTAACCGTAATTGAGCTCGATATTTAGCTCCTGTTCGCAGTTATCAACCTTAAGAACTTCAGCGTGAATCTTGTGAGCTAATTTATGGAGGTCAATATTGACACATTTATCACATAGGATGACGCTTTTGTGCATGGGGTCAGGCTGTCGACCCCATAATAAACTTTTTTTATACCACTCATATTCTCAGTGAGAAATGAGCATCAGTGATGAGATAAAAGAGCTGGAAGAGGAGATAAAAAACACTCCCTACAACAAAGCCACTGAACACCATATCGGAAGGCTGAAGGCTAAACTTTCAAGACTTAAAGAAAGTGCAGAGAAGCAAAAGTCAAAATCAGGTGTTCAGTATTCTGTAAAGAAGGAGGGAGATGCCACAGTCGTGCTGGTAGGATTTCCTTCCGTGGGTAAATCAACTCTTCTCAACCAGCTCACTGGTGCCAAAAGTGAGGTAGCTCACTACGATTTTACCACTCTCCAGCCCATTCCCGGTATGCTGGATTATAAAGGTGCCAGGATCCAGATGGTAGATGCCCCCGGAGTAATAGAAGGAGCCTCCAAGGGAAGAGGTAGGGGGAAGGAAGTTATGTCCACCGTTAGGGCAGCTGACTTGATCCTGATCGTGACTGATATTTTCAACATGGATCACGTGGATATGATAAAGAATGAGCTCTACGAAGCCGGTATAAGGTTAAACCAGATTCCCCCACAGGTGATCATCAGGAAGAAGGAGAAGGGGGGCATTAAAGTTACTTCAACCACGCCTCTATCCATCGACGAGCAGACCATAATCGGAATACTGAAAGAGTACAAAATACATAATGCAGATGTGGTGGTGAGGGATAATATCACTGTTGACGAGCTAATAGATTCCATCCTGAAGAACAGGGTCTACATACCCTCTGTAACCGCTGTAAATAAGACTGATCTGGGGGAAATGGAAGTGGAAGACGAAGATACGGTACCTATCTCCGCAGAAAAAGGTACAAATCTGGATACTCTAATAGAGGAGATATACAACAAGCTCAACTTCATAAGAATATACCTCAAGCCACCTTCACAGAAACCGGATTATGAGGATCCCCTGGTCATAAAGAAGGGCTCCACCATTGAGGATGTGTGTAAAAAACTCCATAAGGATATGTACAGGAACTTCAAATACGCCAAGGTCTGGGGCAGCTCCAAATTCGACGGTCAAAGAGTAAGTATCGAACACGTGCTGGAAGACCAGGACGTCCTAACCATATACACTCAATAGCTGAAAGTTGCTGTCCCCAAGGTTTAAACTGTTTTTATTAGAACTATTTTAGATGTATATAAGGTACAATATCAGATATACCAGTAGAGAACCTGCGAAAGATAAAAGGATTATGACTCCTTCACCGATCTCCCTCTTCTTCTGGGTCACAACTTTCTTGCTCTCAGTTGTCTTTTGAGGAGCTTTACTTTGTTTGCCCTTCTTTTTATTGGCCATAGCAATCCCTTCCTGTCACCTTTTCAAGGTGCTTTTCTCCCTGTTAAATAGTTAACTATATTTACAAGCTGATTAAAAATTTAACCGGCAATGGATATATTATCCACAACAGTTGTTTAGATCAATAGTTATTGGTCACTGGAGGATGAGGGAGAATGGACTTTATCAGGGGACTCAAGCTGATAGCATCTATTGGGATCTGTTTGGCAGCAGGTGTAATCGGCTCTATCTTCACTTCCCCTGCTATAACCGGGTGGTATGTGACTCTTCAGAAACCGTTTTTCACTCCTCCCAACTGGGTGTTTGGGCCTGCATGGACCACTATATACATTTTGATGGGAATAGCCCTATTTCTTGTATGGGATAAGGGTATACAGTACAGAAAGGTCAAGCTAAGTATGGGAGTCTTTGGTGTGCAACTGGTTCTGAACTTTTTGTGGTCCATTTTGTTCTTTGGGATGCAAAACCCTTTTTACGCCTTGATAGAGGTAATCATCCTCTGGTTTGCCATATTAGCCACTATATTGGTGTTCTACGGAATTGATAGAAGAGCCAGTCTGTTACTGGTCCCCTATATCTTATGGGTCAGCTTCGCTTCCTTACTGAACTACTATGTGTGGATACTGAACTAAAAATTATTGAACTAACAGATTAGCATAACATTTAATTACTTAAATCCGCTCATCCTGAAGGAATATATGGCCGAATTGCTGACTGTAATCCTGATAGGATGTATTGTGATATTCTTGGCCGGTTTGACCCAGGGTGTGACTGGCTTTGGGTTTGCTCTAATCTCGGCTCCCATAATGGTTATCTTCTTCTCTCCTAAGGTAGTGGTTCCTGTGGTTGTGACTTACGGTTTGCTGATCTCCTTGGTCATTTTGGTTGAATGCAGGAGATGGCTGGATTTGAGAAGAATATGGGCTTTGATGGTTGCTGGCCTGGCAGGTATCCCTGTGGGGGTTCATTTACTAACTGTTCTGGAAGCCGCTACGCTGAAAGTGCTTATTGGCGGGGCAATAACTTTGTTTGCTCTAGCAATCTTAACTGGTTTTCGAAAGCCCATAGAAAACGAGAGGCTTGCCTTTGGTCCTGTAGGTTTCGTTAGTGGACTGCTGGGCGGGAGCACCTCCATGGGTGGTCCGCCTGCTGTGTTGTTCTTCTCCAATCAGGGGGTAGAAAAACAAACCTTCAGGGCAAATCTGGTGGCTTATTTTCTGGTATTGAGCGTGGGTGCCGTCATGGCTTTCATCTTCAACGGTCTGGTGACTGAAGAGGTTATCTATTATACCATCGTATTTCTCCCCGCTATGGTCCTGGGTGGATTATCGGGTATCAAGGTGGCAAATAAAGTGGAAGAAGAGATTTTCCAGAAAATAGTACTGTTTGTGGTGATAACAGCTGGTCTGCTATCCGTTGCATCTGGACTGGGCCTATTAAATATCTCCCTATCTTAATTGATAGGTTATCCAACTAAGAGCTATAAAGAAAGTTAGTCGCCCAATACTTCATCTACGATGTCTGCAAGCCTTCTTTTAATTTTCTGTTTGGGTGTACACTTTATGCACACAGGAAGGGTTTCAGTGTATTCCTTGTAAATGTCTTCCTTTTTGACAGCCACGTAGTGAGTACAATCTTCGCATATGGGAGATTTACAGAAGGAGCATTTAGTCCATTTATTGGATTCGTCTTCTTTTAAATCCTTACTGCAGGTAGAGCATTTCATATACCTATAGTCTGGTTATGACCAATATTAAAATTGCTGGCCCAAAGGCCGGAAGCCGAAAGCAACAAAAAAGACTGGGCAGTAAAGGGGTGACTAACTTAAGATCAAATAATTAGATAAATCCTGCTCTCTGCAGGAGCAGTATATCATCCGTCTCCAGCTTCTCCCCGTTTTTGAACATCTCGTAAACTCTTTTTGCCTTCTGGTGGAGCTCTTCTCTCTCTCTTTCTTCCTTGCTCTTAACCTGTTTGGTCTTGAGAGCTTTGATAACCTTATCCAGGTCCTTGAGGTCCTTTCTTATTTTGATTACTTCAGCATGCAATTTATCGGCTTCTTTCTTACTCGAAATGAACTTTTCATGTAATTCGTCTGCCTTGGCTCTCTTCTCATCAACTTCCTTGAACATCTTGGTCATCTCTGCGTGGTATATGTCTGCTTCTTCAACATATTTGAGCATTTGCTGGTGGATTTGGCCCGCCTCGTCTTTGAACTCGCCGATTTTATTTAACAGCTTTTTAAACTCACCGTGGGTTTCAAGCTGTTCTTTTCTCTCTTCAAGCTCTTTTTTGAGCTTGCTTATTCTCTCAACTAATGCTCTCTCTTTATCAATACTTAAAACAGCAGTCTGTTGCTTGAATTCAAGTTTCCTGATCTCTTTCTCTATTTCACCCAGAGGCCTTCCGTTCCTGTCCAGATTCTTTCTTAGCTTGTCCAGTTCTTTATAATGCTTGTCAATCTCCTTATGGATAGTTGTTCTCTTCCTTTTCTCTTCCTTTGCTTTCTGGTTCAACTCGTCTCTTTTGACCTTCAGCTCTTTGGCTTGCTCAAGAAAATCTTTTACTTCTTGGTTAAGTTTATCTCGGTCTTCTGCATACTTCTTTGCTGCTTGATTGAGATTATCCCTTTTGGCAGCATAATCTTGCACGTCATTTTCAAGTTGTTCTCTTCTTTCTACTAATTTTTCCAGCATCATGTTCTCACAACAGGTTTTTTATTGAGTTTCTTGGATATTAGTGCTGCTCTGAGTACTCTGTCTTGTTTTCTGGATGGAGATATAAATTTTTCTCCATGGGCTTTTGCCATATTTCTTTATATATTCTACTTGGGGCTGTCCTATGTCAATTTAAATTTTTCTCTGCAATTTTATTATGATTTAATAAATTTCGGGAAATTTATATGCGGGTGTTTCTTCGAAAGTATATTGTATGGTGTTGAATTGTTCCTTGAGCTCCTGCACTTCTCCAAGTATCTTTTCTTCGCCCTTATTGTCATTCAATGCATCCCAGATTATCTCCGCAAGTCTCTCCATTTCGTTCTCTTTCATACCTAATCTGGTAACTTCCTGAACACCTATCCTTATTCCCGAAGGATTCTTGCTCTCTTCTATCTTGTCCCAGGGAAGCAGGTTCTTATTGAGGATTATTCCCATCCTCTCCAGATCGTTGGCAACAGGGTCACCGCCGCCAAAGTCACTGACATCCACCGCTACCTGATGGGATCTGGTAAACCCTACTTTTTCCCCAATGACGTTAAAGCCCAGCTCATGCATTCTTTCAGCCAGCTTCTGTGAATTTTTAACTACCTGAGCAGCATACTGCTTACCGAATTCCTTCATCTCCATGGCCGCTATAGCATAACCCGCAAGAGTATTCAGATGATGGTTGCTGACCACTCCGGGGAATACAGCGGTATCGATCTTCTTTGCCAGTTCTGCCTTGGAGAGGATGACTGCTCTCTGGGGACCGAAGAAGGTCTTGTGGGCTGAAGCGGTCAATAGGTCAGCTCCCTCCTTCATCGGTTGCTGGAACTGACCACCTGCGATCAATCCAAGGACATGACTTCCGTCGTATACAACTCTAGCATCGATCTCATTTGCTATCTCTGCCATCTCTTTAACGGGTTGAGGGAACAGGATCAAGCTGGAACCCAGGACGAATAATCTGGGCTTTTCCCTCATAGCGATCTTCTTGGTCTCATCAACATCAATATTGAGCGTATCATGATCAAAAGGATAGTAGAGAACGTTCAAACCCCTTATCCCCGCCGCAGATATCCTGTCATGTGAGATATGCCCACCACAGGGAACTGATAGTGACATTATGGTATCATTTAGCTTGGTTAAAGCAAAAAACGCCGCTATATTGGCAGCAACACCAGATGTTGGCTGAACATTAACGTGTTCTGCATTGAATATTTCTTTGGTAAGTTTAATGGCAATATCTTCCATTTCATCAATATAATAGCAGCCCTGATAGAATCTTTTACCAACCTTTCCTTCTGCATATCTATGACCCAAATCGGAAATGTAACACCTTCTTACCGCCATACTGGTCAAGTTCTCGCTGGCAATCAAAGGAATTGACTGTTGAAAATACTCAGTATGCATTTTTATAATATCATAAATATTAGAAGGTTTGTTTTCTGTCTGCTCTTTCATAAAGCTTTGCTCATGCTGAGATTATTTAATAGTTTTGTCATCTACGCTTTCATGATTGTTTGTCATGAAACCTTCATTCCATAAAAACCTTCAAAATAGCGATAATAATAAGTAGCCGGTGAGAACCCGTAAACAAAGAGGATAAGGTGGCAACATGAAAGTGGAACTAACTTACGGAATAGTTTACCTGTCTATAGTATTCTTGTTCATTATCTCGCTGGCATTATCCCTTATCAGTGTAAACTCCAGTTTTATGACCAGCTACTCGGTTTTCGGGCTCATACTGAGCTCAGCCGTATACGTCATCGATTCAAGATATTTTAGCGCTCCTTACGTTGAGAGGGAAAGAGAGATCAAACTGGAAAGCAAATCCGATATAAACAAGATCCTGGACAATAGGATCTGGTTGTTCTGGAGCATGTTAGTATTTCTGGGAATTGGTTTCATTATTCTCTTCAGTCCAAGAGTATTCGAATTGTACATCCTCCTCAATATCTGATCGCCAGACTGAAGATAGTTAATCAAGTGGCCAAATTTGACTTAAAACGAGCTCCCGGATAACGGAATACTTCAGATATCTTCAGGTTATTGTTTTACACTATCTCTATGATTCTCTCCTGGTTGAACCCCGTTATTACTGTGGTATCTCCTTTTAGCTCCTGGTCCAGTTGCGAGTCGCCGGTATCTACCCTCAGTTTCCCCATCTGCTGAAGTTTGTTTGTGGTAGCGATGACCAGGATGTTCTCTTTTCCCACCTTTTTGATGATATCAGGGCTGATCTGCTGATTTCCCCTCCCGAACAAGAAACCCTGACCGCCGATGGGAGTTACCACTACCTTGGCAGGATGACCCTCTATAGTTGAAAGTATCTTATCCTCATTAGCGTCCTTAGCAACCACTCTTCCTTTGTGGATGACGTCCACTCCCAGCAGGCTTTTCTCTATCCCCAGAATTCTGCTCAGGGCGTAAACGGTTGAGCCGGGCCCTAAAATGTAGAGGTGGTCGCTGTCACCGCTCATTTTGTGGGATATGTATTGGGCTATCTCCATCTGGCTTTCCAGCTCATCGCTTAAAGTTGCCCGTTTCTTTGATTGGACCAGTCCCGGCTCGAAAGGTGTGGAGAGATAGCCCACCAGGTCTGCCGTCAATCTACCCTTTCTGAACTCGTCCTCATCTATATCCATTATCTCGGTGGTGACCAGCGGGAGGCCAGTTCTTATGAACTTTATGATTATCTGGGCAGCAGACTGGGGATTTATGGCAAAAACACCGGAATACATTTTAACTCCAGAGGGAACACCAATTACTGGGAGGTTGCATTTCAATCCGATGTAAACATCTCGAGACGTTCCGTCACCCCCCACAAAAAGGAGGAGATTGGCTTTTTGGGATAGAATGGATGCGGCTCCCCGGGTGTCCTCTGCAGTGGTTTGGTGGGAGGTGGTAGTAGTGGAGCCAATCACTGTAGGCTCGAAGCCGGCTTCCCTGGCCTCATTTTCACCCATATCTCCCGGGCAAGTTAATAAATCGAAAGCATTTTTCAGCTCTGAGAGCGCCTTTAATGTCTCTACTGCTCTATTTGGCGCTACTGGAACTGCTCCTAATCTTTTGGCCTCATCCAGCATCTCCGGGCTGGTTCCTTTTAGCCCCACTCGTCCCCCCATTCCGGCAATGGGATTTACTATTAAACCCAAAACGAGCTTTCTCGATAAACGGGTATATTCCTCATATCCATGAGTAATCCCAAACCCATATAAAGATCTCAGTATTTTTTGTACTTCTTCCTGTTTATCTTCCATATTTACACTGGCTATGATTATTGATATTATAGGGGTAAATACATTAACTTTTTAAATGTTTAAGTAACTTTTCCACTCATGTCCACTAAGACTAAGATACTTTTGGATGAAGAAGAGATACCCCAGAAATGGTACAATGTAAACCCCGATCTACCTAAACCGCTACCACCGCCTATTGACCCCTCTACGAGAGAGCCAATTAAACCAGAGATGCTGGAAAGAGTTTTTGCCAAGGAATTGATCAAGCAGGAATTAAGTCAGGACCGCTGGATAGACATTCCGGACGAAGTGCGCGATGTTTACAGGATCTGGAGACCTTCACCTCTCATAAGGGCAGTAAAGCTGGAAGAAAAGCTCAACACCCCTGCAAAAATCTACTATAAATGGGAGGGCGTCAGCCCACCGGGTTCTCACAAGCCCAATACGGCTGTTGCTCAGGCCTATTATAACAAAAAACAGGGCATAGACAAGCTCAGCACTGAAACTGGAGCTGGACAGTGGGGGAGTGCGCTGGCCTTTGGGGGAAGAATGTTCGATATGGACATTACTGTCTACATGGTCAGGATCAGTTATGATCAGAAGCCCTACAGGAAGAGCATGATGACCACTTGGAATGCCAATGTGACCCCCAGTCCCAGCGACAGAACCAGTTTTGGGAGTAGCTTGCTGGAAAAGGACCCCAACCATCCAGGGAGTCTGGGTATAGCTATAAGTGAAGCCATTGAGGAGGCAGTGACTCATGAAGGTGTGAGGTACACTCTTGGCAGTGTGCTGGGACATGTAGTACTGCACCAGACCGTTCAGGGACTGGAGTGTATAAAACAATTCGAGTCCATTGAGGAGTATCCAGATATCGTTGCAGGTTGTGTAGGAGGAGGGAGCAGCTTTTCGGGACTTACGTTCCCCTTCTATCACCAGAAGAAATCTGGAAAAGCACCTAAAGACGTAAAATTTGTGGGCACTGAACCAACTTCCTGTCCTACTCTTACAAAAGGAATATATACTTATGATTTTGGTGATTCAGCTCAGATGACACCTATGTTGCCCATGTACTCTCTGGGCTACGATTTTGTGCCACCACCTATCCACGCCGGTGGCCTAAGGTATCATGGAGACTCTCCCCCTCTCTGCCTGCTGGCTAAGGAAGGAGAGATGGATGCTGTGGCCTATGACCAGACAGATGTCTTTGAAGCCGCAGTAATGTTCGCACAGACTGAGGGACACATACCAGCCCCCGAACCATCTCATACCATCAGATACGTTATTGACGAAGCATTGAGATGCAAACAAACCGGTGAAGAGAAAGTCATCCTATTCAACCTGTGCGGCCACGGACACTTTGATATGGGTGCCTACAATGAGTACTTCGAGGGCAACTTGAAGCCGTGGGAATACCCCAGAGAGAAGGTCGAAGCATCCATCAAGAAAATGCAAGAAGACTTCCCATGGATTAAAGACCTCCCATACCTCAAATAATCTCTTTATTTTTATTGGGACTGTCAACTTTCGCTTAGCTCTAAATCCTTAATAAATCGTCTAATCCAAATTCTAAAGAACCTGCAAGCAGAGATGGAAACCAACTATTAGTAATTATATATATTAGAAGGGTAGAGAGGAGATTAGGAAGACAATAGTGAACTTCAGAAAAATTGTTATCGAACACCGAGGTGTTTCGTTGCGCTCAACATCTCTCTAACGTATCTTCTATGTAAATTCTAAGAAAATCTACTGGCAGGATGGGGTAGAGAGGGGATCAGAAGGTATACAAGTAATTATGATTCACCCCTACAGAACGCATTTCTGGTTGTCGATGGTTTATTTTACTAAAATCGAAATTTTTTGACAATCGACGAATAGGTAAGCCAAATTAGACATGTTTAATCATTAATAATATGACCAAAAAAGGCATTAAACATAATGATTAAACATTTAGAATAGCAGTATAAGAGATTATTTAGTTTTTAAATATTGTTATTTCAAATATAAGATATGATTAGGTAATTATCTAAGGTAAATTATATATATGTCGAAGTTACATTATTAATCATGAAATTATTGGAAAAAATGGAAGGTGAGTTAGAAAAGGAAGTTGAAGAACAAGAACTGGTGTGGATAGTAAGGGCAAAACTCCTGACCACCGACCAAAAAATGGCCAATAAATTTGCTAAGGGACTAGAAGAATTGGGGTTTGATGTGAAAACCGAGAACGTACTAAGAGAGTTGCCGAGGGACTAGAAGGATCGGTCTAATTAAACCGGGATGATAAGATGTTGGAGATAAGATTTCATGGTAGAGGGGGACAAGGGAATGTCACAGCTGCTGAACTGCTGGCAAAGGCTGCATTCAAGGATGGAAAGTATAGTCAGGCTTTCCCCATTTTTGGAGTAGAGAGGAGGGGGGCCCCGGTACAGGCATTTTGTAGGGTAGATGATGAACCAGTTAAATTAAGAAGCAAGGTTTACAATCCCGATATAGTGGTAATTCAGGACGCATCACTTTTATCCCATAATAACGTTTTACAGGGAATCAAGAGAGATGGTTATGTACTCATAAACTCCTCAAAACATCCATCGGAGCTTAACGTCAACACTCACGAAATAAAAACAGTCGATGCTACAGGACTTGCTCTAAAGACCATTGGCAAGCCAATAGCCAATACAGTAATGCTGGGAGCAGTTTCAAGACTGGGAGTAACTTCCCTAAATTCAGTTATAGAGTCCGTTGAAGAGAAATTTAGTGGTAAGATCCGGGATTTGAACGTCCAGGCAGTTAAAAACGCCCATGAAAAGGTGGTCTGATGCCTGATCTAGCTACGGAACCAGCTTTAGCTCTTAAGAACAAGACAGGAGGATGGAGAAATTATCTCCCAGTTCATGATAACACCAAATGCAAGAGAAACCATCAGCCTGTGGCTATTGGCAGGCTGGAGAGATTTGTGGCCGATTGGGAGCTGGAAAAGGGAGTAGAGATGCCCAAAACCCCAAAAAAGACAGGTAGGAAGGTAGCTATTGTGGGGTCAGGGCCAGCTGGACTTACATGTGCCGCGATCCTGGCCAAGAAAGGCCATGACGTAACCATCTATGAAACCCTTCACAAACCGGGTGGAGTTCTGGTTTACGGTATACCCGAGTTCAGATTGCCCAAGGACATAGTTCGGGAAGAAGTGGATTACGTTAAAAAGTTGGGGGTGAACATAGAAACTGACGCGATCATCGGACAGACCATGACTGTAGACGAATTGCTTGAAGAATATGATGCTGCCTTCCTGGGAACGGGAGCAGGCCTTCCAGCCTTATTAGGGATAGAGGGAGAGAATCTGCCAGGCGTCTATTCAGCCAACGAATATCTGATTAGAATTAACCTGATGAAGGCATACCAGTTCCCCGAATACCATACCCCCATAAAGGTGGGTAAGAGAGTAGCCGTTATTGGTGGGGGTAATGTGGCTATGGATGCTGCTCGTTGTGCTCTTCGTCTAGGTGCTGAGGATGTTTACATCATCTACAGGAGAAGCGAACAGGAGATGCCTGCGAGGCTGGAAGAAATAGAGAGAGCTAAAGAGGAGGGCATTAAGTTCTTGGCCCTCAATAATCCTATCAGGTTCATTGGTGATGATAAGGTGGAGCAAATAGAACTGGTCAAAATGCAGCTGGGTGAGCCCGATTCCTCAGGAAGGAGGAAACCCATTCCCGTAGAGGGTAGCAACTACACCATGGACATCGATCAGGTGGTTATCGCCATTGGTCAGAAGCCTCATCCCGTTGTTATGCAGACCACACCCGGTCTGGAGGTTAATAAGAGGAAGGGGACCATAATTACAAATAACAAGGGTAAGACTTCCAGAGAAGGTGTTTATGCTGGTGGTGATGTGGCTACTGGAGCGGCAACCGTTATCTCCGCCATGGGAGCGGGCAGGAAAGCTGCAGAAGCTATAGACAGGTTGTTGAGGGGATAATTATGAGGGAGTACGTAGTAGAAAAGCACAGAAAAGCTAAGACTCCCATGCCAGAAAGAGAATTAGAAGAAAGGGTGAATGACTTTGAGGAAGTAGCATTAGGCTATTCATGGGAGGATGCTTTAAGTGAGGCAGAGCGCTGCCTGCAGTGTATTGAGCCCATGTGTATCAAGGGCTGCCCGGTGGAAGTTAACATCCCTGAATTCATCGAACGTGTAAAAGAACATAATCTGGAGAAAGCAGCAGAAATCATAAAGGAGCAAAACTATTTGCCCGCTATCTGTGGGAGAGTGTGCCCTCAGGAAGACCAATGCGAGCTTACATGTATGGAATGTGCCCTCTGCTGGATTTACTGTCCCGAAGGCTGTATGGTCCTCAATGAAGATGGGTTCTTTGAGCCCGATTACGATTACTGCAAGGGATGCGGCATTTGTGCTGAAGTATGCCCCTCAGGAGTGATAAAAATGGAGGTGGAGATGGAATGAGCTACCTGTTAAAGGAAGGAAATTATGTGGTGCAGGAAGGCTCCCATTCAGTTGCCGACAGTATCGCTTTGTGCAGGCCTGAAGTAATCGCTTCTTACCCCATCACCCCCCAGACCCACATAGTGGAGAAACTTTCATCCCTTATATCAAACGGAGAGCTGGATGCTGAATACATAAATGTGGAATCCGAACACTCCGCACTCTCTGTGGTGGCAGGTTCAACAGCTTGTGGTGTCCGATCATTCACAGCGACCTCATCACAGGGACTGGCTCTAATGCACGAGGTGTTACATGCTGTGTCTGGTATGCGCCTGCCGATTACTATGGTAGTAGCAAATAGGGCTTTAAATTCTCCCCTTAATATATGGAACGATCATTCGGATTCCGTGTCGCAGAGGGATACTTCCTGGCTCCAGTTCTATGCGGAATCAGTTCAGGAAGCTGTTGATCTATCTATTCAGGCTTTTAAAATTGCAGAGAAAAATAAGGTCATGCTTCCTGCGATGGTGTGTATGGATGGTTTTTTCTTAACTCACACCTATGAGCCGGCCGTGATACCGGACCAATCCGATGTAGATGATTTCCTACCCCCTTTTGATGTGGATCATAAACTTGACACCAGCAATCCACTAACGCTGGGGGCTTATGCTACCCCGGATGATTATATGGAGTTCAAATACCAGCAGCAGAGAGCTATGGATAATGCCAAAGAAACAATTATGAAAACAAATAAGGAATACGGCAGTATATTTGGTAGGAGCTATGGAAATGGCCTAATCGAGTGCTATGGTAACTCGGATTCAGATGTGGCTTTGATCGCTATGGGCTCAATTTGTGGGACCATAAAAGACGCAATTGAGGATATGGATCCGGGTATGGATTGCTTTCTGATCAGAATCCGGTCATTCAGGCCTTTCCCTGAAGAAGAGTTGAGAGAGGCGGTTAAGGATGTGAGTAGAGTAGGGGTAATAGACAAATCCTTCAGCTATGGATTAAAAGGACCTTTATTCTCCGAGGTCAAGTCGGTAGTGGATGTCCCTGTCAAGGGTTTTGTTGCCGGACTTGGCGGCAGGGACATCACCATCCAGAATGTCCAGAATATTGTGGACAACCTAAGTGATTCAAAGATGGAGCAAGAGAAACCTGAAATTGAGTGGGTAAGCTTAAAGGAGTGATCCATATGGTGTCTGCTTTTCCGGAAGAAGAATTATTTGTTCCTGGTCATACTGCTTGCCCTGGGTGTGGTGAGGCTATAGCGGTTAGAGTTGCCATGAAAGTGCTGGGCAGGGATACCATTGTTTGTCTTCCTACAGGTTGCGTAGAGGTGTTCTCCACTCAGCATGAAAAATCTGCCTGGAGAGTTCCCACCATCCACATGCTTTTTGAGAATAGTCCTGCTGTGGCCAGCGGCCTTGAGGCAGCCATGAAGAGATTGAACAAGGATACAAATATAGTTGTTTTCGCTGGAGATGGTGCAACTGCCGATATTGGTTTTGGCTCTTTATCGGGAATGCTGGAGAGAGGTCATCAGGTGATCTACATATGCCTTGACAACGAGGCTTACATGAATACTGGTGTCCAGAGGAGCAGCCTAACACCTTACGCGGCCCACACCACAACATCCCCAGCCGGCAAGCTGAGCATGGGCAACGCCTTTTATAAAAAGGATATACCTTCTATAGCTGCTGCTCATGGAGTGCCCTATGTAGCAACCGCTTCCATAGCTTATCCAGGGGACCTCTACAATAAGGTGAAGAAAGCATCAGAAACAGGCTTATCTTACATTCATGTTCATACCCCATGTCCAACAGGATGGGGTTTTGACACCTCAAAGACCGTTGAAGTAGCCAAGCTGGCTGTAGAGACGTGCCTATGGGTCAACTACGAGATGGTCGATGGAGAAATAAATGACGTAATGAAGGTCAGAAGGAGACCAGTTGAGGATTATCTTAAGATGCAGAAAAGATATAGACATTTATTTAAAGGTGAAGAAGGCAAGGAGGTTATAGACGCTATTAAGCAAATAGCTGATAATAACGCCAGGATGTTCGATCTGGTTGAATAATTTATTATTATATTTTTTTATTTTTATCATTCTCTCTTCGGGTAAGATGGTTCTCTTGGGCCCGATTCCCCAATCTTTCCTCCCAAAAATATTTAAAATTATTATTCGTTATACTCTTCAATGCCCAAGCCAATGGAGATTTTCAAATTGTTGCCCCAAACAAACTGCAAAATTTGTGGAGAAGCCACCTGCATGAGCTTTGCCTTCAAGGTAATCAATCGAGAAAAAAGTATTGAAGAATGCACTCCTTTATTTGAAGAGGATAAATACAAAAAGCAGCGGGAAAAACTTCTCGAGTTGCTGGAGCCATTGGAAAGGGCTACAGAAACTGGATTGATCGTGGACGAGGATTTGTGTACGGGTTGCGCCAACTGCGTAGTATTATGTCCGGTTCACGTTATGGATGATCCTCAGGGTATGGGCTCCGGTAGAGGGCCTACTATCGATAACCCTATCCTGGTAATTGAGGAAGGTGTGGTCAAAGTAGTGGACATGAATTCGTGTAAAAGATACGGCAAGAACAGAATATTATGTGTCGCCTGCAGGGAGAATTGCCCTACTGACGCCATAAAGTTCCTGGAGGAATAAGATAAAATGCAAAAACTGGAAACTACCTGCCCCGGTTGCTCGTGTCTTTGCGATGATATAGTAGTTGATAAATCCAGTGATGGTTTGAAGGTAAAAAATGCCTGTAGAAGAGGAGCTGCCATTATAAAGAATTATAATGTGGGAAGAGCATCTCCATTAGTCGAAGGACAGCAGATAGAGGTGGAAGAAGCCATATCCACTGCATCTGAGCTAATTGCTGACTCCAGCAACCTCGCTGTTTATGGTATGGATAACACAACAATTGAAGCCCAGAAGCTCGCCATCGAGCTGGCAGAGAAGAAGCAGGCTTTCATTGACGACTGTTCATCCTTTTGTCTGGGTGATTTTGTGGAGATGTGCTTGAATAATGACCTCCCTACAACTACACTTGATGAGGTGAGGGACAACGCTTATACCATCATTTACTGGGGAAGCAATCCCTTTCACAGCCTTCCAAGGCACATGTCCCGCTACTCTTACTATCCCAGAGGCAGGAACCGGTCAAGGGGCTATGAAGAGGACAGATTTCTGGTTATTGTTGATACCAGAAGCACCCACACATCCAAGCTGGTAAAAAGGGAAAGCATCTTCTTTCAGGTCGAGTCCGATTCTGAGCTTATAAACGCTTTTATGAACTTCATAGATGGGAAGTCAGCAGGTGAGTACACCAATAAGGTTGCCAGAGTAATGAGGGAGCTGAAGAAGGGCGACGCGGTTATATTCGGTGGTCTGGGTTTGAAATACGGGTTGAACGGAGATTACGGCTTGTTCAGGGAGTTTATGGAAAAGCTAAATCAGATATCAAACGTCTATTTCATGCCTGCAGGCTCCCACTCCAATATGAGGGGCTTCAACGAAATGTTGAAAGAAAAAACGGGGTACGTCAACAGATACAGTTTTGCAGAGAACAGATCAGCAGATGAATTTGAGTTCAGCAATCTTTTAAGAGAGAATAAGCCTGACACGGTCTTGATAATCGGCTCTGATCCTGTGAACTCCTTGCCTTTTGAAATTTCAAAGGAGTTATCTCACATCAATACCATTCTTGTGGATCCCCGGAGAACCTATACTGAAAAAATTTCCAACGTAGTCGTACCTTCCGCCCTATCCGGGGTGGAGGCTGGAGGAACGATGATAAGAAGTGATGGTGTAAGGGTTGGGCTTGAACCTGTATTCGAGAATGATATAAATGATGAGTTCGTTCTCCAGAAATTACTGGAGGGAGTCTGAGTATGCCCAAGTTCGGCAAATTCATCCAGAAATCAGAGACGGAAGTTGTGGTCGCCAGAAACCTGTTCCACACGGAGGAAGTGGAATTCAACAAGGGCGAAGACTCTGAAACTCCAGTTATTTATATTAATTCAGAATTCGCCAGGAAAAATGGTTTGAAGGTAGGACAGACTCTAAAGCTATCTGCGCAAGGGAGATCACTCAACCTGCTCATCAAGGTCTCGGAAGATGCGGGCAAACCGACCATACCCAATGGCATCTACTCCAGTTATCTTGTAGGTTTTAACTCTTACAAGAGATTTCATGCCAACTTCGAAGTTACCGATTCGCCTCCCACTCCATTATCTCACATACTGGGTTCAATGTGAATTACAGATATATTACCTATAATTCATAATTGACGTAGGGGTAACATGGATGAACTCAACAGAAAAAGTGATATAACACACATAAACAAAAAATGCATGATTGATAATGTTGAATAGAAAACTATATATGACTGAGTTAAGGGCAGAAACAAAATATTAAATAATGTCAGAATGAGGTGCACAACATGATATTAACCTGCAGTAGTAAATACAAACCAACAGGAGGATAGAAATGAGTTTTGAGCTGAGAGAAGGAGATTTCGTACTGGATGAGCTCCGCAACATCAGTATAAGAATCGGTAAAGTTATCGAAGAAGATAAGGAATGGGAAGAGCCGGAGGGCCCTACCCCTGAACCCCACATACTTGATTTGAGAGAGTGGGATAGGAAGCTCATGGACAGATATGAGCCTTTTTATGCTCCCATGCAGGATTTCTGCAACTTATGTACCATGGGCCCCTGTGAGCTGTCCGAAAATAGGGAAGGAGCTTGTGGAATTGACTTAAAAACTCAAAAGTCAAGGCTGGTAACTATAGCCTGTTTGATGGGTGCCTCTGCTCACGCCTCCCATGGGAGACATCTGGTTGAATATGCTGTGGAAAATTTTGGTCATGATCACCCCATAGAGATGGGAAAACAGGTTAATGTTGAAGCCCCTAATATAAGGCTTGTTTACGGAATTAGACCCCAAAAGATAGGGGATTTAGAGCAAGTCCTGGAGTATGTTGAGCAGGGTCTGGTCAGAGTGCTGCACACCACTCACACGGGCCAAGAAGAAGATTATATTGATTATGAGTCCAAAGCTCTTGAGGTAGGGATGCTGGATCATGTGGCTATGGAAGTGGCCGATCTGGCGCAGATCGCTGTATTCAATTATCCCAAGGGAGAGCCTGAAGCTTCACTTGTGGATATCGGCTTTGGAACTATAGAAAGCGAAAAACCGGTCATACTTGTTATCGGGCACAATGTATTGCCTGCAAGAAATATTAACGATTATCTGGTTCAGAACGGGTTGGAAGAAGATTATGAAATAGCGGGTTTGTGCTGCACTGCCATTGACACTACCAGATACAATCCCCATGCCAAGATTGCCGGCACTCTGAGCTACGAGTTGAGAGCCATAAGGTCTGCTTATCCTCATGTGGTGGTTACGGACGAGCAGTGTATTAGAGCAGATACCCTTGAAGAATGCTCCAAACTGGGAATTCCCGTTATTGCCTCCTCTGAAGCAGCGGCGAGAGGTCTTAAGGATAGGACCAGTGATAACCAAGATACTATTATCAATGACCTCCTGAGCGGAAGTAAAGGGGCTCTGATAAAGGATCCGGACAAAGTTGGCGAAGTAGCTGTAAGGGTTGCTCAAAAGATGGCCGAATCAAGGGACGGTAGAACTGCATTCATCAGTGATGAAGAGCTGAAAGAAGAAGTGGAGAAGTGCACTACATGCAAGAACTGCATAACTGGCTGTCCAGTGGAAGTTGACATTCCGGGGTTCATCAGATGTATTATTGAAGGAGATATGGATAAAGCTTCCAAGATATTGAAAGAAGACAACAGCTTGCCCGCTATCTGTGGAAGGGTGTGCCCTCAGGAAACCCAATGTGAGATGTATTGTACACTGAACGAGCAAGGAATGGAGCCAGTATCCATTGGTAGGCTGGAGAGATACGTGGCCGACTGGGAGCTGGAGAAGGGTGCAGAGATACCCGAAATCGAAGAAAAAACGGGCAAAAGGATTGCCATAGTCGGTTCAGGGCCTTCGGGCCTCACCTGTGCTGCTGACCTCCTCAAGAAGGGGCATGACGTGACCATTTATGAAACCTTACATGAGCCGGGTGGGGTTCTGGTTTACGGCATACCCGAATTCAGGTTACCCAAAGATATAGTTAAAAGAGAAGTGGATTATGTCAGGAGACTGGGCGCCAGAATTGAAACCGACGTGATCATAGGGCAGACCATGACCGTGGATGACCTCCTTGAAGAGTATGATGCGGTCTTCCTGGGAACTGGGGCTGGACTGCCTGCCTTCTTGGGATTGGAAGGTGAAAATCTGGCGGGCATTTACTCTGCAAATGAGTACCTCATCAGAGTCAATCTAATGAAAGCTTACAAATTCCCCGAATACGAAACCCCCATAAAAGTGGGGAAGAGGGTGGCCGTCATTGGGGGAGGCAATGTGGCTATGGATGCAGCCAGATGCGCCCTACGCCTTGGCGCTGAGGATGTTTACATTATCTACAGAAGAAGTGAGCAGGAGATGCCTGCTCGTTTAGAGGAGATAGAGAGAGCTAAGGAGGAAGGTATTCATTTCCTCAATCTCAATAATCCTGTGAGGTTCATTGGTGATGATAGGGTTGAGCAGATCGAGTTGATGGAGATGCAGTTGGGTGAGCCCGACTCCTCGGGGAGGAGGCGTCCAGAACCAATCGAGGGCAGCAATTATTTGATGGACATTGATCAGGTGGTGATCGCTATTGGTCAGAGACCTCATCCTGTTGTCATGCAGACCACACCCGGTCTGGATGTTAATGAGAGGAAGGGAACCATTATAGTGAACCAGGAGGGTAAGACTTCTCGTGAGGGTGTTTATGCTGGTGGTGATGTTGCTACGGGAGCGGCAACCGTTATCTCCGCCATGGGAGCGGGCAGGAAAGCTGCTGAAGCTATAGATAATCTGTTGAGAGGTGTGAAAAATGTTTAAAATCTTAAAAAATAGAAAAATTGGTGAAAATACCAAGGAAATGATCGTGGAGGCCCCATTAGTAGCCAGGAAGACTGAGCCAGGACAATTTGTAGTAGTAATGATCCATGAAAAGAGTGAGAGAGTTCCTCTTACCGTAGCAGATTTTGATAGAGAAAAAGGAACGATTACTATAGTTTATCTCATGGTAGGTAAAAGTACTATTGAGCTGGGGAAATTGAAAGCAGGTGATACCCTTGCTCACTTTATAGGTCCTCTGGGCAATCCATCCCACGTTTACGAAAATGAAGGAACTATGATTTTCGTTGGTGGTGGAGTGGGAATAGCCGCTGTTTATCCTATAGCCAGGAAAGCCAAGCAACTGGGCAATGAAGTGATCTCCATTATAGGTGCCAGGACTAAAGGTTTGCTCATGTGGGAAGACAAAATGAAAGAGATCAGTGACCAGCTTATAGTCACTACTGATGACGGCTCTTATGGAAGAGAAGGTGTGGTTACAGATCCGTTGAAGGACTTGCTGGAAGAAAGGAAGGACATAGCTAAAGTGGTTACTGTGGGCCCGACTATAATGATGAAATTCGTGGCCAAAACCACTGAACCTTATGGGGTTAAGACTATAGCCAGTTTGAACCCTATAATGGTCGATGGCACTGGTATGTGTGGAGGATGTAGAGTAGAAGTAGGAGGAGAATCCAAATTTGCCTGTGTTGACGGTCCCGAATTTGACGCTCACCAGGTCAACTTTGACATCCTGATGAAAAGACTGGCTACCTATCAAGAGGAGGAAGAAGTTGCCGTAGAGTCTTATGAGGGTAAATAAATACTTCAGAGGTGAATAGATTGCGAAAGACCAAGAATCCCATGCCCGAGAGGGACGAAAAGGAGAGAATAAAGGACTTTGAAGAAGTAGCTCAAGGTTATACTCTGGAAGATGCAATAGCAGAAGCAAGCAGATGTTTGCAGTGTAAAGATAAGCCTGAATGTGTTTTCTCCTGTCCCAACAGCTTGAGAATAGATCTTGCCATGACCGATGCCAAGAAAGGTGACCTTACCCGCTTCCAGGAGATCGAGGGCGAGTGTATTGCCTGCGGAAAGTGTGAGCAGGCCTGCCCCAGGAGTATCAGGATTGTGGATATCATAATGAAGGCCAGCTACGATAATCTAATTACCAGAACAGGAAAAATGAGGGCAGGTAGAGGTCCTATACAGGATACAGAAATAAGGAATGTTGGTCAGCCCATTGTCATGGGGACTATACCGGGAGTAATTGCTGCTGTAGGCTGTCCCAATTATCCCAGAGATAGAGATGAGCTTGCTGAAATTCTGGAAGAGTTTCTGAAAAGAAAGTATATTGTGGTTACTTCAGGCTGCCACGCTATGGACATAGGAATGAGAAAAGACGGCAGCTCCCTTTACGAACAATATCCAGGTGATTTCGACGCTGGCTGCTTATCCAACGTGGGCAGCTGTGTGGCCAACGCCCATATTAGCTCTGCAGCTATCAAGATCGCCAATATATTCGCTTTAAGGCCTTTGAGGGCCAATTACACTGAAATTGCTGATTATACTCTCAATCGAGTTGGTGCCTGCGGGCTGGCATGGGGTGCCTACAGCCAGAAAGCTGCGGCCATCGCAACCGGTTTCAACAGATTGGGTATACCAGTGGTGGGTAGTCCTCACACTACCAAGTACCGCAGAGCCTACATAGGCAAGCTGTGGAAAAAAGAAAAGTGGTGGAGCTACGATATTAAGACCAGACAGAAAGTCTATACAGAGCCGTGTCCCGATGCATTGCTGCTAGCCGCCGAGACGAAGGAGGAAGCAATAATCCAGATGGCAAGACTATGTCTCAGACCTGCGGACACATATTTGGGAAGACAGATCAAGATGACCCATTATCTGGAGCTTTCCCAAAAATATCTGGGCGATTTCCCTGACGACTGGCACCTTTACATAAGAAGTGAAGCTGACCTCCCCGTCAAGATAAGGGACAAACTTCTCAGAATGCTGGAGGAAGAGCACAAGTGGAAGATAGACTGGGATAGGAAGAAGATAGTTGAAGGGCCTATAAGACTTTATGACCCGGGATACAATCCCACTCTCATGGAGGAAGTTTATCAAAAATACACGGGTGGTAAATAATGAGTTTAGATGTTCCTTTTGACGTCGCTGACGTGCAGGTGGAAAAAGCAATTTCTGTAAGACCTAAAGTGATGGCTACTCTGGCCAACAGAGCAGAAAACCCTGTACTAATAACTGGAGGAAAGATTCTGGAAGACGAGAGATTGTTGGAATATGCTCTAAAAATAAACAGCAAAGGGATACCTATTATCGCTACCGGTGCATCCAGCAAGCCCCTTCTGGAGAATGGGGCGGAATTGGAATCTAAAGTGTTTACCCTTCACCACGTCACTCAGTACATGCTGGATAAGGATTGGACCGGTTTCAGCGGTAAACCTTATGATGTGGTTCTTTATCTGGGGATCGAGCCGTATTTCCTTTCCAGAATGTTGTCCGCTTTGAAACACTTCTCGGATATAACCACTCTCAGTATCGACCGTTTGTATCAACCTCACGCTTCATACACTTTTCCTAATCTCGTGGAGGAAGAGCATTATAAACTGCTGGAAGAATTGATTAGTGAGCTGTGAGGGGGTGTAATTTTGGAACGAAGCAAGATAGAAATACCGGATGGAATTAAGAAGAAAGAGGCTAAAGGAGAAGAAGAGTTTCCTTTTGACATTTCACCCATGCATGAAGGGGAAAGAGTGAGAAAAGGAGATATGTTTGCCGAGCTGGCAGGTCCCAAAGGAGTGGGCTTTGAACTGGTGGTCAACCTCCCTGAAGACCAGGTAGAGGACATGAAATCCACTCTAGTTGGAGAAGATGTTGATGAGCTTGAGGAAGGCAGTCGCTATCCCTACGCCATGATATACTACATTGCAGGCTCTCAACTGGATACCGACATTGAACCTGTGGTAGAGAGAAGGAACCACGATTTTCAGAATTTTATAGAAGGTTATATGCATCTCAATCAGAGGTACGATGTCTGGGTGAGGCTCAACAAGGATTCGGTGAAAAAGGGATTGAACAGCCTTAATCGAATAGCTCAGGCAACCATGCTACTCTTCAAGAACGAGATGCCCTTTATAGAGAAAATTGAGGCTGTATACGTCACTGATAAAGATATGGTGGAGAGATTACTGGAAGAATATGCCCGCCCCATTTACGAGGAAAGGGACGCCAGAGTGGAAACCCTGCACGATGAGGATGTGGATGAGTTCTACTCCTGCACTCTGTGCCAGAGCTTTGCCCCCGCCAACGTGTGTGTAATATCACCTGACAGACCATCCCTTTGTGGTGCTATTACCTGGTTCGATGGGAGAGCAGCAGCTAAAGTGGATCCTGAGGGTCCCAACAAAGCCATTCCCAAGGGGGATCTTATTGACCCCATTGGCGGGGAGTACACCGGTGTGGATGAGTTCGCCAGAGAAGAAAGCGGTGGTGGGGTAGATAAAGTAAAGCTCCACTCCTTCTTTGAATACCCACATACTTCATGTGGTTGTTTCGAAGTTATAGGATTCTACATGCCCGAAGTTGACGGCATAGGATTCCTGCACAGAGGTTATTCCGAGCCCGCTCCCAATGGCCTGACATTTTCCACCATGGCTGGCCAGACAGGAGGCGGAAACCAGATCATAGGATTTCTGGGAATTGGAATGAGCTACTTCAGAAGTGGCAAATTCATTCAAGCTGACGGTGGGTGGAAAAGGATAACCTGGATGCCGGAGGATCTTAAGCAGAGGATAGACGGATACATTCCTCAAGATATCAAGGACAAAATAGCTACTGATGGTAATGTAAAAAGCATAGAGGAATTGAGCGATTTCCTGAAGCAACAGGATCATCCCGTGGTGAAAGGGATTGTCAGAGACGTAGATGGCGAGCAGATAACCGAAGGCTGGGAAGGAGAGAAAGAAGAAGCTAAAGGTGAAGCAGTAGAGGAAGTATCCGCCGGCGCAGAAGGACCAGCATCTGCCGCAACTCAACAACCTCAACCTCAGGCCCAACCTCAGGCCCAACCTCAATCTCAGCCTCAGTTCCAGATGCCTTCTATCCCTCAAGGTGGTGGAGGAGGCATAAAGCTGGTCATAAAGGATGCCAAAATCCAAATTGACAAAGTGATCATTTCCAGAAAGGAAGAAGAGAAGAAGTAAGCTTAAAGGAGGAAAGCAATTGACAGTAATTGCAGTGACAGGAAAAGGAGGTACAGGCAAGACTGTTGTATCGGCACTGCTGCTGAATTATTTTTCGGAGGATAAGAGAGTGCTGGCTGTCGATGCCGATCCGGACTCCAACTTGCCGGAGACTCTGGGCATTAGCGATTATAAAACACTGGGTCAGGTTAGAGAATTATTTCAGGAAAAAAGAGATGAGCTGGGTGCCATCTCCAAAGAAGCCTGGGTAGAGGGCAAAATATATGGCGAAACCATCTATGAAGCTGATGATTTTGACCTGCTGGTCATGGGGAGGCCAGAAGGAGAGGGCTGCTACTGTTTTGTGAACAATCTGCTCAAAGGAGTTCTGAAAAAACTGCTGACGAACTACGATGTGGTGGTGATCGATTGCGAGGCAGGTTTAGAGCACTTCAGCAGGAAAACCATTGAAGGAGCTGATTATATACTGGTAGTTACTGACTCCTCCAGAAAGGGTCTGGCAACAGCGAAAAGGATCAAGGACTCTTCCCACAGTTTAGGCCTTAAATTTGATCAGATCTGCCTTTTGGGGAATCGGGTGAACTCCAATAAGGATGTGATGATAAAGGATTTCGCTGATGAGGAAGATATGGGTTTTCTGGGAGTAATGCCTTATCTGGAGGAAATTGAAGAGCTTGAATATAAAGGAAAACCAGTGGTAAGACTGCTAGAAGATAATAAATTTAATAAACAAATTGGAGAATTATTTGCTTTTATTGGTGATCAACATGACCATTGAAGAACTTTTAGAGCTTCTTAAAAAATACGATGTCAATAGTTTAGAAGGTGTTAAAATTGAAGGCGACCTGGAGATAGATCTTGACTCTATGGGTCCAATATCTCCAGCATTGCTATATGAACTGGGTAAAGAGCTCGGTATGGCGGCTCAGCACCTATCCAGAGCATCACAATTGCTGGGATATTCTTTCGGTGCGGGAGCTGTGCCCCAGCCTGAGCCCGTGAAGCCTTCAGTTCCACCAGCTCCTGCTGGGGCCAAGCCGGCTGAAGAGTTGAGGCTAATCGAATCACAATTCAAACCCTATATAGCTGAATACCCTGGTGTTATTCAGGAAGTAAAACTGGGGGCCAAGAAGGATGAAGGCGGCACCAGAAAGTCTGTGGTAACTCTTGGTGGGGAAAAAAGCCTTCCATTCTACCTTTTTGACGCTTCTCAGCCCAATCCCCCTGCCGTCACCATGGACATTTTTGACATGAACATCACCCTTCCCAAGGCGGTTAGAGAGCATTACGAGGATGTGATGGACGATCCCGCCGAATGGGCCAAGAAGGCCGTGAACGAGTACGGTGCGGACCTCATCACTATCCATATGGTCAGCACCGACCCTTATATCAAGGACACCCCAGCGAGCAAAGCCGTGGGGGTAATAGAGGATGTTCTTCAGGCTGTTGACGTTCCCCTGGTGATAGGAGGAAGTGGAAACAAGGATAAAGACCCTGAAGTGCTGGAGAAGGCTGCCGAAGTGGGAGAAGGCGAGAGAATGCTGTTGGCTTCTGCAACTCTTGACATGGACTGGGAGAGGATTGCCAACGCAGCAAAGGAGTACGGGCATGTTGTCCTTTCCTGGACTCAGATGGACATAAACAATCAGAAGACCCTCAACAGGTACCTCCTGAGGAGGGCCAAACTGCCTCCAGAGCAAATCATAATGGACCCCACTACTGCTGCACTGGGGTATGGTCTTGATTACGCCTTTACCAATATGGAGAGGATCAGGCTGAGCGCCTTAAAAGGAGACGACGACCTGCTGTTCCCCATGTCCAGCGGCACCACCAACGCGTGGGGTGCCAGAGAGGCTTGGATGAAAGAGTCACCCTCCGAAGAGGACACGCCGTGGGGCCCCAGAGAGCTGAGAGGGCCCATGTGGGAGATTATAACTGGAGTATCTCTTGCCCTGGCAGGAGTGGACATGTTCATGATGATGCACCCGGGTGCTGTGGCAGCACTGAAGGAAACTCTATCCACCCTGAGAGGAGAGCTCAAAGAAACCGATGTTCCTGAACCTGATGAATGGATCACTATGGAGGAGTAAAACATGAAACTAAAAAGCCCACTTGAAATCTACAAGTATTTGCCCAAGACAAATTGCAAAGAGTGTGGTTATGATACCTGCATGAGCTTCGCCGCCCAAATCATCGACAGGAGCACCTATCCTACCGATTGCACTCCTCTGGTTGAAGAAGCAGAAAAAGATCCTGAGGCCAAGAAAAAGCTGGATGAGCTTATAGAGCTAACCTCTCCTGAAATCAGAGAAGTTTCCATCGGAAAAGACAGTCTTAAGATAGGAGGAGAAGATGTCCTTCACAGACACGATTTAACCTATTTCAACCCCACAGCCTTTTTCTACGATGTATGGGACACCATGAGCGAAAAAGAGCTGGATGATAGGTGCAGCATGGTGGTGGAGTTCAAGAAATTTTATGTGGGAAGCTACCTTACCCTCGACGGCATCGCCATCAGATGCACTTCAGAAGACCCGTCCACATTCAGAAAGGCAGTGAAGAAAGTCAAGGGATATGGTAAACCCATGGTACTGGTCTCTCTAAATGCAAATTGTATCAGGGAAGCATTGAAGGAGACTGCTGATGAAAGGCCCTTGGTCTACGCCGCCACTCAGGAGAACTGGAAGGAGTTCCTGGAACTTGTTAGGGAATATAAAGTTCCTGTGGCAATCAGGGAGAAAGATCTCGATACCTTAAAGAGTCTGGCCGTTACTTTCAGCCAGAATGGGGTTAAAGATGTCGTGCTGGATCCCGTTACCGAGCCTGTTGGTGAAGGACTCAAGGATACTTATGAGAGAATAATAACTCTCAGAAGAACGGCAATGGTAAAGGATGGAGATGAGGAGGTCAGCTATCCACTGATGGTTACCCCCATCTCAGCCTGGCTTATAGATGCCGATGAAGTGACCAAGGCTTACTGGGAGTCCATAATCACCAGCATCTTCATTGTCAAATACGGAGACGTAATGATCCTCAGAAGCCTGGAGCCTTATTCGGTAATACCGGCAATAACCCTTAAGGCCAACATCTATACTGACCCCAGAACGCCTGTACAGGTTGAACCCGGATTAAAGCAGACCAATAGCCCAGATGAGAACTCTCCGGTGTTCATAACTACCAACTTTGCCCTGACCTACTACACTGTGGAGAGCGACCTGGCCAGTGCAGGAATAAATGCCTGGGTACTCGTACTGGACACAGAGGGTCTTGGTGTAGAAGTCAGTGTGGCAGGAGGGCAGTTCACTGCTGGTAAGGTAAAAGAACTGGTGGATAAGTCAGCCGTTAGTGATAAAGTGAACCACAACAGCCTCGTGATCCCCGGACTTGCTGCCAGGCTGCAGGGAGCCCTAGAAGATGAAACTGGTCTGAAAGTGTTCGTTGGCCCACCAGACTCCGGAAGGATCAAATCATGGATGGACAAGAACTGGCCCCCCCAGTCCGAGTGAACATATAAGAGTAACCTATAAGGCTATAAGGACTTGAGGACTTGACCTACAAATTGTTCTATATCTTCCAAATCTTCTTTAACCAATTCAAGCACCTTTAGATTATCAACCTTTGCGTAACCATGGACGATGTTTCTGAATCTTGCCATATCACACAATTTATCTGCCAATTTCTTTTCTATTATTCCTATCCTGGCAAGGGTTTCAAACATTTCTGCATAACTCTCAGGCCTTTCTAGACTACCTGAAGATATTATATGTGAAGCAATACCGATACAGGCCTCGATAGATTCCAGTAAAGAATATTTTCGGTTTAAGTTGATAAAATATTAAGCCAAAAACCTGCCAAAAACTCATAAAATAGCGGATCTATGTTTATTAGGATTTGGTCAAAAATGGAGGTTAGCTTTTCAGCTTGGAGATTTTTTATGTGGTATCGCGGAGCGATGCCACGCGGCTCCAGAACGCACTTCTGGCTGCTTGGATATCCTTGAAACTGTCCATGAACTCCTCTTCATCCATATTTTTGTAACCTTTCAGGAACTCCAGATTTCTCTGTATTATGTCTATCTTTCCTTCAACTAGATTCTTGTCATTTGACATATCTCTGTTTCCTCATTTTCTCGTAATATTCGTGGTGTTGTTTGATATCCAGGTATTTTACCGTGACTTTACTTTCAAAATCCGCTCTTTTAAATTCATCCTTACAATGCGAGGTCTCAGAGTTTTTGAGTAGAGAAAAAGAAATCTAACTGGTCTATCGTTCAATATTCTAACGTCGAAATCTTCCTTAAATTTTCTCTCCAACTCACCAGCAATCCTGGCTTCATAGAGAGCATCGGTTTGAACTCATCTCCAATAAGCAAGCCAATATCAATATCCCCATAGGAGTTAGTATTTAGGAATGAGCCTTAAACATAAGCAGTAATGATCTCTTCTCTCTCAGAGAGAATCTCTTCAGCAACTCTCTTTAACTCATCTAATCTCATTTCCCTAAATCTATGATGAAATTTAAATCCTTAACTCCGTATTATTTAGGGAATAAGTTTAGACCAAGTTTTTCGTCCAGTTCTCT
>CAZQTT010000004.1:0-67968 GCA_964596255.1 uncultured archaeon
AGAGACAAAAGAGATTTTTAATTAAACTAATGCCTAATTATCCGGGAATGTAGGATATTATTGATTTGCTTTACGTTGTATAACTGCGAGGATTATGGAGCTATACTTCACCCCCAAATATAAAAAAGAATGAGAGTATCATGAGCACTATGGCAAGAATCAGGGCCACAACAGCGTAACGAGACTCCCCGAAGACAATGGGTATGGGTCCTATTAGAATCACTCCACCGCCTTTTACCTTCTTCTCCCTTTTTCTGAGGTCATCATCGTAGTCTTCCTCTCCTCTATATCTATCTTCAAAACTGTCGTTGAGAATATAAGAATCCCTTGCGGAGCTTTCGGAGCTTTCGGTAAAACCTGTGATAATGAAGTATATCCCTGCTATTATAATGACAAGAGCAATCACCTGGATCATGTTATCACCGCAAGAACAGGTAAAGGATAAAAAGCATTACTGCACCAATTATCACGCCTGTTACAGCCATTTGAGGTGAGGAACCAAAGATGATGGGTATGGGTCCTATGAGCAGAACACCCCCGTAATCACCACCACTGGATATGGTCAAGAGAGCCAATCCCATGAAGAGGAGTGCGAAACCAATGAATATCTTGTCCGGGCGCATGATTAAACTAGTGCAGATAAGATTAAATTTTTTGGCTTCCTATCGTTACATTTTTCAATAACGAAATAAAAATATTGTTTATGTGTCTCTCCACAAGAGAAAAAGAGTTTATTGAAGACTGGCTGCAATATATTGAGGGGAATATCACTCTTAACAAATTCGTTGAAAAATGGGGGAGCGAAGGAAATGACTGGAAGGTCTATATGAGAGTCTTAAGACACCGAATATCCAAAAAATACGACTCCATGCTCAAAGACCTCCTGTTGATGCGCAAGTTCATTGATCTGGAAGCACACCCCTAAGAATAAAAGAGGACTATATCCAACTTATTTGCTCTATTCCTTCTGCTCTTCCTTCTGCTCTTCCTTCTGCTCTTTTTCTTTTCTTTTCTCCTCTTCTAATCTGTCGAAGAATACGTTTTTGCCCGCGGAAGAAAGTGGGATACCAATGACCACGTCTCCGTCGATTAGTCCCATTTCTCTTGCTGCTGATCCTACGGTATACATAACTCTGTTGTCAACATTGAAGATGCTGGACAATTTAGTTACTGAGCCTATGGCTATCCCCAGGTCCAGAAGCTTGAAGGCACAGTTGGGCCCTCTGTAGTCTTTACCTTCTACTCTATCTTCTTCTTTGGGGAAGTTGTTGCAGTCATGGTAGCCGCAGGCACCGCAGTTGAGATTAATTGCCTTTCCGCCATCAACTCCCAGGAGGAGAACACCGGATGCAGCCTTTAGGTTTTCCCCGTCTCTCTTGAAAATCTTTCTTTTCCCTTCTTCAATCATTTTATTGGCCAAGTTATCTTTATCTTCTCCGTCAGCATAAACTACCTTAATATCATCTTCTCCCTTTGATTTAGGAGCAGTTCTAGCAGAAATAGACATCAAGTACGCAGCTAACTTTACTGATTCATCTCTGAACTCTTCGTCACTCAATATCATGTTACCTCCAGCTTAAGCTCTACTAATAAATTTAATCACCGGCTTATCAGCCAGAGTTAGGGCAATTTAACCTCAAAACCATAATAGTGCCAGTTGGCTGGTTATCTTTAACCTCAACGGTTCCCCCATACCTCTTAATCGTTTTTGCGGCAATGAACAGGCCTAAACCTGTTCCTTTACCGTCACCACTAAATCCTTCTTCAAAAATCCTGTCCTTTACCTCATCAGGGATGCCTGACCCATTATCGGCGATCTGTATCACGCATGACCCATCTCTCTCTTCGGTTGTGATATCGATCTTGTCCGCATCACCGTGAACCACAGCATTTCTAACTATATTGTCCAGAATAGAGGTTAGAGCCTCGTCAGCAAGAACTGTACAGTTTCCTTTCACACTGAACTCGATCTGATAACCGCTAACAATTTTCTCCACAACCTTTTTCACGTCGTAGGGTTTTAAACTCTCCCCGGTAGAGACAAGAAACTCCAGAGTCTTCATCTCCTTTAACAGTTTAACACTCTTATCCACAGAGTTAAGGGCGTTGGTCAACAGCTTCTCATTTTCAGTGTCCTGATACATCTCTATTGAGTTGCCGATCACAGTAAGGTCATTGAGTATTTCATGCCTCAAAGTCTTGTTCAACAATCTTAAAGCCTCGTTAAGGTGAATGATCCTCTGCTCCTTCTTCTTGTGTTCAGTGATGTCCATAGTAACCTCAATAACACTAACTCCCTCATCTTCCACGGGCTGCCCCTGTACCAACCAAGTTCTTCCGTCCGGGGACCTGACCTCCCACTCCTGGAGTGTGCCTGTTCTCAAGGCCCACTCTACGGGACAGTTCTTGCAGGGTTCACTGCGCTGGTGCCAAACCTGGTAACAGTAGAGTCCTTCAAGATCTTCAGGTCTCTTCCCTACTGACTTCGCGGCAGCCTCGTTTACCCAGATAATTCTATGGTCCCTGTCCTGACGAACTATAAGCTCGGAGATGGTATTGAGAATCAACGATTTCTGTTTTTCCAGTTCCCTTAACTTTCTTTCCGCCTGTTTACGCTGAGTGATGTCTCTCAAAGTCCCCTGTGTACCCCACAGCTTACCTTCTGAATCCTGGAGGAAGTTTACCTTTAACTCACCCCAGAAAGTGGACCCGTCCTTCCGAATGTATTCGTATTCCATGAGGGGAATTTCCAGCTCTGAATTACCATTCTCTTTTGCCAAAGCAACATAGTACCGAAAAGCTTCCGTAGCCCTCTCAAATGATTCCGGAGTCATGAGATCCTCTACCTTAAGATCAGATACCTCTTCGACACTATAACCCGTGAGTTTAGTGACCGAGGGGCTTACATAAATCAAGTTGAGATTCATATCCTGGACGAATATGACGTCAGACGTGTTCTCGGCCAGCAATCTATATTTATCACTCTCACATAGCTTTAAACCCTTTTTGCTGTCTCTCAACACTATTTCCATTAATTTTGACGAGCCGGTCTTGTGCGGACCCCCTGAAACCTTTGATCTCATGGTGATAATGATTTGAATAAATTGATTATTAAAATTTTGTATTTTAATATGATTGTGACAAATTATAACAAGTCAACTTTCAGAGGTGTTCTCACTTCACTAATCAAAATCATCATGGGCACAATACCCACATTTTTTATATTTTCATGATGATTGTGATGGGATAGAAGGAGGTGCTACTATCCAGGCAGACGGGCAAGAGCAGCTATTAAGCAAGAGTATTTACTCCACACTGGTTGAAAAGGGAGCCGATGGAATCGTTATTATTCAAGATGGCATACTGAAATACGTAAATCCAAAAATGACCGGATTAACTGGCTACTCTAGAGAAGAAGTTGTGGGAAAACCTCTTGTTGATTTTCTTCCTCCTCAATTCAAGAATAAAATTGCTGAAATCCATAAAAAGAGAATGTCTGGTGAGGAAGTACCCAGCAGTTACGAAGCAGAAATCATCTCCAAAAATGGGGAGAGAGTTCCCGTAGAAATAAACGCCTCAAAAGTCGATTATGAAGGTAGACCCGCCAGCGTAGCCATAATTAGAGATATTACCCAGCGCAAACATTATGAGAAAGAGCTTGAAAAAACGATCTCCCTCCACACCGCCACACTGGAGGCTACTGGCGACGGCGTTTTGGTGGTTGACAGAGAAGGGAAGGTGGTAAACTACAATCAAAATTTTGCAGATATGTGGGGAATCCCTCAGTCGGTCCTGGATTCTGGAGATGATAATCGGCTGCTTGAATTTGTGTTAAATCAGTTAAAGGACCCCCATAATTTTCTTAAAAAAGTAAGAGAGCTTTACAGCCAGCCAGACACAGTGAGTAAGGATTTCATAGAATTTAAGGATGGACGGATCTACAGACGGTACTCTCAGCCCATGTGGATAGGGGAACGAATTGAGGGAAGAGTCTGGAGCTTTCGAGATGTTACGGAGAGAAAGCAAATGGAGAAAACACTGGTTCAATTGACTGAAGTTCTGAGGTTGCTGAACAAAAACCTCCGGCACGACATCTTGAACGATCTAACTGTAGTGGGCAACTCCATCGAGGTCTATAAAGATAACAGAGATGAGAAAATACTTGATACTGCTATCATGCACATAGAAAAGAGCACTGAATTGGTTAGAAGGATGAAGCAACTCGAATCCCTTGTATCATCTGGTGGTAGCCTGAAATCCTTCAGCTTGCGGGACATCATAGACGGGGTAAAAGAGCAATACAGCGTTGAATTTAACGTGAAAGGCGATTGTACTGTCCTGGCAGACGAGGCTTTAAGCTCGGTTATTGACAATATTGTAGAGAACGCAGTTAAGCACGGTAAAGCAGATAAGATCACGGTCAGCATTGAAAGTGGGGAAGACCTTTGCGAGATGAGAATAGCTGATAACGGTGTAGGTGTACCCAACGAAATTAAAGAACAGATATTTGATGAAGGAGTAAGCGGTGGGGGAGGAACCGGTCTGGGATTATATATAGCCAGGAAAACGATCGAGAGATGGGGTGGCCATATTCATGTTGAAGATAACCATCCAAGTGGCGCTGTATTCACCATTAGTTTAAGAACGGCTCAGGATTACTCGGGTATTAGAACAAGTCTGGGCCTTCCTGTATCCCAAAAACAACCTATCTCCAGCGATATTTCAAATGATAAAACAGAGAGCAAAGAAGACAGCAAGACCGAAGAAGTCGAAGTTGACCTGAAAGGATTGAAGTGCCCTCAACCAATTCTGAGGATACACTCCAAGATTATGACCATGGGAAGGGGTTCAATACTCAAAGTAATAGCCGACTGCCCCACTTTTGAGAGAGACTTACAGTTATGGGCATCAAAAACAGGAAAAACTATTCTCGAGTGCGTGAAGAAGGATGGAATACAAACAGCTAAGATTATAGCTTGACCGAGGCCATGCCAGCAGCTAATGAGAATAAATCAAAAAAATTGCTGGAAAAAGAAGGGATAGGATTCGATCAAGTAATATCAGGAATCGAGAACATTTCCGTGCCCATTTATATCGTTACTCTTAATGGAAGGATAATTTTTGCCAACAAAAGATGTGCAACACTGGCCAATCTTCCGGATCCCGATAAACTTATGGGAAAAAGATGCTATGAGGTCTTCAGATCAGACCATTGCTTTTCTGAGAAATGCCCTATCAAGATATACACGGAAAATATTGAGGTGAATGACAATCCGGAGGTTAAAGTCACTCTACCTGATGGCAAGATAAAGTATCTTAGAGCGGATCATGCTCCCATTTTTTTAAAGGGAGAGGTTTGTGGGATAATAGAGCTATTTGAAGATTTCACCGAGATCAAAGAATCGTCATTGAAGATTATGGACATGATAGTCTCCCTGGCTGAAGGTGACCTATCAAAAACACTGGATATCTCTGAACTTCACAAAGATTTTGTAGAGATCGGGGAGGCCTTGAATACTTTAAGCATATCCCTTGATCTGGGCTTGCGAAATATAGCTGAAACCATTAAACAGATCGCAGAAGGGAATTTCAGCACAGAAGTGGAGTGGGAGATGCCCGGGATCTATAAAGAGATCACCCACAATATCAATAAAGCCGTAAATCAGCTTAACACCACCATCCAGCAAATACATGACGTTTCCATTGCGATAAGAGATGGTGATCTGACTAAAATGGTTGATTCATCCAAGTTGAAAGGGGTTTTTGCCGATATGGGGAATGTGATAAATGAGATGTCCATTTCTCTGGACCTGGGCCTCAGAAATATATCGGAGACGGTCAACAAAATAGCAGAAGGCGACTTCTCCACCGAAGTGGAGTGGGAGATGCCCGGGATCTATAAGGAAATCATAATCAGGATCAATAACGCCCTCAAGAACGCATACAACGTAGATAAAGATAGGAAAGAAGCTCTGGAGCAACTGGCCGCAAACCTTGCTCAATTCGAGACCTCAGCGGATAGACTTAGAAACCCGTTAGCTGTGATTATGAGCAGTATGGAGCTAAAAAATCAGCTGGGAGAAGATAAAGTGCTGAATACTGTAGATGAACAGGCAAAGAGAATCAAAAGAGAATTAGATGATATGAGAGAAGAAGAGATGAAGACATACAGGCTTACCGAGAAGAGCTTAGAGAAGCTATAACCTGCTTACGATAGTATATTCGAATAAAAATGAGAAGGGAATAATTATGGAGACCGGGACAGATGAGGAAATAAAAGAAATAATGGGCGAAATGAACTGCCCAAAGGATTTTATATGCTACAGATCCGGCTTTGAGAACCTCTGTAGAGCAGAAGATGTGGGGAGAAAATCATTGCTTAAGTGCTTAGAACAGAACCCAGAAGAATGCAGGTTCTCCCTGCCTATTGGATTAACTTTCTACTGTCAATGCCCCCTCCGGGTTTATATAGCCAGAAAGATTGAGAAGTAAAATGATGAACTGACTTCCTTACGGGGCTTCACCGATTCTCTGATAAACAGGCTAAAATATTCCGATGAAGAACCCCACGAGCCCTAGTGCCATGGCCCCCAGTGTTCTCTTCCGGTATTTCTTTATCAACTGTTTTTCCCATTTACCGGCCAGCAGCTCCTTAGAGGTAAGAATGAGGAGAACATCGGTTCCGGCCACGGGTATAATATATTTGAGGTCCATGAAGTATTTATCCACGAACAAGAGAGGCAAGAAGCTAAAAATAATACTCAACAGGAACAATAAAGAAGCGAGCTGAGCAGCTCTTTTCTCACCTTTTAGCCTTGCTATGGTCTTGACATTCCTCAACGCGTCCCCTTCAACATCTTCGATCCCCTTCATTATCTCCCTCCCAATACCTGAAAAGAAGGCCAGAAGGGCAAGCAGACCAGCAGAGGGAACAATTGTTTCTGTGGCTACCACACTCCCGAAGATGAAGGGGGCAGCCATGGAGAAGGCGATGTATATGTTGCCGGAGAATCCGAACTCTTTGAGCTTGATATCGTAGAGGAAACCAGCGACAGTAATAATAAATGCCAGAACAAACGCCTCTATGGATATCAAGTAGGCAAACACGAACCCAAATACGCCCAGAGCCACAAAAAAAATAAAGGCTGTATTCCTATCCACATCACCTCTCACGAGTGGCCTGTCCGTTCTTTCGTTGGCCACATCCACATCATAATCAAAGAAGTCGTTGAGGGCAAAAGCGGAAGCCTGCAAAAAGAGGGCGGTCAAAGCCCCCAGCAGCATGTCCTGAGGAGAAAACTGCAGACCAGCAGAAATAATAACTCCTATCAGAACAGCGAGAGCGTACATCAGGCCGTGCTCCAGCCTGAGAAGCTCCCAGATTGCCTTAATTCTCATTTAATCACGGTACTGTATCTTTGAAGGTGTCGATACCCTGCTCATAGATCACGTTCCCCACAATAACTATGTCTGCGTGCTCCAACATGGTCATGGACCTTTCTCTGCTGTCAATACCTCCTCCATAGACCAGCGTTGAGCTATCCAGTACGCTCTTAACTTCCTTCACCACTTCCGGGTCCCCATACATGCCGGAGTATTCGATGTATATGATTGGCAGATTGTAGATGCTCTCCCCCACTACAGCGTAGCTGGCCGCTTGCTCAGCTGTAAGATCACACTTTGATCTGGTCAATTTACCCACCGCCGAGGCCGGATTGAGTACTATATAACCCTCAAATATGGACTCCAAGAGTTTCTTCTTGAATTGCTCTACATTCTGGTAGTTCATCTCAATCCATTTAGCGTGTTTACCGGTTATCCACTCTCCATCCAGTGCATTGAGAACTGTAGGGACAAATAAGTAATCAGAGTCATAAAAGACTGCTGAGGGATCTGATGGCTCCAGAACAGTGGGGATACCGTATTCTTCAATCGATTTGAATAGAGCGCTGGCCTTATCAAAAGTGACATCTTGAGTACCCGAGATCATCACTCCATCCGTTCCGCTGTCCGCAACAGCTTTGATAACCTCAGGTGGATTCTCTTTGTCGGGATCGAGCTTGGTGATATGCCTCCATTTTTTCCACTGCATGAAAGCCCCCTTATTGTAAATAACTTAATTTTTGCGGTCAATCTTCAGAAAGATTGATCATCAAACCGAGGTGTCTCGCTGCGCTCAACACCTCCCTGGCGTATCTAGTAGTGTAAAAACCTGGATAACCCACTTGCTGAGAGGGTTGGAAGGGAGATCATAAGGTGCATTAGAAATTATGATTCACCCCCCAAAACATTTAATATGACATTTATTATGGCTGGCTCAATGGAACTGCATGTCTTCCTGGCAACTGTCATCCTAATCTCCCTGAGTGGGGTGATGGCACCGGGACCATTATTCGCTGCTGCAATCGCTGAAGGAAGGAAAAGTCCTTTTTCCGGACTCAGTGTTTCGGCAGGTCATGCAGCAGTAGAGATTCCCATAATCATGGCACTTGTAATCTTCGGGGTGGCTGTAGCTACTCAAAGCGTCAAGATGGTTATTGGGGCTCTGGGAGGAGTAGTTCTGTTGTATCTGGCTGTCATGGAGCTGAGGAATTTTGGACAAAAAGTTGAGGCCAATAAGGGCAGAAGTTTCGTTTCCGGTATAGCCATGACAGGGGTGAACCCCTATTTTCTTATCTGGTGGCTGACCGTTGGCTTCCATCTGGTCAATCAGGCCATCTTATTTGGAGTATTGGGCATTGGGTTGTTCATAATAGCTCATGAAATGTGTGATGTAGCATTTCTGGGATTTGTTTCAGCAACCTCCAATAAAACCGCCTCCATGTGGAGGGACAGGTCTTATAAGATACTATCCGGGATATCTGTTACAATATTTGTGGTGTTTGGAGTTTTTTTCCTGGCCACCAGTGTTTATTCTTTAAGCCAGCTAATTTAGCACTAGGAAAAAGATAAGTAAGAAATACTCTCACTGGGATAGAAACAGAGCCTAAAACTAAAAGCTAAAAGCTAAAAACTAAAAACTAAAAGCTAAAAGCTAAAGTTTGAACCAAAAAGTATGAAGAGATGTAGTTACGGTGGTGCTACCGACTTAAAAGATAAAACCTGATAGGTAAATTCAGAATAATGAATCTATGAATCTATCTTTGAATATAAATGGAGACCTGTCTGTAAAGGAGCTTATGGACAGGATAAAAATTGGGGAAGAGGCAGGGATTGAACAGGTATGGATAGGTGAGCTCGAACAGTTTAAGAACCCACTTGAAGTTGCTGCGGAGATCGAGCCAGAAACAAATGCTGAGATACGGGTTTTGTTATCTCCATCCAGAAATCCCTGCAGTGAGATTATCGCCGCTGCAGAGAAATATACCACAGGCTTGATTCCCGGAAGAGCCAAAGACCTCGAAACTTTTATCTCCTGTCTAAAAAAAGTGAAGGAAGAGACTGGAGTGGTTTATGCCGGGGTAAGCGGGCCGGTAATCACGGAAAGAGCGTCAGAGTATGCCGATGGTTTGCTATTCAATTATGTCTATCCCCCCTATATTGAATGGATTGAAGGATTTATGAGAAAGAACGTCTCTACTTCTGCGTTCGGTCCTTCACTCCTTCTCCCCAGTCCTTTTTATGAAGAATTGCTCATAGCTGCAGCAGTTGTTTTACAAAGCAATCCCTTCTTTTTGGAGACTTTCAACCTTCAGGAGATGAGCCAGCAGATCCCCGTGGACCTTTCTAAGCTTATAAGGCTCAGGCAGGCCAGGCAAAGTGTATATGGAACACCAGAATTTGAACATATAAAAAAGCACTCTGAAGACCTCTTAAGTTTGTTCACCATAAGCGGAGAACTGGAAGAGGTAAGAAACCGCATTTCACGACTCCTGCAACTGTGCGATAGTGTTGTGCTGGGTGATCCTTTTTTTAGAGATATTGACTCAGTAAAGAGCCTAAAGAAGATTGGAGAATTGAGATAATCGTTCGGCTCAGGCTCAAACGAACATGTTCTTAGGGGGGTGTCTTGTGGGGGATCCCACTTTGGTGACGAACTCCACAAGGTCATCGGTATCAATAGAGTCTTTTTCGTTGGCTATGGCCTTGTGAAGAGCCGACTTGATAACTTTCTCCACCAGGTCCCTTCCCGAGAAATTCTCCGTGTTCCTAGAGACGATTTCAAGGTTGGCGTTCACCTGAACAGGAAAGTCCTGGAAGTTTTTCTTTAGTATCTCCTTTCTCTCCTGGTAGTCGGGGAATCTGAACTCTATTTCTTCTTCAAATCTGCTTCTGATTGACGAGTCGAGCAGATCGATTCGGTTGGTGGCAGCGATGGTGCAGATGCTGTCGTTCTTCTGTATGCCGTCAAGTTCGGTCAACAGGGCGTTCACCACTTCTGAGACATCTCCCCTCAATTCTTGATAGCTCCTGTCAAGGGCTATGGCATCGAACTCGTCAATGAACACGATACACGGCGAGTACTGTCTGGCCCTGTCGTAAAGCTCGTGGATCTTTCTGGCTCCATCCCCAACGTGATCTCCCATTAATTTAGTGGATTTGATGGAGAGGAAAGGGACGCTGGCCTCATTGGAAAGGGCCTTGGCGGTCATGGTCTTCCCGGTCCCGGGTGGACCGTGGAACAGTTCGTTTTTGGGTGCCCACCTCCCGAACTTATCGGGGTTCTTGAGGAATTCCAGAATGATCTTCCCTTTCTTCTTGGCTTCTTCCTGACCCACAACATCCTCTAAAGTAACGTCTTTGACCAGCTCGGTCTCAAAAGGCTTCGATGGGGTCTCAACTACTATCATGGTGGGTTCGCCCACTACTCCACTTTCCGGTTCTGCATTAACTACTTCAAAGGCAAAATCGGGGAACATGCGGATATCGAACAGCATCTTACCCTTGGATACCAGTTCACCCTTCCACTGGTCCTTGGCATATCTCTCAAAAACTTTGGGGTTATCTATAACTGGGTGCTCGTTGTAACTTGCTTTGAGCGGATATCCCAGGGGTTTCAGTATTAGATATTTGAGTTCCATGCTATTGGTACGGTTATTTCGCTGGTTCATTTAGACATAAGTTATTTCTACCGGTTAATATTCTTTGCCGTTGGTGTTTTTGATGAGGTTATTTATTGCTGCTGACCTGGACCCGGAAATAAGGGAGAATCTAGTTCCCGTTCAAAAGATTCTGGATCGCAGTGGCGTCAAAACTGTGGAGAAAGATAATGTCCACATAACTCTTAAGTTTCTGGGAGATGTAGAGGATAGAAAGGTGGAGCCTATCAAAGAGACTTTGGGACAAATAAAGTTCAACTCTTTCAATATTCATGTAAAGGGAGTGGGTTTCTTTCCCTCCCCCAATCACATAAAAGTTGCCTGGGTGGGAGTAGAAGAAGGAAACGACGGAATGAGCGATCTGGCAAAACAGATTGACGATAAAATGAAAAAACTCGGTTTCAAGAAAGAAAAGAAAAAATTTATCGCTCACGCAACCCTGGCAAGAATAAAGAAAATCAATGCACAGGAAAGAGAAGAAATGTTGAAGGATCTGGAACCCCACCTCAACCAGGATTTTGGGTGGATGAATGTGAGCAATTTCACCTTAAAGAAAAGCGAGCTAACACCTAAAGGACCCATATACAGTGATATAGAGGTCTTTGAACTGGAGTAAGACAAGACATGAACACTCAAGAAGTGATAAGTGAAGCTATCTCCCTTATAACTCCCTCCGAGGAAGAAAAAAAAGAAGCACAAGAGACTGAAGAGGAGCTAAAAAAGCGACTGGATAAAACAATTTCCCCTCCTCTCCGGTATAGGTTCCTGGGCAGCTATGCCAGAGGCACGTGGTTGAGGGGTAGTCTGGAGATCGATATCTTCATTCTTTTCCCTGAAGATACCTCTTCACAGGAGCTGGAGAAGAAGGGCCTGGAAATAGGTAAGAATGTGGTTGATGATGTGGAGTTAAGGTATGCCGCTCATCCCTACGTTCACGGGAAGGTCAGAGGAACCGAGGTGGATATAGTCCCATGTTATTCTCTGAAAACACCTGAAAAAATCAAATCAGCTGTAGATAGAACTCCCTTTCACAATGACTGGCTTATAGAGAAGATTAAGGGAAAAGAAGATGAAGTCAGGCTGTTAAAGAAATTCTTAAAATCCTCCAACCTCTACGGTGCCGAATACAGTGTTAAGGGGCTCTCGGGATACCTATGTGAGCTGCTGATCATATTCTACGGTTCTTTTGAAAAGACCGTCGAGGAGTGCCGGGACCTCACCAGGGACAGTGTAATCGATGTGGAGAAAGGTGAGATCTTCAAGGCCAAGGGTCAGGAAAATTTGCTGGTCCTGGATCCGGTAGATAAGAACAGGAACGTGGCAGCGAACCTCAGCGTAGATAAACTGGCAGAATTTGTGGAGAAATGCAGGGCGTTTATCGAGAATCCCCATATAGACTTCTTCCTCAAAGAGGAGGTAAAACCTCCCAGTGAGGATGAGCTGAAGGAAGAGATCAGCCGCAGAAGGACTGGTTTGTGTCTGTTGGAGTTCGAGAAGCCAGATATAGTTGATGACAACCTCTACACCCAGCTTGACAGGGCCTGCAGGAAGATCCACCAGCATCTATACAGAAGAAAGTTCATGCCCCTTCGTTCTTCCTATTATGTAAAGGGAAACACTTGCTACTTGGTCTTTGAAACCGAGGTGAAAGAGCTCTCTGTCATAAAAAAGAAGATGGGACCCCCTTTCGAGAGTTACAAGAACGTCAGGAAGTTCAAGAGCAAGAATGAAGAATATGAGCCGTTCATTGAAGATGGAAGGTATTACGCCTACGTAAGCAGGAATAACTTCACGCTGGAAGAGGCAGTCTCTGAGTACATTGAAATGCAGGGAGATAGTCTGGGCAAGAACTTGGGTGAGAAGCTGGCAAATTTCTTGCTTTATAGCGGTAAAGATATTGTGAAGATAGATGGCGACTTCATGGTTTTCCTCACGAAATTCTTTGGCCTCAAGAGCAGGTGAGAGGATGGACATAACCTTTCTGGGAACAGGAACTTGCGTTCACGGATCTGAAAATAGGGCTCAGAGCAGTATCCTGGTTGAAGCCAACGGCATCACTTTGCTGGTGGACTGCGGAGCTGGTACATTCCTCCGACTTCACGATGCAGGAGTACACGTCAACGATATTGATGCTATATTGCTCACCCACAACCATACCGATCACAACTCGGATCTCTTACCCATCCTGAAGGCAAGATGGCTGGAAAATGGAGGAGAAATCAGTATATTCGGTCCTCAGGGAACGGGCGAGTTTGTGAGTAGATTACTGGAGGCATACGCTTACTTAAAGGATAAATTGAATTTCACCGTAGATGAGAGCCCAAGCTTCAGTATAGGGGTTTTTGAGGTTACTGCTGTAGATACCGCACATTCCATTGCCAGCAGAGGCTACCTGATAGAGCAGGGAGGAAAAAGAGTATTAATCAGCGGAGACACCTATCCTCAGGAAAATATATTCAATATCAGCAGTGATGTCCTCATTCACGAGCTTTCTTTACCCTTTGATTCGCAGACCACAGACCATACCACCCCCGAAAACGTGGCACAGTTTCTAAGATCATGTAAAGTCCATGAGTTATACTTTATTCACATCTACCCCCATACGTATAAGATGATCGATGAAGTCAGGGAATACCTCAGCAAATATACTGAAGCCCCAATCTACATCCCTAAGGATTTGGATAAAATACATGTAACCTAATTCTATAATATTATTTAAAAACTTTAACTTATAGTGTCTTATATTTTCTGGAAAGTTTTAAATAAAGCTTGGTTGAGGTACCGGTTATGACACTTAAAGATGATGTTGAACAAGTAGTAGAATCGCATATAAGGCCTGTACTCAGTAGAGATGGGGGCAACATCTCAGTAGTCAATGTGAATGAAGATACGGGTGAAGTTAGAGTTGAATTACTCGGTGCCTGTAAAGGTTGCCCTATGTCTCAGATGACTCTCGCAATGTTTGTAGAGGAACAATTAAAGCAAAAATTACCCAGCGTTAAGAAGGTAGTACCAGTTCAGTAATTAGTCCTACATAACTCAAATCATAAACTTTAAATTTCTTTTCTTTTTTCATATTATTTGTGGAAAATAGTACTATAATTCTGTATTATAAATAACAAAAACCAAAAACTATAAGTAACAATACTGTTGTTATTATGGTCATGATTTTGATAGAGCATTTGTCAAAGATGCAAGTCAATGGCCACTTTGTTGAGGGGGAAAAAGTAAGAGACTCCATTTTTGGTGGGTTCTGTGATTGTTCCGGCACTATGTTCCAAAAAATGTGGTTTGCGTTGAACGGCAAATCTATTTTAGTCTCAGAATGCGAAAAATGCTGGAAAAACGAGGCAATGGCTTTCAATAATGCCATGTTGACCTCCAGAGAAGAAATAGAAGTTGTAGATAGAAAAGACTTTAATAACGTATTGAAATCCATTCTCAGCAATTCCGAATACGAAGCTTTGAACTCCAAGTGGCAGAGCGAGGATTATAACTACAATGCCTACAGCAGAGCCAAGAAAAAGCTTAACGAAGTCGGCCTCAGTCCCGAGGAAGTGGTTAGCTATATCTAATATTTTATTATTTAATATCCAGTTTTAAATATTTTCGCCGTAACAATAAATCCTATTATCAGGTTGGAGAAGTAGGTTATTCCTCTCCACAGACCTACTAGGAGCCCCAGAGTGTAGATATTGACGAAGTTGGAGTAGAGATATGACATACCCAGTTCTGCAATGCCACTGCTACCTGGCGTGACGGGTACCAATGACAGCATAACCAGTATAACCTGTGAAGTAACCGAATATAGGAAGAAAGGATCCTGATGAAAAGCGATTAGCAGTGCCGAAGGCACCAGGAACTCGAATAGCCATAAACCTGAAGTGAATAAAAATACAATCGCCAGCTGGATAAAAGAGTGTCCTGCAAGATTTAGAGCGGCTTTACTGAACATCGACACCTCTGATCTTAAACGGGTGCTCACTCTTTGTGCTCTTTCCTCTTTTAGAAATTTTTCAAGCAGGGGGTGGATTTTGGCCAGTAATAGGTCGATCCTCTCTGGCTTCTGTATAACTCTGGAAAGGAGAAAAATAAACAAGATGAAAGGAACGGCAAAAATAATCCCGATTTTCATACCAATATCGGTAGAGAACCCCGAAAATATCAAAAGTAGAGGTAAAGCAACGATGAAAAATGATGCATCAAGCGTTCTCTCTGCAATAGCTACTGCACTTGCTGAACCAACACCCATGCCCCTATCCGACAGCATCTTTACTCTTGCAGGCTCTCCACCGACGGAAGAGGGCGTAATGGATGCCAGAAAGACACTTGACAGAGTTATCTCCACAGCGTTCCTGTAAGGGATCTTATGTTTAAGGTATGAAGATAAGGTCTTGAGCCGCAAAGCCCAGAAAAACCAGAAAAAAGAGTGCAAGATAAAAGCAAAAATTAGCATCTCCGGTCTCGCCTTGGAGACCATACCCCAGGTTAAATTTGTTTCCGTAAGCTTGAAAATGAATGCAATGGCAGTAATGCTGATTATAACTCCTGCAGCTCTTCTGATCGTCCTCTTATTCACTCCGCCATCCTCTCCATGGCCTTCCACTCCACTCCTCTTTTAGTAATGAATTTACATATAGCTACGAGTGCAGAATATTGCAGGACGATTACGTGCAGGGCAAGTCCCGCCACAACCGAGAAGTGAACTTTTCGGGACAGCTTTCGGGAATAATAAATTAGCACGAAGGGAGATAGCAGGATAAAAGGAAGGAAGAGGATTATTATATAGGTGAAAATCATTGCAGCCGTCCAGGACAGCACAAATTTTTTGCTGTTACTTTTTCTAACCATTTCCCAGTGTCTCCACAGCTGCAAACCGCCGTAATACCATCGCTTCCTCTGATCCAGCAAGTCTCTCCATGTGACTGGAGATTGTTCATAGGTTTTGGTGTTGAACACAAGTATTGCCCTATACCCTTTGGCATGCATTCTGGTGGCGTAATCTGCATCTTCCGTAATGACTTTCTCATTCAGCTCGTTCTGATACAGAAAATCTGCTCTATGCACCCCTATAAGGCCGTTAAACTGTTTAAAAGCCGATTTTTTAAGTAAGAAGTTCATGAAATAATATTCCGCTTCAATTGTCCTGGAAACAAAATTGAGGGGGTTGGAGATATAACGCTTTGAAGAAGCCATATAAGCTTCTTTATCGTTTTCAAGCGCATTTACACATTCTTGAACGAAATTGGGTTGCGGAGCAGAATCTACATCAAAAATAGAAATATAATCAGGGCTAAAATCTTTAAGGTACTGAACAGCATCATTTATGGCTCCGGCTCTCTTTCCTCTGCTCTTTCTTACCAGAACGTCCACACCTTCTTTTCGTAGAAGTTCGGCCCGCTCGTCCTCACCATCGACATCCACAGAGTAGAGGATCTTCACATCGAGACCCGTATAGTCAAGGGATTTGACCTTTCTTGCCGAGCTTAAAATAACCTCTAAGCTCTCATGGGGAGAAACCGGTATAATTACTGCTACTTTTTTCATGCATACCTCTGGTACAGTTTTTCAGTTTTGTGGAGTATCAAATTCCAGTCATATTTCTTTTTTACTGTCCGTCTCCCCCTCCTTCCCAGCTTTGTGGCCAATTTCTCGTCTTCAAGGAGAGATGATATGGTTGAGGATAAGTCCTGCTGGGATTCAAAGACCAATCCCCCATTTCTGGCAACTTCCTCCACCCCGGGGAATTTGGGGGCAATGACAGGCGTTTTACAGGCCATAGCCTCCAGCATAACTATTCCAAAAGCCTCTAACCTTGAATTCGCTGGAAGAACCAGCATCCTGGCCCTCCTCATCCACTCCTTCTTTTCTTTATTACTGACCTTACCCTTAAATTCTGCATTCACACCCAGAACTCCTGCCAGCCTTTCAAAATAGTTTCTATCTTCACCATCTCCCAGAACTATTAGTCTGGCATTTACGTTCTTCATGGCTCTTATTAGAATGTGAAGGCCTTTGTACTCTACCAGTCTGCCTGCATAAAGCACAATTCTTTCCCTTTCTCCGGCGTCAACTCCGGGCGCAAAATCATTTGTCCAAATTGCATTGGGGATTATCTCTACCTTGTGCAAGTAATGCTTCAACACCGGAGATTTTTGAGCATAGCTCTCCGTGGTGGCAATTATAACTCTAACATTATCCAGAATGGGTTTTACGATCCTGATGTTCTCTTCTTCAATCAATTTAGAAAGGTGGCGGGGAACAGGTTTTCCGTCGACTTTGGGAGGGACAAAAACGTCATTATGATAGGTGATTACGTGGGGACTGCAGTTTTTGCTGTTGACCCCTTGAGCGAAAAAAGGAGAAGGTACTTGAGAATGGTAAATGTCCCCTCTAAACAGGGGATATTTGAGAGGAACAGGAGAATAGGGAATAGGTATAGTGGGAGTAGTAGTAACCTTCACATACTCGTCAACTCCCTGGGAAGTAATTACCTCCACATCATAACCCTTTTCTGCCAGACCCCTGGCAAGATTCATGGTATGAACTTCAACTCCCCCAATATGTGGTGGATAATAAGGTGATGTCAGAACCACTTTCATGTGTTTCAGTTTTCGCACTCCGTGGGGTTAACCTACTTTACTTTAACTTGGATATAACTCCACTCTCAATTTTTATAAATCCCTCCTCACTCAATGAATCCAGAATATCATGAACCACATTATTAGAAAGTGAGATCTCAGCACCCTCTTTAGAAATGACTGATACTTCTTTCATAAACTCACTCAAGTCTTTTCTCCTGTCAAGCCTTCTCAATACATTCGTAAGTGAGTCGGCAGCAATAAACAGCTCAAAAAGCTCTGGCCTTTCTTCGCAGAGATTTTTTAATTCATCAATTGACCTGGCAGCGTCGACAACATTAGCATATAAGTTGTTTGCTTTCTCCACGCTCACATTGAATTCTGGATGCAAGTTCAATTCTTCCGCAACATCGTTATCGACCTCCATATACGCCCTTATTACCGGGTCCTGAGGCAGCTCACCATGGATCACTCCATCCTGATAGGATACGTTATTGAGATCCAGCACACTCCTGATCAGAGCAATTACCTCAGTTCTCTCTAAGCTGCCCAGATTTCTGTATTGGGATAATTCTTGAAGGACGCTATCTTCAAAATCCCTTACATCCATACCGTCAACCAGAACAGATTTTATAGCTTTCAAGTACCACTCCCACTCTTCAAAGACATCCTTGAATTCAGTATAATTAGACATAAGTTGACTGAAATTATCTTCAGCATAGTAATACCAGTCCAAATCTACGACCAGTGGTGATCTAATGGTTGTTTTCACTCCAATATCTTCCAGAACAGTTGATAAATCCTGTGCTTCAGCCTCCTCAAAATCACCCAACCAGACCCTCATAACGGAAATTCAATTAAAACTTTTTAAGTATTTTTCTTTTAACCTGAAGTGAACTGTTATTTTTATACCAGCTATATTTTGCCAATTTATTCTGATAATATATAAATTGATTGGACTCAAGGTCGATTGAGATTGGTACAGCGGATTAGGAAAGATATACGGTTCAACATGGAGTAATTACATGATTCCCGCAGTTCTCAGGATTTTATCGGCCCATGCCAATTTTTTTGCTTTGGGGCCATATGCTTTATCAAAATCAAAGCCATAGAGAGTAATACGGGTGGCACCCATTTCCTGGGCGAGTAGGGCAGCTCTATCTCCATCAGTAAATCCTCCCAGGTTGTAAATTCTATCAAAAGGTCTGTACTGAGTGGTACCCACAAAAGAGGAGATTTCAGGCACTATGGATTTTATTCTCTCCATGTTGTCTCCATGAGCATGCAGTACCAGCAGACAATCTTCTTTTATCTTCAGAAGGAGTTCCTGTTCCTCCATGTCGGTAACGTGTATATGGGGTGTGAAGTTTGGATCAATTTCCCTCACTTGGAGTAAAGCCTTTCCCCCAGTGATTGTAATCTCCTCACTTGCCTTTATCCTCTTCAGCTCTTTCTTGCTGATAGTGTAGCCTATAACAGCAACGCTTTTCCCTGCAATTATGTGGTTTAATATAGACAAGTGAAGGAGTTTATTTTTACCCAGTTCATGCATGAGCCTGGCGGCTCTCTCATCTTCTTCCAGGGAGAACCCCAGATCGTCCACGATCTGATAATAAATGGGTAGCCAGTCCTCAAGTCTCATCAAGTTAAATCTTCTTTAGCCCGATGTTCACTTTGTTACCCTCAATATCCCATTGTTTGGTGTAGCCATCCTGTGGAGGACCAAATTCAAGTTTTTCAGCCCGGGTCTCCGTTTTTATGTAATCCAGCCAGTCCTGGAGGAAATGAGATGACATATCCATACGTACCTCAATGAAATCATCCACGTTTAGATCCAATTCCTTCCTCATTTCCTGGATTCTCCTTACCAGCTCTCTTGCGTACCCCTCACTCACCAGCTCTTCATCCCTTTCAGTGTAGAGATAAACATATCCCTTGGAGAATTGTGCAATCTGGTAACTCTGTGGAACCAAATACTCAACAAACAGGACATCATTTACATTAAGCTCTTGGCCTTCATATTCAATGGAGCCTTTGTGCACTACATCTTTGATTTCTTCTTCCGAAAACGAGGAGAGGTAAGAGGCAAAATCCTGGGCTTTGTCCTTTAATATGGGGCCCAGAGCTTTGAAGTTTGGTTTGAGATTAACTGTTTTGGGAAACTCATGGACAACTTCAACCTCTTTGACGTTGCACTGGGATTTGATCAAATCTGAGAATTCTGAAACGGCATTTTTGACTGAGTGGTCGTCGCTCTCAATGTATAATTTTCTGAGAGGCCACCTCAATTTTATGTTCGCTTTCTGCCTTGCGTTGCTTGCGGACTCGTAAAGCTCTCTCACTGTGGCCATATGGGATTCCAGCTGGGGATCAATTAGGTCCTCGACGGGGAGAGGATAGTTCTCCATGAATACCGACTCTTGCGAGTCCTTGAACTCCTTTGTAAAGTGCTGGTGAACCCATTCGGTCAGGTAGGGCATATAGGGAGCCATTATTCTGGTAGCTTTATCCACAACCTTGAGAATTACCGAATAGGCAGCTATTTTGGAGGGAGAATCTCTTTCCTCCCACACTCTGTTTCTTATCAGCTGGATATACCACCTGCTGAAGTCCTCCACAATAAAGTACTGAAAAGCCCTTACTATTTTGTGCAGCTGGTACTCGTCCAGGGATTCTACTGATAGCTTATTGAGGTTCTCCAGCCTGGAAAGTATCCATTTATCTTCAATATTAAATTCTTTGACCTCAGTTTCCCTGAACTGGTCAAGGCTCATGTAGAGGTGAGCGAAACGGATCGTGTTCCAGAAGATGTTCAGTATCCTGTTGTAGTTCTTCACTTCATCCCAATTGAACCTGAGGTCTTCCCACAGTGCAGAAGAGAGCGAATACAGTCTAAAGCAGTCCACACCTACTTGTTCAGCTACTTCTTCAGGGTCAACTACATTTCCCATACTCTTGCTCATTTTCCTTCCCTGGTCATCCAGGGTGAATCCATGGGTGAGCACGGTCTTGTAGGGAGCTCTGCCGTGAGCAACCACTCCAGCCCCTAGTTGAGAGTAGAACCACCCCCTGGTCTGGTCATGACCCTCAGTTATGAAATCGGCTGGCCATAACTCTTTGAACCTTCCATCATCCTCCAGGGGATATTTGAGGGTTCCCCAAGAAGCCACCCCACTGTCAAACCACACATCGAAGACATCTTCTACCCTGTGCATCTCTCCCCCGCACTCACACTCGAAAGTGACCGAGTCCACACCAGGTCTGTGCAGGTCCAGATCGTCCTTCCAGTCCAACTGGTTCACATCTCCGACCACTTTGAGGTTGCCACAGTTGCGACACTTCCATATGGGCAGGGGAATACCCCAGTACCTCTGCCTGCTGATACACCAATCTCTGGCGTTGGACACCCAGTCCTTGAACCGGGACATCCCCGCCCACACTGGCACCCACTTAACTTTGTCTATCTCTGAAAGCATTTCCTCTTTGATTTTAGAGACTTTGAGGAACCACTGCTCGGTGGCGCGATAGATTATGGGGTTTTTACATCTCCAGCAGTGCCCGTAGCGGTGAACAATTGATTCTTTGACCATCAGGAGGTCTTTCTGTTCAAGGTCTTCCATAATAGCTTCATTGGCCTTTCTCACAAACTCTCCCCTGTATTTACCTCCTTCGGTGGTGTATTCACCCCTGTCATCGACAGGATTGAAAACCTCTATACCTTCCTGCATCCCCAGCTCGTAATCTTCCAGTCCGTGGCCCGGTGCTATATGTACACAACCTGTGTTCTCTGCGGAGACAAAATCGGCCATATAGACCTGATGCGGGAATTTCTGGTGAATGGGAACCTCCTCTTTTAGTGGATGGTGGTATGTGGTTCCCACCAGGTCCTCTCCCAGATAGGTTTCTATTAGCTCCCAGGAGTCATATCCACTTTTCCCCATAGCAGAATCGGCAAGCTCCTTGGCCAGAATTAAGTACTCAACCTTACCATTCTTGACGGCCTTATACTTACTGTATTCAAGTGAAGGATGGACAGCAACCGCCATATTCCCCGGGAGGGTCCAGGGAGTTGTAGTCCAGATAATGATGAAAGTATCTTCATTTATGGGGAATTTAACGTAAATAGAGGGGTCCTCTTCATCCCAGTACTCAATTTCAGCGTCAGCCAGAGCAGTCTCACATCGGGGACACCAGTTGACCACCATCTTCTTCTGCTCCAGCAGACCCCGATCATAGGCCCTCTTGATAGTCCACCAGGCAGCGTTTATAAATTCAGCCTTTACTGTCATGTAGGGATTATCCCAGTCCATCCACACCCCCAGTTCTTTGAACTGCTCTGTCATGGTGTGCATGTTGTCCAGAGCATAGTTCATGCACTTTTCCACAAAAATATCAATACCATAATCCTCTATATCCATCTTGGTTTCGAAACCCAGCTCGTTCTCCACCTTAACTTCCACCGGCAGACCATGCATATCCCATCCAGGAGTATCCAGGACGTCATATCCTTTCATTCTCCTGTACCTCAATATAACATCTTTAATGATCTTGTTCCACGCGGTACCCAAATGAATTCTGCCAGTGGGGTAGGGTGGCCCATCAACGAAAAAGAATCTCTCCTTGCCGCCTTTTGACTTCTTATAGATATTATTATTCTTCCAGAATTTCTTCACTTCATTTTCAACATCCTTGGGAGAGTAGTTAGCTGGTATCATTTTGTCACCATGAAAGTTTTAGGGTTGTGAGTGTTTTGTTTGGGTTAAAATATTTTTGCTATCCTTTTCAACCATGCAAATCTAATCACTGGTTTAGGGGAAAGGATATATATCCCCTATCACAATTAATATGTTAAAAAATATTAGGGTAGATGAAATTGAAGAGGGCTAAAAACTTTGAAGACGTGGTAAGCGTTGAGCCCATAACGGACGAAGAATTTGAAGAACTTCTTAGTGAAAGGCCCAATAAGGGTCAAAACAAGAATAAGAAGTTCAAAAAAGGAAAGAAGAAGGATTTCTAAATTCTATTTTCTTTTTTATTTATTTTTTGCTTCTTGGTTTCTGCTTGACAAGTATAAGCTTGGATTAGAATGATGAATGATAATTGGTTATTATATTATACTGTTATTATATTATTATATGATGGTAATTCCTAGTTTAATTTTTGAGTTAGCGGTTCAGCTTTCCTATCTGAAGCTAATTTTTAATACTTTTTTAAATAATTATAATTTAACTTATAAAATCTAAATGTTGAGATGATTTTTCTTAGGTGCGGCTAAGTGATTGAGGTCAATCCTCAATAATCAAAATTCTTATTAAATCAAATACTCATTTTGACCTATGAAGAAAATCGCAGTGATGAGCGGTAAAGGCGGTGTGGGAAAAAGCACCGTAGCAACAAACCTAGCTTTTGCGCTGGCTCGAGACTACAAAACAGGGTTATTTGATGCCGATATACATGGACCGAGCGTTCCTCAGATGCTGGGACTTACAGATATAAGAGGACTTGCACAGGCAGATGAAGAAGGAAAATTTGAGCCGGTCACCATCAGGAACCTCAAAGTTTTTTCCATAGGGTTCTTGCTCCCCTCTTCTGATTCACCAGTTATCTGGAGGGGTCCGGTAAAGCACGGATTTATCAAACAGGCAGTTGAGCAGGTTGATTGGGATGCGGATTATCTGGTAATAGATCTGCCTCCCGGTACAGGGGACGAGGCGATCAGCGTGATGCAGGTTGCCAAGCCGGATGGAGTGGTTGCAGTAACTTCTCCTCAGAAGATCGCATATGGAGAAGTGAAGAAAGCGATAAACTTCGCCAAGCAGACAGACGTACCCGTTATTGGGGTAGTAGAGAATATGTCGGGAATGATCTGTCCTCACTGCGAAAAAGTGATCGACGTATTCGGTAAAGGTGGGGGCCAGAAACTGGCAGAAGAAATGAAGATCCCCTTCCTTGGCTCCATACCTCTCAACCCGGAGGTTTCGGATAGTGGTGAAAAAGGAAAGCCCATGGTAGAGCTGGGAGGTAAAGCTTCTGAGATATTCGATGAGCTGACCAAGAAAATACTGAAACAGCTGGAGAAGGAGGTCACAGCATGAAGATAGCTATACCAACTGAGAGTGGTGGTGAAGAGGATTACGTGATGGAGCACTTCGGTCGAGCTCCTACTTTTACCGTTTACGACTCTGAAACCGGAGAAGTAAGCGTCATAAAGAACACCAGTGACCACATGGGCGGTTCAGGCAAGCCTCCCGAGCTTCTGGCAAGCAACGGCATTGACGTAGTGGTGTGCTCCAATCTGGGACCTAAAGCCGTGATGTTGTTCGAGCAACTGGGCATCAAGGTTTACAGGTATCCTGGCAGTTCCAAAGTCAAGGATCTGATCAAAATGTTGAAAGAGGGGCAGCTCTCAGAAGCGGACCTTGACAGCGCCTGCCAGGAGCACAGACACTAAAAATAAACTTGATCCCTCTCTTTCTTCTTTAATTTAAAAAAGCAAATAAGGATGATTTCTCATAGAATAGGTGGAACACTTTCGTCGTAGGGAGGGTACGCTACCCCTTTTTCCGTTATTAATGCTGTTACATAACTAAGGGGAGTTGGATCGAAGGCTGGATTATAGACCTTGACACCGTCAGGAGCTATTTTGCAGCTCTTACACTTGATATGGCAGTAGGTCAGCTCCTCTGGAGCTCTCTCCTCAATTTCCACTTCACTCATGCTCCTGCTCCAGTCGAATGTAGTCACTGGAGCGGCAACGTAAAAGGGAACAGAGTTCTCACTTGCCACCACAGAAACAGTGTAAGTGCCTATCTTATTAAACACTGCATCGCTCACAATCCTGTCCGCTCCCACTACCACACAATCTATTAAATCCTTCTGCATCACTATTCCCGCCATACTGTCGGTTATTAGAGTAACATCTATTCCTTCCTGCATCATTTCCCACGTTGTCAGCCTGGAACCCTGGTTCAAAGGTCTGGTCTCGCAGGCATAAACTTTGATATCCTTACCCTCTTTTACTGCACTCCTTACCACTCCCAGAGCAGTTCCCCACTCCACGGTGGCCAAGCTGCCCGCATTGCAGTAGGTCAAGACTGTGTCACCGTCTTTGAGCAATTCAGCTCCATGACCACCTATGGCTCTGTTCCTTTTCACATCCTCCTCAGCGATTTTTTCGGCTTCTTTCAGGGCGAATTCCCTGGTCTCATCAATGCTTTGCCCCTTCAATGCTTTGTGGAGCGCTCTGTGGATACCATACGATAGGTTCACTGCGGTGGGACGAGTAGAATCCAGATATCTAGCGGACTCTCTCACTAAGTCCTTTAACTCCTCCACAGAATCGGGATCTTTTTGATGAGCTGCCAAGACCACTCCATAAGCTCCCGAAGCTTCCAGAGCAGGGGCACCTCTAACAGATAACCTTTTTATAGCTTCTGCCAGCTCCTCCACAGTCCTGCAGCTCAGTATTTCGAACTTATCCGGTAAAAGGGTCTGATCAATTAGCTTGATGCCATCGTCCCAGTAAATGGTTCTCATAATCCTGCCCAGTTGAGATGATTATAAATTTTTAACCTTCCCCCAAACGCCAATTGTTGCCTTGAAAGTTACAAAACTTAACAAAACTAAATATTTTTAAGCTATTGTTTATTGACAAAGGTTGATGATTGTCCATCCCATTGATTATCGATACGGCACTCCTCAAATGAAGAGGATCTGGTCCGAGGAGAGCAAGATTAAACGGATGATAAGGGTTGAAATGGCTATTCTCAAAGCACTATCTCGAAAGGGTTATTTGGATATCTCCACCGTGGATGAAGCCAAAAAGCAGTCCTTAAAAATAAGCACATACAGGGTAAAGGAAATTGAGGATGAAATCAAGCACGATATTATGGCTTTGGTGAAAGCAATTTCAGAAGTTTCCGGTGAAGCATCCAGATGGGTTCATTTCGGGGCAACATCAAATGATATTATCGACACAGCGACAGCAACCCAGCTCAGAGACTCTCTTAAAGTTGTGGAATCCAGGATCAGGAAATTGCTGCGTATTTTATCTCAAAAAGCTGATGAATATAGGGATGTAGTGTGTCTGGGTAGGACACACGGCCAGCCAGCATTACCCACCACCTACGGTTTCCGGTTCGCCATATGGGCTTCTGAAGTGGGAAGACATTACGTCCGCCTGCAGCAATTGCGGGAACGGCTGCTGATAGGGATATTCAGCGGAGCCGTCGGCACTCAGGCAGCGCTGGGTGAAGAAGGAATAGAGCTTGAAGAAGATGTTATGAGAATGCTGGGATTGAAGCCAGCGATGATCTCCAGTCAGGTGATTCCCAGGGACATTTACTGTGAGTATATCGAATTTCTGTCCAATCTGGCAACCACTCTGGAAAAAATTGCTACCACTTTCAGAGTTCTTCAAAGAGCTGAAGTGGGCGAAATCTGGGAAAAATTCGGGAAAAAACAGGTGGGAAGCTCTACCATGCCCCACAAGAGAAACCCTATAGATAGTGAGAACATATGTGGGCTGGCAAGAGTTGCAAGAGGTTTTGTGGAGCCCCAGCACCAGAGCGCTATCCTGTGGGAGGAGAGGGATTTAAGCAACTCATCGGCGGAAAGAATTACTCTAGTGGAATCTTCAGTGCTAATGGATCACATTTTGGCCAAAATGATCAAGATCCTGGAGTCGATGTCACTCGATACGGACAACATCAAGAGGAACCTTGACATGCAAAAGGAGTTGAACTTGAGTGAAGCGGTAATGATGGCCCTCACCAGAAGGGGTATGGGCAGGCAGGAAGCACATGACCTCATAAGAGAAGCTTCATTGAGAGTCCAGACTTCGCTGTACGAAGAGTTATCCAGCAGCGAAGAAGTCTCCAAATATATAAGTGAGGATGAATTGAAGGAAATACTTAGACCTGATAACTACTTGGGTACCGCTGAGAAGAGGATTGACAGCGTAATCCACTGGATTAATTACCTTTTGGAATAACCCCACAAAATCCCATCATTGTAATAATGATAAAGGTTTTAAGCATTTAAGTTCATCATTCTCATGTAGGTGATAAAAATATGGTTAAGATCGTTCACGCACAAACTGTATTAGCTGAACAGGTACTAAATGAATTAAAGAGCAAAACCGGGGAAGCTGCGACCAAAGATGCCATCGCCAGGGCGGTGGATCATTACTTGTCATGCTCTTACACTCAAGAAGAACCTCTGGAAAGAAGACTGGAAGAAGCGATAAATAAGAGGACATAAAAAGCAAATTAAGTTTCAACCTATACGAGCTCAATTCATTTTAATTTACTTTATTTTAATTTTCGATTTTCTTTTCTTCAATTTCCTTAATTTTATATTTCTTTAAACTGGTATTATTATCGTTTTGCTTAGGTCCAGGTGAAAAATTATTATTGGTAATATTTTGAGGTTCAAAAATTAGTAATATTTATATACAGTGAAAAAGCCCCTATCATTGTGAAATCTATTGAAGAGATTAACCAAAAGATCAGGGAAGGGAATGTCTCTGTTGTGACTGCCGATAAAATGAAAGATTTTGTGGATGAAGTTGGAGCAGAACAAGCTGCCAGCGAAGTGGATGTGGTGACCACAGGGACTTTCGGTGCCATGTGCTCCTCGGGAGCATTTCTCAATTTTGGTCATTCTGATCCCCCCATCAAAATGCAGAAGGTCTGGCTTAACGATGTGGAGGCCTACACAGGCATAGCTGCCATTGACGCCTACATAGGTGCAACTCAAACATCAGAGACCATGGGAATGGAATACGGGGGTGCACACGTAATAAAAGATTTTGTGAAAGGGAAAGAGGTTAACCTGAGAGCTACCAGTTACGGAACCGATTGCTACCCTCGAAAGGAGATAGTCACTGAACTTTCGCTGGAGGATTTGAATCAGGCTACCATGTTGAACCCCAGGAACGCCTATCAGCGGTATAAGTCGGCAACCAACTCTTCCAACCAGATGTTGAGAACTTATCTGGGCACATTACTACCCAGGTATGGAAACGTAACCTTTGCGGGTACTGGAGAGATATCACCTCTGAACAATGACCCTCGATACAGGACCATAGGTACGGGCACCAGAATATTTCTTTGTGGTGCACAGGGTTATGTGATAGGTGAGGGAACCCAGCACAGCCCTCCATTTGGCACGCTTATGGTAAAGGGCAACTTGAAGGAAATGGACCCCCAGTATATGCAGGCTGCCGTCTTTCCGGGATATGGGGTGACCATGTATATTGGAATTGGCATTCCCATACCTATTCTGGATGCTGATATGGCCTCAGCCACTGCCATCCGAGACGAGGATATAGAGACCCAGATAATTGACTTTGGAGTTCCCCGAAGGGACAGACCTGTTCTGAGGGATGTGAGCTACGCGGAGCTGAAGAGCGGGAAAATAGAGCTGAATGGGGATGAGGTAAGGGTATCCCCGCTTTCCAGCCAGTATATCGCTCAAAAGGTTTCTGAGGAGTTGAAGCGCAGCGTTGATAAAGGCGAATTCCCCTTATCGCTTCCCACGGAGAGTATTCCCACGGAGAGAGTGTTCAAGCCCATGAAGCAGACAGCCATCAGGGTGGTTAAAAGCGTGATGGCCTCCGCCATCTACATAAGTCCCCAGACAAGCGTGGAAGAAGCTTCAAAAATAATTATACGGAAAGGAGTAAATCACTTACCGGTCGTTGACGACAATAGCACACTAATCGGTATTGTTACTTCCTGGGACGTTTCCAAAGCCGTGGCTATGGGCAAAGTGGGCAAAGTAGAGGATATAATGGTTAAAAAGGTCATTACTACCTTGCCTGAAGACCCAGTTCAGGTGGCGGCAAGAAAAATGGAGAAGCACGACATATCTGCTCTACCAGTAACCGACACCAGAAACCGTTTAGTGGGACTGGTGACAGCTGAGGACTTGAGCAAACTGCTTTCGGGTGATTGAAATGATGCTGGAGATACAATTCGACTCACATAAGGTTAAGGAACCCATAATCTCCGAGGCCAGCCTGGAGACCAACAGCCTGATAAACATCATAAGAGCCAACATAGGAGCCAGAGAAGGAGAGATGGTAGTAGAAGTGGAATCCTCCAAAATTGATGATGTTATCAAATCATTTGAGAGGCAAGGGATCGACGTAACCAAACTGGAGAAAAAGATAAACAAGGATGACAGCTGCATTCACTGCGGAGCGTGCATCAGTATATGTCCTGTTGAAGTATTCTCTCTGGACAGCGAAAAGAAAGTAGTGGCAGAGACTCAAAAGTGCATTCACTGCGGGGTCTGCGTCAATGTCTGTCCCGTAAAAGCCCTCCACCTCCCGTGATAACTGTAAATAATACCGACCAAAATGAAGAGATACAGATACCAGCATAAGCAGACCATTGTGACCATTCTGGTTGAGGAGAAGAGGTATTACGATGTGGCCGTCAACGCCATACTGGAAGCCAGAAAAGAGATCGAGTCGGTCATAAGGTCGGACCCTTTTTTTCTCTCCTCTCTTGAGCCCTACAACATATCAGGTGGGCCAGTAACCAAGAGAATGGTCGATGCTGGTGAACTTGCCGGTCTGGGACCCATGGCATCTGTGGCGGGAACGATATCCCAGTATGCTGTAGAGAAGATGGTGAAGCAGGGAGCAGATTTTGCGGTGGTGGACAACGGAGGAGATATGGCCGTATTCAGTCAGCAGGAGATCGTGGTGGGGGTGTACACGGGCACCAACACCAAGCTGGGCTTTAAGATAGAGCCATCCGATGATATCAGAGCGATTTGTACTTCAAGTGGGAGAATAGGGCACTCCATCAGCTTCGGTCGTGCCGATGCGGCCACCGTTTTTGGCGGTGATGCCTGCGTGACAGATGCCTTCGCCACTGCACTGGGGAATGAGATCAAAGAAGAAGCGAATGAGGAGAGCTTTACTGCTGTCATGGAGGATTTCTGGGAGAGAGCTAAAAGTTATGTGGATGGTATTTTTGCGGTTAAGGGGGAGATGATGGGGTTCGCCGGGAAGGTTCCTGAGGTTGTCAGGGCTGAGGTGGACCCGGATTTGATAACCAGAGGCTGATTAAAAATTGCGGAGATTAATTGTATAGACAGAAAATAGCTATTCGTCCTTTCTCGTTTCTTCGATTTCTTCTATTATCTTATCTACTTCAGGGTACTTCTCCAGGAGATTCTTTCTCTCTTTGGTGTAGTCCCCCTTCCCCAGCTCATACTGCTGGAGGAATCTGGCCATACCTACTGGTCCCAGCTCCCTCTCAAGAGCATTTAGTCCTGCAATTCTTATCTCATCTGGGGACATGGTGTTGACATTCACTTAGAGCACCTCCAAATCCAGTTACATGGATTCTTCACACCTACCGTTAATTCAACTTGGGATGACAACCTTATTAAACTATCCTGCGTCTAATCGTCAAAGGGACGGTTGTAGCAACACACATCGAGAGTTAAACGAGATTGATAAAATTTTAGTAGATTGGCATGAATCCACATCTTGCTCTATCGGGTCTTTATATACGTATACAAAACCCTGTGAATGGCAGTAATATGGGAGAATATCCCTATAATAAGCAATATCTGCCATATGAACCCGGTCAAAAGGGCGATAACTATCAGGATTATCCTCTCTCCTCTCTCAACAACCCCGACATCACAATTGGGTATGGCGTGCTCTGCTCTGGCTCGGGTATAGCTCACCAGCATTGCGCCTGCCAGTGTCACAATCACCAGGGGCCATATGGGTACGGGTGAAGTGATCTCTCTAACAGCATAAATACCGAGGCCGGTAAAGATGGCTATGTCCACATATCTATCGAAAACGGAGTCGAGGAAACCTCCGAACTCGGTCTCTTTGCCCCCACCTCGCGCCATGGCTCCGTCGAAGACGTCCATAAAACTGCTGAGGGCCAGAAGAATAACACCCGCAATCAATTCCGACACCGCGATGGCTACGGACGCAGCAATTCCGAAAATGAAGCCGAGAAGGGAGATGTGATTGGGTTTTAATCCGGATTTAACTGCCAGCCTTGTTAAGGGCAGCAATATTTCTTCTACTTTGTATTTCAGGAGGCTTAACATAGTTATTTCCAGATACTTCCTCTATAATGACCTGTTACTGGACAACCCAGGCAGAGCTGGTTGCTCCAGTAGTCGCATTGGCCGCAGGTAAAGTTGCATGACGGTTTATCGGTGTGCTCTACGTGAATTTTCATGGGGACCACTGTATTTCTCTCAGCCCTGACTATAATCCCTACATCGATATCATATACGTCGGGACTGGGTCTGACGTGCTGGTCAACAATCGCTTCCAGTGTAGATAGGTCTTCACCAATGAGCATCATGGTCAGGTTCCTGTTACCTGCGACTATAAAACCGTTTAGGAAAAAGGGGCATCCTTCAAACAGTTTTAGTAGATCCCTTGGCTGTCTGCATTTCACATCCACTTTTAATACATAAAGTCCGGGCTCCTTGATATTGATACCGTAACTGTGATTTATTATCCCCATATCCTTCATTTTCTTGATCCTGGCACCCACAGAGGGCTGAGAAAGCCCCACCTGTCTTGCTATTTCGTTTTGAGAGATTTCGGAGCTTTTTTCCAGGATCTCCAGAATAAGTTTATCCTTGGCATCCAGTTCAAAAAGTCCAACCATGGTCACCACAGAGCCTTCACTTATAAAAAATTAGCGAATTTTGCATGTTACTCTATTCAACATAAAGATAAGCTTGGAATTTAAGACTTTGAGGAGAGATTAATTTAATTAATGATAGTATAATTTTTAATAATATCTACTAAGCAATTCTTACTCCACAGTGGCTTAAGGAAACCCTGTACACATTTCCATAATCCTGCAGGACATCAGATCCATTAACGGCAAAAACCGCTCTCCCCAGCATGACCATGGAAGCAAGCCCACCTCCGGATTCAACTTCGCGAATGATACGTTCCAGGTTGCCGTCGAGCAATCCCGTTTCTGCAGCAAACCTTTTGGACAGCCCAAAAAGATTCTCCATCTGAGGATCTTCCAAAAAAGCATCAACAAAATTTTCTCCCAGCTTATTGATCCGGGCTACTCTTTCCTCATCTTCCAAAAGGCTCCTTGTAGAGAGAGGCCCTAAAATTAACAAATCCAGATCCATATTCCACAGGAACCTCTCGATTACTGCTCTTGAGGGTGAACCGGGTTTTTTCCTCACCACCACTCCACCGGAACACTGACAGACAACATCACCCATCCCCGTCCTGCAAACGATCTCGGCCTCGTGAGCCAGGTTCGCCAGCTCATAAAAAGACTTCTTGAGGCTAAAAGCCTGATCGACTTCGAAGGCAGTGGTTAGTGCAGAAGCCCCGCTCATACCCAAGCCGCATCCGGCAGGGAAATCCATTTCAATGTCAACTCCGCACTCACAACCCAGCTTATCGATAACGTATTCCACCGTGGGAAAATCCCGGGCAACCCCATTGACCCTGATCCCCGACCCTCTGGGAGAAATACTCGCCCTGGCTCCCAGTTCGGGTGTTAATCCAACTCCTGAAGAGCCGCTGAGATGAGGGTCGTCAGCAGAATGGACTGAGAAAAAGCAGGTAATGCTTGCAGGCGTGAAAAAGGTCATAAACAGTCTTTTACAAAAGCCTTAACTATATTCTCCGCTATTTGTGATTTCGAGCCTTCTGACCAGTCATTCCTTTTATTGGTGAGCATCAGCACTCTGGTATCCTCCGTCCCCATACCCTTCTCCTTGACGTCGTTGGCCACCACCATCTCCAGTCTATCTTCCACCATCTTTTCGTGGGCTATTTGATACAATTCCTCATCTGAAACTCCGGTTTCTGCCTTGAAACCGGTTATGGGTCCATTATAGAACTTGCGGAGCTCCTTGATGATCTTGGGGGCAGCTTTGAGCTTGAGACTTATTTCGCCGGTCTTCACTTTTTTATTATTCATCTCCACCACGAAATCGGAAGGAGCTGCTGCAGATACAAATAGATCACAACCATTTCTGACTTCAGCGATAGAGGCGTCCAGCATATGGCTAACTGAGTAAGTGTAGATCTCCTTGAGTTCTGAAAGCCCCAGATCCATTGGATGGGAGGTGATGTGTCTCACGGAAGCTCCTCTCCTCCACAACTCCAGGGAGACCTCTTTACCCATCAATCCCGAGCTCCTGTTGCTGATGAACCTGATTGGGTCTATCTGCTCGTATGTCGGGCCTGAGGTAACTATAACATCTTTTCCTTCCATATCTTTGGGGTACAGGGTTCTCTCCACATAAAGACAAATTGTCTCCATTAGAGGGAATTTGGCCTTAGCCTCTTCATGAAGGGGCTCTACTACTTCAATCCCAGTTAGATTTCTTAACTTCTCCACGTTTTCCTGGATAACGGGGTTGTCGTACATGCTTTCATGCATGGAAGGAACAATGATTACGGGCATTTTACCCAGAATTGTAGCTGCCGTCAGAGTTACTGGGGTGTCTGCCACACCGGTTGCTACCTTGGATATGGTGCTTGCCGATGAGGGCGCAATAAGTAGCAGATCAGCATCAAGAAAGTCAACATGCTCCACTTTTCCAGTGATCTCAGTAACCAAGTCGTGAGTAGCAAATTCGAGGGCGTAAGGGTGAATAATTTTCTGCGCATCATTGCTCATTAGTCCTACCACTTCAGCTCCTCTTCTCACCAGCTCTCTGGCAAGCTTCACACTTTCAATAGCTGCTACGCTGCCAGTAACTGCCAGAACGATTTTCTTTCCTTTCAGTTTGTCACTCTTTTTTTGCAAGCCGTTCAGATGCATGTTTTCTCACTGCTTTGAGCATTAATTTTGTATTACCCTTCTCAAATGCTCTTCTATAGGCTGGTGTTTTTAAAATATTCTGCAACCTTTTATAAGTAGAAATCTTGATTATGTCTTCAAATTTTTTAACCTGCACTCGCTCCATTTTCGGCTTGGAGACGATCTTTTCAGCTTCCGGGGGCTCTTCAATAGGAACTTGAATCTCTTCAGTACTTACTACTTCCTTGGAGGTCACCCGATCAAGTGCTTTGTTCCAGGCCTCTCTCCAGGGGTCGTTCAGGCGTTCTTTTGAATAGAAAGCTTTTCTGCGGACTTCGATAAGGTCATATGGGCAGGCGTTCTCACATGCCCCACAGTGGATACAGTAATCTTCATTGAACCGCAATTTATCTCCAACCCACCATACATGGTTGTTTTTGCAGATGTTCACACATGCCATGCAGGCCAGAGGCTCACATTTATCCATTCTTTTCTCGTATAGCTTGAGCGTGCCTTCAGTAGGCTTTATGGTCTTAACAGCCTCATACGGGCAGACATGTACGCAATAACTGCAGTAAGAGCACAATTTCTGGTCAACAGTTATTTCTGCTATCTTTTCCGGCAACTCATAGTCGATCCTCTTTCCCTCAACCTTGATGGCGTCTTCAGGACAAATCTCCTCACACAGTTTACAGTAATCGCACTTGTCCTCATCTGTAAGGATATCGTCATAGGGCATAATACTGTCCGGCTTAACCTCTTTATCCACCATCTGAAAAGCCTCACAGAACTCGGCACAGATACCGCAGAGGTTGCACTTTTCTTTATCCACCTCCAGCTTGCCTTCCATGTCCTCTTCATTCTTTTGAGGTATGTCTTCTCTATGAAGGAGTGTTTTTCTCTCGATCGCCTCGGTGGGACACACCTTATAGCACAGGGTGCACTCCTCACAGTTATCCAGCTTTTGGGTCGTTGCTATGGGTGAGATGGTGAACTCGTCCTTCTCCACTTCCTCCCCATTGATGTAGAATTCATAAGCATCGAAGGGACAGAAAGCATAGCATATACCGCAGTAGGCACACTGAAGGTGGTCGATTATAACTGGGGGCATATCAAGGCCTTTGGCTATTTCGTGGATCTCAGAAAGCTCTATAGCCCTGACCGGACAGGAATAAACACATATTCCGCAACCGTTACATTTGACAGGATCGAAGACAAGCTCCCTTACTTCATCAGTTGCCTTCTGAATAAACCTGAATTTTTGATCGTCACCGACTTCTACAGATCTATCAATTTCCATATTCATCCCTATTTAGTTGTTCCACCTCATCCACAAAGGAGGATATTTCTCTGGCCATAGCCCGAGCATCGCCTGCAGAGAGCCAGGTAGTTTTGATCCTCTCCGGATTTATATCCAGCTCGGAAAGAACGTTTTTCAATGTTTCCACTCTGGTTTCGGCTTTTTCTTCCCCCCATTTGAAATGACATTCACCTTGTCTACAACCTGTGATCATCACTCCATCGATCCCCAGCTCCAGTGCCCTTAAAATCCATTCTGCGTCAATCCTGCCAGCACATAACACTCTAACAATTCTGACATTGGGTTTGTACTCTCTTTTGGTCATCCCTGCGAGGTCTGCGGCGGCATAGCTACAATACCAGCAGGCAAAAACCAGAATAACGGGTTCCATGCTCTTTTCTTCTGCCAGAGCTTCTATTTGAGCTAAAAGCTGCTCATTGCTGTAGAAACCCATATTTATAGCATCTACAGGACAGGCGGAAACACATATTCCACACATATTACATGCATTGGGATCGATTTCTGCAGTTCCATTCTTCATAAAAGCTGCCTTGAAGTTGCACATATCCACACAAATTCTGCATCCCGTACATTTGTCCTCATCCACGTAAGCGTTATAGGGGTAGAATTCTACAGTCTCAGAGAGGATTATGTCCATGGCTTTGGAAGCTGCCAGTCCAGCAGATGAGATAGTATCCTGTATATCTCTGGGACCGGTGGCAGTTCCTGCCACGAAAACACCTCTCACATCAGTCTCTGCAGGCCTGAGTTTGGGGTGGGCAACTTCATAAAACCCATCCGCTCCCGAGGCTATGCCTATTTTTTGTGCCAGCTCGGGATTACTTTCCATACCTATGGCCAGCACCACCAGATCAAAATCTTCTTTCTTTACCTCGTCATTCAGAGTGTCTTCATAGCTAAGGACAGCTTTTCCGTCTTTATCCCATATATTGCCCACTCCACCTCTGACAAATTTGATTCCCTTCTTCAGTGCTCTTTTATAGTACTCTTCATACATTCTTCCTGATGCTCTTATATCGGTGTAGAAGATAGAGACTTCCGAATCCGGGTAACGGTCTTTGATTATCAAGGCGTTCTTCAGACTCTCCATGCAGCAAACCCTGCTGCAGTACTCATGGGTATTCTCGTCTCTGCTACCCACACACTGGATGAAAGCTACCTTGGAGCCATTGTTGAGATTCAGATTTCCCATGGTTGGTCCACTGGCTGAAAGCAGTCTCTCCAGCTCCAGAGTGGTGATAACATTTTTATAGGTATCATACTTGTATTCCGGCTTCTTCTGAGGATCAAAAGGCTTGTAACCGGTGGCAACTATTATAGCTCCCACATTCAGTTCAACTTCTTCCTTTTCCTGGCTGAAATCTATTGCTTCCGGAGCACAGGCTTTTTCACACAATTTACATCCAATGCAGTTTTCCCAGTCGATAACTGCATAAAAAGGTGTAGATTGAGGTATAGGGAGGTATATAGCCTTCCTGACACCCATAGACTGATCATATTCATTGGGGATTTCTACAGGACATACTGAAGAGCAATCATCTATACACCCCACACATTTTTCGGTATCTACATAACGGGGATACTTGGTGAGCTTAACACTGAATTTCCCTACTCTTCCACTTACTTCTTTCAATTCCGCGTTGGTTATAACCTCTATATTGGGGTTTTTCCACACCTCACTCATTTTGGGGGCCAGAATACAGATAGAACAATCGTTGGTGGGAAATACTTCGTTCAGTAAAGCCATGTGTCCCCCAATGGTGGGTTTTTTCTCGATAAGGTAAACCTTGATCCCTGCTTTGGCCAGTATGGTGGCAGCCTCAATACCAGCGACTCCACCACCTATTATGGCTACAGCCTTTTTGACGCTGGCTCTCCTCCTCTGCAAAGGTTCAGATACTCTTGCTCTTGCCACAGCCATTCTAACCAGATCTTTTGCTTTAAGGGTAGCATGTTCTCTATCCTGATGGACCCAGCTGCATTGCTCTCTTATATTTGCCATGGCCACCACATACGGGTTGAGTCCTGCCTGTATGGCCACTCTTCTAAATGTAGCTTCATGCATTTTGGGGGAGCAGGCAGCAACCACAAAACCGTCCAACTCATAATCTTTTATTGCATGGGCAATTTCTTCCTGCCCTGATTCAGTACAGGCAAATTTTATGTCTTTTACGAACTCTACATCGTTTAGCTGTTGAGCATAGCTAACCACTTCGTCAATATCCACATTTCTGGCTATGTTCAGGCCACAATGGCAAACAAACACTCCTATTCTCATCTTTCCGGAATTAATTATTAGGTTAATTTATATTGATTACTGAATTTATATTATTATGTTCACCATTAATCCTGAACATTTTTAAACTTTCCCCCAAAGGATAAATTAAAAAATAGCCTGTTAAGGAGATATGGGTGTGCAAAAACTAATAGCGGTATCCGTGTTTGGAGAAGATAAACCTGATATAATTCCCAACATATCGGGAGTTTTAACCCGAAATTCTGTCAACATAGTAGATATTGAACAGAACGTAATCCAGGGATTATTTGCCATGTTCATTGTGGGAGATATTAAAAAATGCCCCATCTCTCTGATCGAATTGAAAAAAGAGCTGGACGATAAAGCCGAGGAAATAGGGCTGAACATCCAGGTATCACCTTTCCAGAAGCAAAAAAGGACCAGGAAAAAGCTGTTTACCCTTCAGGTTTTAGGTGAGGACAGAGTAGGTCTGATACATGGTATAACCGAAATTTTACATGACTACGGAATAAGCATCAAGAAAGCCAACGCTACAGCCAGGGACAACCTCATATCTATTGAATTTCTGGTCGATTTTGAGGAAAACGATCCGGAATCAATAAAGAACAGCTTGAGAGAGGACGTAGAGAAGTTCGGTCTGGATATAGTAATCCAGCGCTATCCTGCCTTTAGAAGGGAGAGAAGGCTGATAGTTTTTGATATGGACTCCACTATAGTAGACACAGAAGTGGTAGTGGAGCTTGCCAAGGCAGCTAACGCAGAAGAAGAGGTAAAGGAGCTGACAAAGAAGGCCATGGACGGCGAAATCGATTTCAAGGAAGCTTTAAAGCAGAGGGTCAGGCTGCTGGAAGGTCTTCCCGTGGACGTGCTGGAAAAGATCTACAGCGATATAAACTTGACCGAAGGAGCTAAGGACCTCATTGAAACCCTTAAGGACTCCGGATACAAGGTTGCACTGGTGAGTGGAGGATTCACTTACTTTACTGAAAAACTCAAGAGAGAGCTGGGCCTCGACTATGCTTTCGGAAATGATCTGGAGATAAAAGATGGGAAACTAACGGGTGAAATAAAGGGAAGGATAATAGACTCCAGAGAGAAAGCACATATAATTGATGAGCTGGCGCAAATAGAGGGAATGGATAAGGAAAATGTTGTTGCTGTGGGCGATGGGGCCAATGACCGAATAATGATAGAAAATGCAGGATTAGGTATTGCATTTAATGCCAAACAGGCTTTGAAAGAAGTTGCGGATGGTGTAATTTCCAAAGAAAATTTTATAGCGCTGGCAAGCGTATTGAATCTACCCAACGAGTTCAAAAAAAGGATTTAGTGATGTATTGAGTTGAAATTATCTTTGGATTTATCTCCACTTTCTGATGACTAATGTAATGGCAACCCCCAGGAGAGCAATTACGAATTCAAATCCTGGCACATTGTTCATTTTGGATACTACATCTTTTGCTTCCGGTGTAGTCTTCTTAGATGCTGTTTCACCTTTCTTTTTCTCTTCTTGCTTTTCATAGATCTTGATTTTTCTGTCGTAATTATCGCATATCAATAGCTCGTTAACTCCATTGTTATCTGAATCCCCAATAAAGAGACTTGAAGGAGTGACCTCTATGGTCTGCAGTTGTTCGAATTGTCCATCGATTCGGCCATAAATATAAACTATTTTGTGGGTCTTATTGGTGTTCATGGGAAAGGCGAACTCGTTGGCTTCATTACCTATCAGGTTTCCTATAACCGGATAGCAGCCGCCCTGACCGTAACCTTTGCCTGTATCGAAACTATCATTCCACACTTCTTCGTATCTACTGTATCCCTGAAAGTTGCTGGTACAATTAAAGATATACACACCTGGTTGAGGCGTACCAACATCTCCGCAGTGAGTTCCGCTTATAGCCAGTATTTCTGTTTTGATGTCATCATTGAGGTTGCCTACAGTAGCAAGGGTATAACCTATACTCTTCTTCCATGAGTTCTTGTAAACGCCTTTATATTCCATTATTCTGACATCGTAAGCACTCCAGCAGGAAGTTCCGGCTATAACCTCGTTCTTCCCGTCACCGTTCACGTCCGCAATATTAACAGATTTGACATTGCTGTCCGTATTCTGAACGGTGCTGACATCATATTTATTGGTAGAGGGGTTGTGATCGAACTGAAGTATTTTGCCCGAATACCAGCTCAGACCCACTAAAACCTCGTTCTTCCCGTCGTTATCCGCATCTCCTACCGTTATGGCACCCGGTTCGGTTTTCTGGTCCAAATAATAGGAATGAACAACTTCGAATGCATCCAGACTATTATTACCGTCCTGTCTATCGAATATCCTCAGTTTGCTATCGCCCTGAACGTCACTGGGCTGGCCAGTGGATACAATTAATTCTTTTTGGCCATCATTGTCTGCGTCTCCTGTGCTGATGCTCGTTACTCCACCCCATTTCCCTTCTTCAGGTATGACGTAACTCCACACTCTCTTATAGCCGTTATTACCGTACCTGTAGATATGGATAAAATCAGAATGGTCTATTTTGATTGTACCCGCCACAACCTCATTCCTACCGTCCTGATTGAGGTCTGCAACGTGAATTACATTCGCGGGCACATCTATTTCTTCTTTGAGGGTTATAGTTTGGGAAGAAGACGCGTTTACTGCAATTGCAAGAAGAATAATAAGTGAAATAAACAGTTTCCAGGGCTTTATTAGCCTTTTTCCAGAATTAGACTGTGTTGTCATAACCATCTCACAACTCGGATACTGTTTCAGCCTGAAAAGGAGTTAAATTTTTTATCAAACCTGCCTCTCTGTTCAAGTCGCCCTCTTCGATCTCATATACAATCGGTCTGGGGTCTCTGCCTCTGAAAAATTTCTTTACCTCTGCAATTACTTCGCAAAATTGGGGGCAATCTTCAAGGTCCAGCTCAAAACGGTTGCAAAAAACGCTGTTGGTGCAGTGAACGGCATTAACTGTTTTCTTATATGGATCAAAGGTGACAATTGCTTTTTTTCTGGGAAAAGTAACTGAATAGTACTTAATATCCTTCATTGAAATAAAGTCTTAATAACATGACATTAACCTTTTGAAAAACATAATAATTATGAGGAGATTTATGGGGGAGAAATAAAAGTTGGGGGGTTCAGATAAGATTTATATAAAAAGCCTTCTCCCCCATGAAGACAATGACTAATTTATTATATAAAAAATTACCGGAATTTGAGGGTTACTATGGCAACGAGATTTTTTGACTGCTGTAAATTAAGAAACAAAGTTCAGTAATTAAGTTCAGTAATTATTATATCAATTCAAAAAATATTTATTATAAACATACTAAAGATACTATAGTACTATGAACAAATATGCTTCCGATATAGGTACTCTTGAGATAGCCGAATTTATAGCCGAATTTTTTTATGACCAAGAAGTGGAGAAAGTTTGGAATATTTGGGGCGATAAAGCCTATAGAGCCCTTCAAATGCTTGAAGGGATAGGTCTGATTAAGGTAGAGAACGAGAGGATAGTTCTTACCAGTAGCGGCAAAGAATTTGTGGATTTACCTTCAGATTGATTATTATGATTATTGTTTAAAACTTATTGATAAATCGAAATGTATAATATGATGTTGTTTCCTTTATCCTTTGTTTTAAAAAGAGGAGATGTTATTATGAAAAGATCTAGATTTGAAATTATGGTGGATATACTTTCATCTGCTAAAGAAGGAGCAAACAAAACCAAAATTGTTTATGAAGGTATGCTAAACTTCAAACAGGCCGGGGAGTACCTCAATTTTTTAATAGGGGTAGAATTACTGACGACATATTTAGAAAGTAATAAAACAATCTATCGTACTACAGATAAGGGGATTGAGATGTTGGAAAAGTATAAAGAGCTTATTGAATTAAAGCCATAATCTCATAATGGGGTTAGAGATCGGAGGGTCAATCGTAAAAGATTAGAAATTTCTCCCCCAAGTATATAGAACTCCTGTTACATTGAATATCTTTTGAGTGTGTTTATAATAATAGAGGGTATTAATTAGGATTAGCCACATAGGCCACATAGGCAAAAACTATGCCCATTAATATTCCTTCTATGAGTGGAAAGAAGAACAGAAGACCCCCAGAAGAGCTATAATTGAACTGAAGAGGATATGCATTTATCTTTTATAACCTGAATAAATACATAATGATGTATATTATCTTATTCATGTAGCAATCAATGATTCGAACACAACAAACAATTTTGATAGTGTTTAACCGGTTCAGAATCACTTTATATGTGTGAAATAACTTTGACTAACCTTTAGCCACATAAAGGGCTAAAACGGCAATAACAATGATCAATCCTATAGCCGCAAGTACAATTTTCACTATTCTCTCCACGTTTCTTCTCTGTTTTTCTGTTATGATGCTCAACGAGCTTGAAGCACCTGTTTGAGCAAATTTCTGGGAGCCATCAAAGTACACCTCTACAGTGTGATCCCCAAGGTCTTTGAAAGAGTGCTCAAAAGAGAAGTAACCATTATGATCAGTTTTGCTATCTCCAGCTCTTTGTTCATCAATTCGAATCTCAACGTTCTTCTTTTCTATTGGTTCCCATTTTCTTTCTTTCTTGTTATATGATTGCAGGTAACCTGCAATAGTAACTTCTTCATCCTTAACCGGCTTTTTATTGCTGAAATTTAATCCTGCGATACGCGTTTTATTGAGAGGTTCTTCAGAAGTATGTTTATCTGACATATTTCATATTATGTTATTCTCCCTTTAAAACTATTGCTCCTGTAGAGGTCGAACCATTTCTCTATCTTTCCGTTGCTTTGTGGGTGATTATATTTACACAGAATTTGTTTTACTCCCATGTTCTTGCAGTATTCCTCGAATGAGTGGCTTGCATTCCCTTTCTTGTCTCTTTTGTTGGCGTAGAACTGGGATCCGTGATCAGTTATTACTTCCCTTATGGGAGCTATGTGCAGGAACCTGTGGTAAGCATCATCCAACAACTTGATGGAATTACTGGCTGTAGCATAATCGAACTCGTCAGCTGCAAGGATCATTCTGGAAGCATCATCTAAAACCGCGCAAACCCACTTCTCCCCGCAATACCAATCCATATGCACAGCACTCAAACTATGCTCTCTTTCATACCTAACCCACTTCTTCCTACCCTTCTTACCAGGTTCTTCCTTAGCCATACCTTCCTCCAACAAGATAGAGTGAATACGATTGTTATCCACCCTCAAACCCCTCTTACTCCTAAGATAAGATCCAATGACCGTTGCACTACCACCAGTCTTCATCCTTGCCGCAATTACCTGCTCCCTAACGTTGCGCTCCTTGGGCTTAGGACCACGTTTCTTTAACCTGGGTATTACACCAGTTTCTCTATACTCTCTAGCTATTTGCTGCACTCTACGCCTACTAACCCCAAATTGATCAGCAACAAGCTGAGTGTCCAACCCATGCCTTACTGTACGGAGAGCAATGCGACAAAGATCATCATCCGTGAGACCCATGTAAAGGTCTCTGAACCGACTACTTAAATGTTGACGAAATTTATTGCAGATAACACATTTGAACCTCACTGGGTTCAATAAAAGGAGAGGAACAGGGTTTTATATGCATTCTATCAAAAAAGTCATGTTCAATTTTTTATATACTAACTAAGATTTAATTGCTTGGTTTACTTATTGGTAAGGAAAAAATTTACATATAACTGAATATATTGAGGAGGTTAGGTTGATATTATTTTCAGCCGTAATAATTGCCCCTTATCATTAATTGACCCATAATAATTATTTTTAGCATCTAGGTATAAAAAGAGAATCTTTAAGTAAGAGAATCGGACTTTTACCAAGTGGGGTGGTATGATTGGTAAAACTCGTTCATGCCCAAACTATCTTAAGTGAAGAAGCTCTCAGCGAGTTGAAGAGAAAAGCCGGTAAAAACGCTACAAAAGACGCTATAGCAGTAGCTGTAAACCATTATCTGGATTGTCAGCATATACATCAAGAGTCGCTGGAAAAAAAACTGGAAAGAACCTTAAAAAAGAGGAGAATTGAGAAAGAAAAGTATATTTAGAGCATCACTTAATAATAAAATCGTTTTCCTGGAGGTAAGGGGTAGTGGAAGCCAGTAGCTATATAAGATCATCCAAAGAAAAAGAGAATTTATGCCTCTTTTGCGGTGAGCCGGTAGAATATGGTTGGGTGAGTGATTATAAAGGAACTAAAGTATGGATATGTAGAAGATGTGTTTTAGAAGGAGAAATAGGCTCTTTAATGGCATCTGCAGTTTTGGACAAGGATAAGCAGGATAGTGAGGTTCTAGAAGAAATAACCCGCTGTCTGGAGACGACACAAATGAAGCTCTACAGGAACGTACTCCATTACACCTTCAAGCATCCCGAGAGATTGCATAAGATAGGAGAAGAAGTTAAAGGAAAAATAGAGGCTGCAGAAAGTAAAAAATCACAACCAGAAGAAACCAGAATTGAAAGTGAGAAAGTTGATTCTCAAACTGAATCCAAAGTTGAATCCAAAGTTGAATCCAAAGTTGAATCCAAAGTTGAGCCCAAAGTTGAGCCCAAGGCTGAATCCAAGGAACATGATAGAGATAAATTGGATGAGGAACAGCTACTCAAATATCTGGACGACTGGAAATCGATCAGGGACATACAGCAACAGCTCAAAGCCGGATACAAACCCTTACTGGAGAGATTGGATGCCATGTACCGAAAAGGAAAGGTGGACAAAAAGAAAGTAAAGATTGAGACCGGTGGACACAAATACAAATACAAAAAAGTCTGTGAAGAAGAGGCCAGTGATGGGAACGGAAAAAATGAGAATGAGAACTCCCAGACTGTAAACTCCATTCAAAAAGAGGTTACCAACAAAGTCAGTTCAGGTGAAGTGAAATCAGAAGCAACTGAAGGAACAGAAGCAACTAAAAATGAAAGTCCTAACGAAGAACAGCTACTCAAATATCTGGACGACTGGAGATCCATCAAAGACATGCAGCAGCAGTTCAACGTTGGATACAACACTTTGCTGGAATCGCTTAACAGACTATTCTTCCGGGGTTATCTATTGAAAAAGACCGTTCCAGATAATCCCATGTTCAAGAAAGCTGTAAGTGCAAAAAGAGCTTAATTATCTGTTATCTTTATCTGTTCTCCAACATCCTCTATTCTCTATTCTGTGACCAGGTAACTTAGTTGTAGTTGCTTTTCTCCGTTCAGCCTCTGAAAGAATAAGTGGAGAGGATCTATAAGATGGGGATGGTATAGTGTTGAGATTTGGTCTCCTTCCTGGTTCTGGTTTTATTTTTATTGTAGTAATGTGCATTATCCACATCTCTTCATTCAGATGAAGCTACAATAAGTTATAGGATGGTCGAGAGATATGAGGTTAGTATTAGACAAAAAAGTTTTTTGACTTAGTGAGTAGATTAGGATCGCTGGTTTTTTATTCTTATTTGTTTAATTGAGTGAAGGGAATCAAATGGAGAAGGTGATATGAGAGTTTTATTGACTTTCACTGTAGCTTGTTTGACTTGCATAGTCCTGAGTGGATGTGCGGGAAATGGTGGGGATGAGATACCGGTGAACTCCAAATGGCGGTTGGCGTCATATGGGCCAGTAGGTGAGGCAGAACCGGTGATATCCGGAACGAATATTACTCTGGAATTCGAAGAAAAGAATGAGTTTAGTGGTTCGGCCGGTTGTAATCGCTACTTTGGCTCTTATGAAGTTAGAGGGGAAAATGAGATCTCCATGGGGACCATAGGTTCTACAGAGATATGGTGTCAAGGTGAGGGCATAATGGAACAAGAGAGCCGTTATTTGAGCTCGTTAAGAAACGTTACTTCGTTTGGAATAGAAGGGGGTAATCTGAAATTGTTCTATAACGATGGTGAGGGCGTTCTCAACTTCAGGGCTACCAGTTCCTCTTGAACCTGAATTAATGATTTGCGTTATTGAACCCACGACAATATGGGGTCGGTGGGATTTGAACCCACGACCTACGGGTCTCTTCGGGTCAGTGCTCCAACGGGTCATCACCGCTCAGCAGACCCGTTTATCATCATTACCGCTGGAGCCCGTTGCGCTTCCTAACTACGCCACGACCCCTTGGAGTCTAAAAAATAACAGATAACATCCGTAATATATTTCTTGCGATAGGTTACTCCCTAGGTTGCTCATAAGAAAAGGTAATTTTACTCCCTACTATACTCCCTACTATACTCCCTACTATACTCCCTATGAACAATAAATAGTAGTCAAAATTCGGTTAACTTATCCATTATGTTGTCTTACAGATCAACTAATTCATCTGAGAACACAATGGAACTGCAATATAACAAAATATTTTAATTTTTCAATCCAATTAGTCTTATGGACCCTGATGATTTCAGAGAGGAGCTAAGGGGATTTGTAGCAGAGACTTGTAAGAAGGAATTTGCCAGCCTTAAAGCGGAACAGAAGGATGAGTTCTTATCTCAATTGGAGAATACCAATTCAAAGTTGGAAGAGCTGGAAAGTGATGTTAAAACCTTGAATCAGAGAATAGAGGAGCTCAACAGGTATTTTGATCAGCTTACTGACAAATTAGAGCGGGTTGACAACAACTCCTCAGATAAAGCCGAATCCGTAAGAGATGAACTTAATACCAAAATTGAAGGGATCGACCATAAAATAGACACTGTAAAAGATAATCTGGACTCTAAGATAGAGGATACATCCTACAAAACCGAAATACTCAAGGAGGATGCCCTCTCCAAAAATGAGTCTCTTCGGGACGAGATCCGGGAATCGATGAGCTCAATCAGAGAAGAGGTAAAAGTTGATGTGGAACGCCTAAACGATAAAATAGAGGATCTCTCGTACCGACTGGAAGAAAAGTCAAGAATGTAGAGAACAGTGATAAGATTGGATTGGCAGTGAGGATCAGTTTATTCTGCTGGACACTATCAGGAAGATTGAGGGTTTTAATTTCAGATAATCAATGGAAAGACAAAAATCCAACCAATGGTCAATTGTTCGATTGGATTGAATAAATAAATCAAATTAACAACTTTTTTTAACTTCAAAACCCTCCTTCCTTTATGCCTTTTGATGACCTCAGACAATTTATTAGTAAACTTGAAGAGGATAATGATCTGACCAGAATAACTCATCAGGTTTCTCCTGAACTGGAGATGACCGAAATAGCGGATAGAGCTGTTAAATCTAATGGAAAAGCTATTTTATTTGAAAATCCTGCAGGGTATGACACCCCCGTTCTGATGAATGCTTTCGGCACTGAAAGGAGGATGAAAGCTGCCCTGGGTGTCAAAAATCTGGAAGAGATAGGTCAGAGGGTGGTGGACCTCACCAAGTTAAGACCATCCTCAATTATGGAAGGATTAAAGAGCATGGGTACCCTCAAAGAGTTGACCAATTTTATGCCCAAGCAGGTCAAAGGTGGTCCATGCAAGGAAGTGATAATGGATGAGCCCGATTTGAATAAATTCCCCATACTGAAGTGCTGGCCTCATGATGCCGGCAGGTTCATCACTCTCCCGGTGGTCATAACCCGCGACCCTCAGAGCGGAGACCTCAACGCGGGAATGTACCGGATGCAAGTATTCGACGGGAAGACCACAGGCATGCACTGGCAAATCCATAAGCACGGGGCCATGCATCTCAAGAAGCTAACAGAGAAAGGAAATGATAAGCTGGAAGTTGCTGTGGCAATAGGTGTGGACCCTGCAACCCTTTACGCTGCTACCGCTCCTCTACCGGAAGGTATCGGGGAGTTCATGCTCTCCGGATTCATCAGAAAAGAGAGGATGAAGATGGCGAAGTGTGAATCCGTCGATCTGGAAGTTCCTGCCAATTCAGAGATAGTGCTGGAGGGTTATGTGAAGGTTGATGAGTTGCGCACTGAAGGACCATTTGGAGACCATACTGGATATTACACCCCCCCTGAGCCCTATCCCGTTTTCCATATAAACACTATAACCCACAGAGAAAACCCCATTTATCACGCTACCGTGGTGGGCAAGCCTCCTATGGAGGACAAGTGGCTGGGCAAGGCCACCGAAAGAATGTTCCTGCCTATAATCAGGATGATCCACCCCGAGATCGTAGATATGAACCTGCCTACCGAAGCGGCATTCCACAACCTGGCTATAGTATCCGTCAAAAAGCGGTTTCCGGGTCATGCCAGAAAAGCCATGTTCGCCCTGTGGGGAATGGGGATGCTCAGCCTGACAAAAGTAGTGGTAGTGGTGGACGGTGACCTGGACGTCCAGAATATGAATGAAGTGATATGGGCGGTCACCAGCCGCTTCGATCCCTCAAAGGACCTGGTCCTCATCTCGGACTCACCCATCGACAGTCTGGACCACTCCACATATCTGCCCAATCTGGGAGGTAAGATGGGTATTGATGCCACTGTAAAGTGGGAAGAAGAAGGATTCCACAGGGAATGGCCCGACGTAGTTGAAATGGATGAGGAGACCAGGAAAAAAGTTGATAAAATGTGGAGCGAATTGAAACACCAGCTGTTCTGAAACTCTATACCCCTTAGAGCATGCAAATCATGTAGGATACCATCTCATCACCTTGCGGATTATACTTTCCTCCTGGCCCCTCAAAATATTCTATCCCAAAATTATATAGAGATAAATATAACCGAAGACCTGTTGGCTATCTTGGGATTTAGTATGGTCATTTCTGGTTAAACAACCTCAAAATATATTTACTTTAACCAATAGTTTGGTGTGATGGCTGAGTATATCTCCCACCCTTTGATAAAAGATAAGTCCATTGAACGGAGGTCTTACCAGGTTTCCGTAGCTGCCACAGCTTTAATGCGTAACACTCTTGTTGTGCTTCCTACCGGGTTGGGCAAAACTATTGTGGCAGCATTTGTCATAGGCTCACGTCTGCACAATGCCGGTGGGAGAGTTGTTTTCCTGGCACCAACTAAACCCCTTGTAGAGCAGCATGCTGTTTTCCTCAGAAGGGTCTTAGACTTGGATCCGGAAAAGATAATATCTCTAAGCGGAGAGACGCCACCCGAGAAGAGAGTTGAGCTGTGGAACTCTGCTTCCATTATAGTCTCCACTCCTCAGGTTATTGAAAATGATATTATCGCCGGAAGGATAGATCTCCAGGATGTAGCACACCTCACAATTGATGAAGCCCACAGGGCGGTAGGTAATTACGCTTATGTTTTCATAACCAGAAAATACTTCGAGCAGAGTAAAAGCCCCCTCGTCCTTGCCATAACCGCGTCACCTGGCAGCGACGTGGAGAGAATACAGGAAGTCATGGAGAACCTGGGGATTGAAGATATTGAGATTAGAACAGATTTCGATGAGGACGTCAAGCCCTACGTCCAGGAAAAGGAGATACAGTGGGTCAAGGTGGATATGCCCCCCGAATTGAAGAAAGTCCGTCAGCTGTTCCAGGATGTGCTGAAGAGCAGGTACAAAAGATTGAGGGATCTGGAAATCGATCTGGACATCGAGAGCTCATCAAAAAAGGAATTGCTGGCTATACAGGAAACACTTCAAGCTGAGGCGGTGGAAAGTGGAGACAGCAGGTACTACCAGGCAGTATCTATTGTGGCAGAAGTGATGAAGATCATGCACGCCATTGAGCTCATCGAGACCCAGGGGCTGGATTCCCTTAAACAGTATCTCAAGAAATTGATGTCAGAGGCCAGATCAAAGGGCAGCAGTAAAGCCGCCAGGAAGGTTGCCCAGGATACTACCTTCAGGACTGCCATCATGAAGGCAAGCAGCTGCAAAGTTGACCACCCCAAGCTGCAGAAACTCAAAGAGTTCGTGGGGGAGGAATTAAATGAGAATCCCTATTCCAGGATTATAATTTTCTCCAATTTCCGGGATACTGCCGAACTGCTATCAAAAGAACTGGAGAAGATGGAAGAAGTTTCAGTCTCCAAATTCATTGGACAGGCCAGAAGAGTAAACGAGAAAGGAATGGGCCAAAAACAACAGATCGAAATCCTGGACAGGTTCCGTGAGGGAGAAATTAACGTTCTGGTCTCCACTTCAGTGGGTGAAGAAGGACTGGACATCCCTGCCACCGACTTGGTAATTTTCTTCGAGGCTATACCTTCGGAGATCAGGGCGATACAGCGCAGAGGTAGGACCGGTAGAGCAAGAAAGGGGAAGATAATAGTCCTCATAACCAAAGGGACCAGGGATGAGGGGTATTATTGGTCCAGCTTCAGGAAAGAGAGGGCCATGTTCTCCCAGCTGTATCAGCTTCGCGATAATCTGGTGAGGAGAGCTCAATCCAACCAATCCGTATCTCCTCACCAGCGAAATCTTCAGGACTTTTCAACATCTCAGAGAGAGGCTCAAAAGGAAGAATTTTCCAGAATCGCCTCTATACAGGTTTATGCTGACTCCAGAGAGGCAAAGTCGGGAGTGGTGAAAAAGCTGTTCGACATGGGTATAGGTATAAACACCGGAAATCTGGAAGTGGCGGATTACGTGCTCAGTGATAGGGTTGCAGTAGAGAGGAAGTCCGTAGACGATTTCATTGAGAGCCTCATAAAGAAGGAAAAACTGTTCAACCAGCTATTCAGACTGAAGAAATCCTATCAGAAACCTATATTGTTGATAGAAGGAGACAACATTTATAAGAGAGCCGTAAACCCCAATGCCGTCAGAGGAGCTCTGGCAGCAATAACTATTGACATGGGCATACCCATGCTTTTCACCAGATCACCTGACGAAACTGCAGATATGCTGGCATCCATAGCTTCCAGAGAACAAAAATTCAAGCATAGAGAAGCCTCACCACATGCAGACAAATCCAAAAGATCTCTTCAGGAGCAGCAGGAGTACGTGGTTGCGGCCATATCAAATATAGGGCCGGTTATAGCCAGAAACCTCCTGGAACATTTTGGAACGGTAGAGGAAATAGTCAACGCCACCCAGAAAGAACTGGTAAAAGTGCCCAACGTGGGGAAAAGAACAGCAGAAAAGATCAAGGAGCTGCTGACCACACCATACGCTGAGAGTGAAGGGAAATATAGTGATAGTGAAGGATACACCGCCGGCTACGAGAAACAACCTGAGAGCCAACCCCAGCCTGAGAGCCAACCTCAGGATCAGCCCGAAAGCTGACATGTAAACTAACTTACATAATTTGAACTACCGCAACTAACCAAGTATTCCTGATAATTTTTCTTCTACTCCGGCAAAAACAAATTCCACTGCAATAGCAGCCAGAAATATTGCCATCAATCTGGCTATTATGTTGGAGCCGCTGCTCCCCATATAGCGGATTATTAAATGGCTGTACATATGGGTTAACCTCACAATGCCATATACCACAACAATGGAGAGGATAACCACACCCCTCATCACCACATCGGTTGCTTCGTTGGCCAGCACTATTGTACCCGTAATGGCTCCCGGGCCAGTGTAAAGAGGTATAGCAATGGGAAATATCGCCAGCGAATCGATGTCAGACTCTGATGCATCGCTACTGGTGTACGTATCTCTCCTGCTCCCCAAAAGTATGTCTATAGCTATGACAAAAAGAAGAATCCCCCCAGCTATCCTCAAACTGTTAATGGAGACATTGAAGAATTCCAGAAAAAGTTTACCCCCTAAAGCAAAGATTATTAAAAGAAAGCATCCGATTATAACCGATTTTTTGGACACAGCGTTCCTGAAACCCGCCCCAAACCTATCCGTGAGGGCCAGAAATGAGGGAATATTCCCCGGTGGATCCACCAGAACGAAAATAGTCGTAAAAGAGGCAATAAAAAAGCTTACATAGTGCTCCATGACCATTCCTTATTCTTTGCTCTTGAATTTCTTAACTGCCTCACTCACATTACTCAGCAGTTGGGCAGCTATTTCCTGGCTGGGGAAACTGAAAAGCCCGCAATCCGGCCCTGTGTAGGCGATTCTCTCTCCAAATATTTTGTATGCGTTCCGAAGCCTTTTGAGGATTACATCTGAGCTTTCGATTTCGTTTATGGCGTCGCTCATCAATTTGGTGTCCTGCCAGGCATTGACCCCGTGGCGCTGATTAAATTCGGCGAAAATGTTGTCTATATCGCTTCTGGCCACCCCTATTCTCAGCTTTTTGTCGAATGCGTCCAGATCCTCGATATCTATGGCATCCATTATTTCCGGCTCTTTGGCTGCTTCAACACCCAGAACATCCGCTTCTTTTAGTTCCAGAAATGACGTGTAGAATAAAGAGGAATGAAGATGTATTTGAATATCGCAGTTGAGATTGAAATGCTTCAAAGCCCTCTCCAATTGCTCTTTAGTGGGCTGAATTTCCGGATTGGTTCCCAGACTGGGCTCGTCTATGCTGATAGTCTTCACATTCAGTCCGGAATTTATGGCATTCTTGGCAAATCTGAAGAGGGATAGAGAGATATTCTCAATTATGTCATCGTAAATAACTCCTCCAAACTCCTTGTAATACAACTCGAAGGGACCCGTTATGCACACCCTCAAAGGGCCATCGTATTTCATATCTATCAGCGGCTTCAGCTCAGGGATTAAAGCAGCCCGAGGGGAGACCAGATAAACATCTTCCTGAAGTTCGGGGTTCTGTATAATGTCCGCAAACTGTTTGACCATTTCCTGAAATTGAGGATAGGTGGGACACTCCACCTCAGCCTTTGTTTTCATTAAAAAGGCTCTTTGAACCATTTCCTCGTATTCTTTGGTATTCACATTGTTCTCCACCCACTCTCTTTCTATCCCTTGGGGAAGAGGAAAGCTACCGATATCATCATACAACATATTATTCACCACTCTTTAAATCCATTATCTGTGCCCAGGAGATCTTGGGGTCGATGGTATTCTCATTTAGCTCTAAAGTCTCTTTGGCATTCCACACAATCTCAAAGAACTCTTTTGCCTGCTTGGCAAGCTCTTCATTCTCTGCCCAGTATCCCGACTCGTAATTCTCCCACAGGCCAGTCTGGGTGAAATTGGCGGTGGTGACCAGCATCTTGCTCTCATCTACGACCACCAGCTTGGCATGAATATTATCGTTTACCCTCACGGTCCCGGGGTTGAACATCTCCAGGAATCTTCTTAAGGTGAAAAGCTGCTTTCTATCCTCAACAACATCCTCCACATGCCTGAAGTTTCTCCTCTCGTAACTGGGCCATGTGACAATCCTTACCTTAATGCCCTCAGCAATAAGAGGTTTCAACTCAGCAGTGAGCCAATCCGTATAATAAATGTGTGGAGATGCTATCAGCACTTCATTTTTAGCGTTCCTCAAAACTTCTCTTAGCTTGGCAACAATATCTCCACCCCACGGAGTGCCAATGAGGATTTTCATCTTCTTGTACCTTTCCTCTGATCTATGTGACATGACAAACAGGGCGATGAATGCTCCCACTATGAGGAAACCTCCCAGTATGTTGAGAGTCATGAAATTGAGCATCTTCTCGAACTCCACCACCGCCACCACTTGGGTTCTGGGGTTTATAAAGTTCCAAGAAATCTCTTCTACGCTATTGTATGGGGTATAGGATATCTGGGAGTTGGAGCTAACAGAGGTGATCTTATAGGCAGTAAAGAAATCCTGAGGAAAATCGACCGACATCTCAATCTCATCCACAGGGAACCCCAAAGAATTGAAATATTCTGGATACTCCACTGCATAGAACCTGTAGCTGTTCTCACCTATTCTGTCGGTCACCCCTCTAACCTCGCCCTCTATGGTTACAGTGTATTCCTCATAAGGTGAAAGGACCTTATCGATATTCAGAAATAGCACTTTGGTTCCATTCATGTTCTCGAAAGTGGAGTCTACATAACCTGCGGGCTTATCGGTTACCGTAGGACTCTCCACAAAGGTCCTCATGGGGATATTCAAGGAAAGTCTGGTAGAGTTGCCAGCAGTGTTCTTGAACTTCAAAGTAAAAGTATCTTTAACCTCATCGGTAGAAATGAACTTATAATTGGCCTGAATGCTAACCGTTGTATCCTGAGCATTGCAGGAGCCAGTCAGACCAAATAATATTATGAGGGAAATCAGTATTAACCAGATTTTTTTCACGTAATAAAAACCTGATATGATGTTTAAAGTTTTTCCGCATATTTTTCAGCAAAACTTAAATTTGTGACCATTAAGGGATAAAAAGGTGAATACTATGGCAGATGAGCAGACAATCTTTATAGGAAACAAACCGGTAATGAGCTACGTGCTAGCTGCAATGGCTCAGTTGAACGAAGGCGACGGAGAAATCGTAATAAAAGCAAGAGGCAGAGCAATTGGAAGGGCAGTGGACGTTGCAGAAGTGATAAGGAATAGGTTCATGCCCAACGTTGGAGTCAGGAACATCAAGGTAGATACAGAAGAACTACCATCGGAACAGGGTAACACAGTAAACGTCTCTACCATCGAGATAGCTCTGGAAAAACAGGCTAGTTAGAACTTGAGAAAAAAGGAGTCGAACTTAGAACTTGGAACATTCAGTAGTTGCCAGTAATACACCTGGCAACTTTATTCATTATTTAAAGATTCATTATTTTAATTACTATAAATGTAGACTAATATAATTTGTGGTTTAAATTTAGTAACTCTTGTTGGGTCTTATTTTTCTGATGCATGCTTCTATATCGTCTATTTCGTAAGAATATCTTCTGCAAATCTCCAGTGCAAGCTTTTTTGGGTCGGAGAATCCCATCTCCTGTAGTGAGGCGTAATCATCACTCTCCACATTCACTCCAAAGTGAATTTTGGCTGAAACTGGAGAAATGGTGGCCGTGCTTACGGTCAATTTCTTCCCGTTCCAGAAGAGATTATCTCCCTCCCTGGAGATTTTACATTCCTCATCTAAAAAGTCCTGTACTAAACAGGTGAGAAAGCGTTGTCTGGCACATATGAGTCGGAGACTAACTTCATCAAAATGCTCAACAACAAAGTGAAGCATTTTCGGGGAGTACATTTTCTCCTGCAAAACTACGTCTTCAAAATCTACTTGAACATCGCCATTAACGTCGCAGGAGCCAACGAATGAGATAATGCTGTCTTCCTTTAGGCCTGCCTCCCGATATGCCCATAAAGATTTTATCTGAGAACCATCATACCCCAACTCAGAATCGATAAACACCCAATCCATGCTACCCTAACGGCCAGAATAATAATATTTAAGTATTCTGATTTTTAATATTTATTCGATACAAAAATAAAGTTATTCCTATTTCAATAGTTCAACCTATATACTCACCAATATGGATAATAACATAACTGCAGTCAATTTACATCCAAAGCCTCAACCCCTCATATCTGAACCCACATCTCCTGAAGGTCATGACCTTTTTTAGGGTCAATATCCACTTTTGCTTGTGCACTTGGGTTTTATGTAATCTGGTCGTTAACTATTTAAATTGAGATGGGGATGCGGAGTTATCAGTCGGTATAAGCAGTTCGGCTCCGGCAGATTAAAATATCTGACAAAGAAAGTTGAAGAATACATCAAGGTGATATTCATGCAATGGCAGGGAAGAAGTAATAGAACTCATACTGGAAAACTTCTCAGGTCCGCAAGAAGGAAGAGAAAATTTGAGATGGGTGGGAAACAAGTAGAGACACTCATAGGCGAAAGAAAAATCAAAAAGAGGAGGACAAAAGGTGGTGACAACAAGCTCAAGCTCTTCAGAGAAAGCCACGCAAACGTTTTCCTTCCCTCAGAGAACAAGATGGTCAAATCGGAGATAAAGAACGTAGTGGAGAACCCGGCCCACGTTCACTACTCCAGAAGAAATGTGGTCACCAAGGGAGCCATAATCGAGACAGAGGCTGGAAAGGCAAGAGTAACCAGCAGACCCAGCCAGTCTGGAGTAGTCAACGCCGTCCTGGAGCAATAAGGAAAACCCTTTTCTAATTTTAATTTTAATTTTAATTATTAAAGAAATAAAACAAATGATTTGATTTAAGGTAAGAGAGTCAAGTAACTATCTCTTTCAGCCTTCCTGCTTTAAGGGCTTCTTCTATCTCCATCATGGACAAATCCAGGGGGTCCTCGATAGTTCTGTTATGTTTAATGCTCAAATTTCTCATTTCAGGGGAAGTGGGTCCGATAGCCGGGTCACCGGGAACTCTGGGGGAGACATCAAAGACCACGAACTCCAGCTTCCCTTCAGGAGAGTAGGCCATTGCTCCTTGAAGCCCGAACATTCCTATCATACCTGGAGAATACTCTTTCTCGGCAACTCTAATGAATTTTTCAGCACTATTATAGGCTAAATCCTGCTTGCTTTCTCTCATGGTAACTCCAAAATGCCCGATCTCCTCGTTTTTTACTCCAACATCGATTTTAAGCTGATCCCTGGCGGGCAAGTTCAGGAATCCCTGGAGATTTACCTGTCTCCTATCGGAGAATCCCACAAAGTCCATGTCGGTAAAGATGTCCTTTAGGGCGTAGCTGTGGAAGTTGGCGTTGAACCTGGCTCCCAGCACGTACTCCTCAATTCTTGCATCATTCAGGCCCTCTTCATTTATGATGCCCTGTTTGAGCAGCTCTTCAGCCTGCTGATGGTAGTCTTCAGGAGTAGATGCATAAAAGAAAGCCCTCTCCAGAGGGTTATCTGCCTGCTGAACTTTGACCACTACCAGTCTGTCTATATCCTCCGGCGAGTTGAATTCCCGGGGGATCCTTATCCCTGCTTCTTTCATTAAATAATATTGACCTTTCTCGTAGCTGCGTTCTTCAGCTCTGAGCATGAATCTGTTGCCATATACAGGAGCTCTAAAATCATTCTCAATCCCATCATAACCCACGTAAACTGCAAAGCTCCTGTTGGGGATGAACACCGTGTTCAACTCGATCAACTGGTCCTGAACTTCTTTATTAAGTAAGTCCTTAAACGAGTCAAGCTCAATTACTTCATCATACAGGTGAGAGTTGTATTTGGTGTAAAGCTTGTCCCTGCCCTTTTGCACCACTATCGCTGTTTTAAACCCCCATGCTTTGGCGGCGATTCCCGTCTCTTTGCCCGAATGAGAGCCGAAGATACCTATTGTCACATCGTTATAGTCATTTGCCACTTCTCTCACTTCTTGAGTAGTTTCATTCATAAGCAATCCTCCAATTATTAGGAAATGCGGTTGTTAGATATTTTTTGCCCTTTTACAGTTCAGTTGATTTCTTTTGAGTAAGGGTAAATTCATTCTTAACCAAATTTCAATCTTCAAATATAGGGTGACCCAGCTTATCCCTTATCACCAGATAGGCCATTTCAGGAGGTATGGTACCTATTTCGGTTATTATCACGTCTATATAGTCCCGATGAGTAATGTCAAAGGCAGGATTCTTGACCTTTAGCCCCGGGAGGTTCATAATCTCCTGTGGAGCGACCTCTTCCCTGTCTCTCTCTTCAATTTCTACCAGTTCACCCAGTAATGTTTTGGGACTGAACTTGTATGTCTCCGCGGCCACCATGAATGGAACTCTTGCCTCTTTGGCTGACAGAGCAATTTGCGAAGTACCTATCTTGTTGATTAGAGCACCGTTGGCGGCGATGGTGTCTGCGCCCACGATGACGTAATCCACGCTCTCTATATAGTACCTGACTGCAGAATCTACGATTAAAGTGGTGGGTATTCCTGCTTCTGTCAGCTCTTTGACCGTTATGTGTCCCTGGAGACGGGGCCTGGACTCGGTGGCCATGATCTCTATGTTCTTTCCCCTCTGGTTAGCAGATTTTATGACTGAAAGGGCTGCTGAGGAGTTGCAGTGGGTCATGACCAGGGAGTTATCTTTTATTCTTCTGGAGCCTATGTTCCCTATCCTTTCGTGGGCAATATCAACCCACTCGATGAACTTCTCGGCCCTTGAAATCAGCATTTGCTTTTTCTCACCTATCTGGTCACCGTCATAGTTCATAACGTAGTTCACTGCATTGTAGAGGCTGACAGCACTGGGTCTGGTATTCAGCAGGACTTCGGCAGCTTTTCTCATATCAGAGTCGAAATCATCTCCTGCTCTATTTGCATAATCCATTAGTGTTTTGGTGGCGAATTTGGCAATTTTTGCCGCACCCCTAACTTCCATGTTTTTTATTTTTGCCGCAGCTTCTTCCACTTCCTTCATTGTTATCCTCTTTTGCTGCCTCAATGCTTATTATATCTTTTCCGGGTGGAAAGGTTGAACAAGTGAGGTAAGAATAGAAGAGATTCCTGAATAAGAAAATTTTTTATAATTAATAGATTACTTTACAAAAGATGAGGGCTGTTATATTTGATCAGAGTGATGACCTCCAGGACCAGCAGGAAGTAATTAATTTTCTGGTAGAAAACAGAGCCTATCCCGTATACAGAAATGGAAAGATCTTCTTTACTGGACAAAAGAAAAATCCTCTGTTCAACCAGTATAAAGATTACATAATCCAGAAGCTGGAACTCAATACTGGGGAGGACTGCAAAAAGATGAGGGAGATTATCAAAAAGGAAGTGGAGAGATCCAGAACCACTAAGCCCATAAAGAATTGGGTGGAACAAGAGAGGCCCAGGGAAATGCTGATCAAACATGGACCTCAACACCTCTCATCTGCCAAGCTCCTTGCCGTAATCTTGAGAACAGGCAATCAAGGAGTGAGTGCTGAGGATCTGGCCAGAAACTTGTTAAATCAATTTGGCAGTCTTAGAGCAATGGATGAAGCTTCAATTAATCAACTATGCCGGATTCAGGGTATCGGGATGGCCAAGGCGGCTCAGATTAAGGCTGGAATAGAGATAGGGAAAAGAATGGTGAGAGAAGGGGCGGAGAAAAGAGATAAAGTTCGCAATGTAAGTGATGTAGTTGATTACGTTTTCGATTACTACTCCCCTTACCTCAAAGATGCTAAGAAAGAGTTCTTCAACATAATTCTGCTTGACAGCGGCAACAAACCCCTGAGAAACATGGAGTTGAGCAAAGGTGGTTTGGAGACCAATGTAGTTGATGTGAGGGAGGTCATCAGAGAAACTTCAAAAGAGGGAGCAGCGTCCATAATTCTGGTACATAATCACCCCAGTGGGGAGCCTGATCCTTCTGGAGAGGATATAAGCATTACCAAAAGGATTGTGGAAGCCTGCAACCTGATAGGAGTAAGAGTGCTGGATCACATTATTCTGGGAAAGGACAGAGACAATTACACCAGCTTTCTGGAGAAAGGATTACTGGGAAATTGAACTGTTGCTGTTGAGTTGAACTATTAGTATTTATTTCATTTTAAGGCTTTAGCAATAAGGCCGGCAGCGCTTATTTCGCTCACATTCCTCTCAATCGTGTCAGTTGCGATAACTTCAGATACACCTGCTGTATAAAGTCTGTTAAGGGCATAGCTGGCGAAAACCGGATGGACGCACCCAACCTTTACCTCCTGTGCTCCCTGCTCCAGAAGGATTTTGGTAGCCTCCACAATTGTACCTCCCGTAGAGATAATGTCATCGATGAGAACTGCTCTCTTGTCCTTCACGTCCATGTTCTTGGTCTCCATGGCCACGTGCTCTGCATCCAACCTCTTCTTTTCAAGATAATCGAAGTCGCAGTTAGCACTTTGAGCGGCCACTTTGACACAACCGTAGGCTCCCACATCGGGAGAAATCATACAGATGTCTTCTCCCTTGAAGTGCTTCCCCAGAACTGGCATGGCATCAACTTCTTCAATGTTTTCAAACTGTTTTTTCGCTTCTTCGCTGTGGATATTGACTGATAACACTTTATCGGCGTAATCTTCTATCATTCTGGCAACCACTCTAATGCTCAGAGCCTCTCCTTTCATAAACCTCTTGTCCTGACGGGCATAGCCAAGGTAAGGGACGACGGCAGTGACATTTTTGTCCTCCAGAGCCTCTAAAGTCAGCATAAGAAAAATGAGATCATCATTGGAATTTACGCTCTGCACCACCACAGCATCCTGGCTGTTACACTCTACACGGGCGTAAAGCTCGCCATCAGGGAATTTCTTGTATCTCGACTGAGCAACCTTTGAGTTTAATTTATCTGCAACCCTGCTAGCCAGTAAAGGAGATGCAGGACCAGCAACAACCTCCATACTTCTCCACCAAGTGTAGAGGTAATTAAAAGTTGCCTTTTAAGTTTAAGTTGAGGTAAATTGACTATTAGCTAATCAGTTAATTCTACCCCGGCTTATAAGCTGGGGATCAATTTCACCCTGGTGTAAGGCACTGGCAATTAGAACACCCTCAAAACCTAAATCCTTCAAATTCAAGATATCTTCCATGCTCTTTATCCCGCCTCCTGCGTACAGGGGGTTGTCAGATATCTCTGCAGCTTTATTGAATATAACATGATCCAGTGATAGAGTTCCCACCCTGGAGAGAGTCAATATTACCACACCCTTCAGATTAAATGAGTTCAACCACTTTAGAGCCTCTTCCCACCTGTGGAAGCTGTTTGAAGCGTCCAAAAGCTCATCCTTTATATCCAGACTGACGTAATAAACGTTGGCTGAACTTTCCTTTAGCTGCCGGAGATCAAACGTCTCACTTCCCACCACCCCATCAAACCTCAGGTTCTCAAGCTCATTTAGCTCTTTAAATCCGTAATCAGCCATCAAATGTTCAACATTGCCGGAAATGGTATTGATAACTTCTAGGTTATCTCCTTCACCCCTTATCCTGTCCAGATCTGCCACATAGACATATTTGGGATTAATGTATTCTATGATCTTTTGAGGATCACTGGTACCCAATAAATTGCTGGAGTAGTGTACCGGCAGGTATTTTTCCCTTTCTCCTCTAACAGCCCTCACAACTTCTTTGTGGAGCAGATCCATCACGAAGTATAACTTCATAAACTCACCCATCGACAAGCTAACTCAAATTTTTTGTTCTCATCTGCCAGATACACTGAAGGGTAAATAAATCAAATTGTTATTGTAATATCATTGTTATATTGTTATATGCCGCCTCTAGCCAAAATAGCCACAATTAAAACTCCCATTAGCCCTATAAAAACTGTAAAACCCGAAATAACAGGAATAAATCCGGGTATTTCTGAATAGGAAACTCCTGCAAAGTCACTGGCGTATTCAAGTACCGCCTCGATCTCCTCATCAGTCAGTTTATTATCATAAGAGGGCATTATCTCTATTCCATTTTTTACAGTACTTACCACATCTCTTTTTGTAGTGGATTTCCACAGAGAGGGGTCAGAGAAATTCGCTCCACTAATACCTTTTCCATCATCTGCATGGCAGCGCTGGCAGTTCTCCTGATAGATCTGGGAACCATCCTGAGCCGTTACAGGTATAATTACAGCCACAGCCATAGTTAGGACCAGCAGCCCTCCAAAAATTACTTTACCAATTGTGGTCAACATTTGTTTTTAGTCAATCTTATTTTATTTGAAATTTTCTTCTCTATCTGCTATCCAGAATTGTTTACTTGGTGTAAACAGCAAACAGCAAACATCTTAAAACACAAGTTTCACCTAACTTTACATGATTATTGCCCACGGCAAATCTGATTCAAAACAAAAATTGCTGGGAAAAATTCTGGGAGCGAACGATAAAGCTTCTTCCCGATTTGGAAACATAATCAAATGCAAACCTGCTTTTTTAGTTATAGAGGACCCTGGTAGAGTTGACAGAGTGGACCACAGCTTCTGGAATTTTTGTGGAGAAACCTACATCACCAGAATGGGAAATCTAATACATGTTGCCGCCAAAAGACTGAACAACTCTCCATTTACCAGAAGAGTCTCTATTCCCGTATGGAAGCCGGAAGATCACCTGTGCGATAACCCACCGGCTCTAACGGAGATAAGTTTTCTCCAGATAGAAGGTAAATTGCATGCAACAGCCTATATAAGAAGTCTGGATGCCCTCAACTACTACGACTTCAATTTCGACCTAATAAATTACATCTTACACGAAGTGGTCACCGCCACTGAATTTGAGAAAGGAACTATGGCCATGATTGTCGCCATACCCCACATCTACTCCAGAGACTCCGGCAGGGCACAGGAGATGAGCAAGAACTTTAGAGAGGTCTACGGAATTACGGAGTATGGCGCTCACCTAATAGAAGATTACTTCGCTGCCGCCTGGCACTCTTCACTGGAAGCCATATACCATCAGGGGAAAAAGAAGGAAACAGAGTGGGGGGAGCTATTTGAGGGACAGGCAGAGAGCAAATTTGTTCACAGGTTATTTGTGGAAGTCAAAAATCCCTATGAGATGCAAATCCACGATAAAGCTCCGTTCTCCAGAAATTACGGAATTGATTATGCCCACGATTACGTTATTTGCGCCAAATATATCGATGCTCAGGTAAATGAGAATATTCTCAAGGAGGGAGAAGCCTACACCTATGCAGAGAGAGCTCGTTACTGTCAGTATGATGAAAAACATATTGACCAGCTATACACTGTAATGAACAAGCTGAAGGAGGACAGGAACAGAAGAGATTGCTATGTGGGCGTCTCAAGACAATGGGATCTGGAATCGGAGGAGCCGCCCTGCCTCAGGGGCTACCAGTTCTGGGGCGAAAATAATGATGAGCTAGGGGGATTATTCTATATGCGGTCCAACGATGCATACGGGGCCATGCACGCCAACATGTTCGCCTTTTCCACGTTGACCCAGTATGTAACAGAGCTGACTGGATTCAAAAGGCACAGGTACTATCACTTCGCGTTAGATGCCCATATATACTCCGAGTTCCTGGAGGCGGTGGAAGACCTTCTCAAACCCGAAACACCTACCTACAGCAGTGGATAGATTGACTGTCCACTTCAATTATTCGCTTTTGTAGAATCTTTGTACTGAAGGCAATAGCACCAAAATTAGTATTATTAAACCGACCGATCCGTAAATGAATTGCAGGGGTGGCTGAGGTTGATAACCGATAACTAATACCTCCACCCCGATCCATATGATGAGCGCAACGCCTATAACCAGGGCACCAAACCACGACCACCTGAATTGCTTCCACAACCCAAATACAACGACCAGCGGAAAGAAACCCAGTATAGCTAAAAGGATCAACCCAGGAATAAAGTAATCATCAAATGGAGAATCATCGAGCCAATCCACCGGGATTTGTAGTGACTCTCCTGTTGGATCTAAAATTAGACCTGTGCCTCCCAAGAAACCACTTAATCCCTGAAAAAGCATTAACAATACAAGAATGTAGACACTGACAGGCCGTGATTCATTGTTCCCCATTTTTTCGCCTCCTGTGATTGAGCACAACGTTAACAAGATAATTGCTCGCCTTTTTATTTTTTGTTGTGTTTGTTGGTAATTGCACAAATAGGACAAGAGAAGCATTATACGTTATATGTCTTCTTTTTTATATTTATGATTCGATATTCTCTATATGGAACCGAAAAAAATTTTATTTAGTTCTAAAATAACAAACTCGGTTCACATTTTGTAGATATGTTCAAAAAATTGACACTTATCGTAATAAACTCTCCACAATTAAGTTTAAAAAGTCAGAGTCTTTTTTGAGTGTGAAATGTGTGGGATAGTCGGGCTCCTCTATAAGAAGAGAAATCTTAGATTGGGAGAGACCATCATAGATATGATGCAGCAGCTTCAGCATAGAGGTAAGGATGGTGCTGGAGTGGCGATTTATGGCGATACCCAATTCCCCGAGAATGAATACGTTATGAAATTGGAAATAATTAGGTTGGGGAGCAGGAAAAAGGTAGAAGAGTTTTTACACTCTAATTGCGAAGTTGAAGAGACCAGAGTAGTCAGAGAAGGAAAGAATTTCATTATTCTCGATTTGAGAATCAGGATTACGGAGTTCAAGGAGTTGAGAAATCTTTTGCTTGACCTTCAGACCATAAAGGGTGTCTCTGTTTTGAGTGCCGGGAAGTTCGAGATGATGAAGGATTTGGGAACTGTCTCTCTGGTAGACAGCATATACGGGATCTCAAAAAGGGGAGGAACTCACGGGATTGGACACATCCGCTTTTCTACAGAAAGTGGAGTGGACAGGTATCATGCTCACCCCTTCCAGAGCTTCGTCTATCCTGACGTTACGGTTGTTCATAACGGGCAGATAACCAATTACTGGAAAATTAGAAATTCACTGGAAGCCAAAGGACACACATTCACTACCGACAACGATACAGAATGCATTGTGCATTTCGTGGCGGATATGCTTCTTGAAGGAAACAATCTCCAAGAAGCACTGGAAAATTCCGTCAGGAAGCTTGACGGGCCTTTCTCATTCTTGATATCCACAGCCAACGCCATAGGGATCGCCAAGGATAAGCTGGGGTTGAGACCTGCTCTAATCGCTGAAGATAGTGATGTTTTTGCCATAGCAAGTGAAGAAGTTGCTCTGGAGCCCATAGGTCTGGATACGGAGTATCTGGCACCAGGAGAAATAAGAGTATTCGAGAGATAATATGGAACTTGATTGTCAGGGCTTAACAGTGCGAGAGATTAACAGGAGCGTTCGAAAAGCAGTAGGGAATGGGGAGACAGAGTTGACTATCACCAACCCGGGAGCAAAGCACTACCTGTGTGCAGGACTCAAAAACAGCATTAGTATTAGGATAAATGGAAGTGTAGGTTATTTTGCCGCCACCATGATCCATGGTCCTCATGTGATAATTGAAAAGAATGCCGGCTGGTTTGCAGCCGACAACATGACCCAGGGATATGTGGATGTTAAGGGTAACTCCGGTGATGGCACAGGCCAGGGTATATACGGTGGCACCATTGTAGTTAGAGGAAATGCTGGTGCCAGAACAGGGGAAATCATGAAAAATGGAACCATAATAATCGGTGGAAACTCAGAGTTCATGACAGGCCTTTATATGATGGGGGGCAGCATCATAGTTCTGGGTGATTTGGGAGAAATGGCGGGGGAGTCGATTGTAAGGGGTACCATCTACGTCGGTGGAAATGTGAAAACCCTGGGAAAGAATGCCAGGATAACTGAAGTAGACCAGGATGATGAGCAGTGGCTGGAAAAAGTGCTTGCACAAAACGATTTCCCCCCAGACACCCCAAAGTTCAGAAAAATAACTCCCGTAAGCAAGAGATTTTACTATGCTCCCACGGAGGAGGGATGATGTTCCAGATCAATATAGATAGGGATCAGTGCGAGAAATGTCTCAGATGCGTCCGCTACTGTCCTACTGGAGCACTGGACAGAGAAGGAAAGAGACCGGTGGTAAAGAACCCATCTGAGTGTGTGGGTTGTGGAAATTGTGTTGACGTCTGTCCCGCAGAAGCCATCCAGGTATCTGGAACATCTGATAAGGAAGAAAGAGGTCTGTGGAGCAGGGCTGTTGTCAGAGACATCCGGAAGAAAGCTGAGGTTGGAACATACATGGTGAGAGGAACAGGAGCAACCCGACCTCTCCCTCATTTTGATGATCTGGTGATATTACCAGCTCAGACATCCAGACCATCTATAGATAAGTACCGGGAGCCCTGCAACACCCAGGTAGTCCTGGGAGACAGATATGCTGAGAAACCCCTTATAATCGATACCCCAATAATGGGTGCCGCTATGAGCTTCGGTGCCGTCAGTCTGGAAACAAAGGTTGCCATCGCTAAAGGCACTGCCCTGGCAGGAACAGCTACCAATACTGGAGAAGGAGGCATGCATCCAGAGGAAAGAAAACATTCTAAACACCTCATCGCCCAGTACGCCAGCGGGAGATTCGGAGTGTCCGCCAGGTATCTCAACACTGCTGACGCTGTAGAGATAAAGATCGGTCAGGGTGCCAAAGCAGGCATGGGGGGCCATCTTCTGGGAGAGAAAGTATCGGAAGAGATAGCCAAGATCAGAGGGATCCCTCCCGGAACCGATGCCCTCTCACCCTCCAGGCACATGGACATTATCGGTCCTGAGGACCTGGCCATGAAAATAGAGCAATTGAGAGAAATTACTGACTGGAAGATCCCCATTGCTGTGAAGTATTCTGCAGGAAGAGTAACTGATGATGTGAAGATCGCCGCCAAGGCGGGGGCAGATATAGTGGTGGTTGACGGCATGCAGGGTGGAACTGGAGCAACTCCTGATGTAGTTGCCGAGCACGCAGGGATTCCCACTGTTGCTGCCATCGTTCAGGCAGATAAGGCTTTGAGAGAATTAAAATTGAGGAGCGAGGTTAGTCTGGTCGCAGCCGGAGGAATTAGGAGTGGTGCTGATGTAGCGAAAGCTCTGGCTCTCGGTGCTGACACGGTTCAGCTGGGGACAGGGATGCTCATCGCTCTGGGATGTACTGTTTGCAGGCAGTGCTACCTGGGAAAATGTCCTAAAGGCATCACCACTCAAGATGAAAAGCTTCGCAGAAGACTTAAACCCGATAAAGGGAGTAGTAATGTTCACAACTATATCAAGGCCATGACAGAAGAGCTTAAAATTCTAACCCAGCAAGCGGGTAAAACTGATGTGAGAAACCTGGAGTTAGAAGATCTGAGGTCATTAAATGTTAATATATCAGCAATAACCGGTACCCATCTCATGGGATGGGATAAACCATTCAGGTTTCAACCCTTTTAGACAAAAATCAGGCCTGTATTAGAACCTAAAACTTTTTTACCCAATAAAATAAATTCAACTTATGGAAAATATGACCTCTATAACCGGCAAAGAAATGATGGTAGTGGACACCAATTGTGAGTATTATGGACTCTCCAGACTTCAATTGATGGAAAATGCGGGAAGAGGACTGGCAGAAGAAATAATTGAGCGCTTTCAAACTAATAGTGTGACCATCTTTGCAGGGCTGGGCAATAATGGAGGAGATGCATTTGTTGCCGCCCGCTTTCTCCACCATTTTGATGTAAAAGTCTTGCTTCTGGGTAAAGTGTCTGAAATAAAATCAGATATTGCCAGAAGAAATGCAGATATACTGAAGAAATGTGGAGTCCCCATTATAGAGATCAGAGATTCTACTATGCTCCAGCAGGACGGTTCGGATATCATAATCGATGCCATGCTGGGAACCGGAGTTAGCGGCAAGTTAAGAGAGCCCTACGCAACTGCTGTAGATTTGATAAACTCCAGCAGCGCTTATGTGGTATCAGTTGACGTTCCTACCGGTCTCGATCCGGATACAGGCGGTTATCACAACTGTGTAAAATCCGACCTTACAGTTACATTTCATAAAATGAAACCCGGTTTGAAGAAAGCCGGTGAAGTGATTGTGAAAAGCATTGGTATACCCGGGATTCTGGAAAAATTGACAGGTCCCGGTGACGTTAAGAGAACTTATCACCGACTCTCCACTGGCCATAAAGGTACCCACGGCAGAGTTCTGGTTATAGGAGGCGGGCCTTATAGTGGGGCTCCTGCCCTAACGGCTATGGCGGCCTATGCAGCCGGGGCCGACCTGGTGAATATAGTGGTCCCTGAAACAGTATATGATATTGTAGCTTCATTCTCACCTGACTTGATAGTAAGGAAGGTTAAAGGAGATGAAATCAGTATTGAACACATTGAGCAGCTCAAGGAAACGGTAGAGAAGTTTGATGCAGTGGTTATGGGCATGGGCAGTGAGAATATGGGAGAGTTCTCTCAAGAGATCCTGAAGTATAATGGCAAGGCGGTGCTGGATGCTGGAGCCCTGATACCACAAGTTCCGGAGGGTGGTGAATGCATTATGACCCCTCACTCCACAGAGTTCATGAATACCTTTGGATATAAATTCGAAAGTGAAAAAGATGTCATGAAGGCTGCCAAAAACTCTAACTCCACCATCTTGCTCAAATCCTATGAAGACATCATTTCTGACGGTGAGAAGGTCAAGATCAACAGAGCTGGAAATGCAGGTATGACCGTAGGCGGCACTGGTGACTTGCTGGCGGGAATTGCTGGAGCACTTCTTGCCCTTGATGAGCCTTTCTGGAGCGCCTCGAGTGCTGCATATATAAACGGAAGAGCTGGAGATATAACCATGGATAGAATGGGCTACAACTATACTGCAATGGATATGCTGTCCAGCATATCACTGGCGGTAAAGGAGTCGATGGACTTTGAATAGCCTTAAATTCAATCCAAATTTGTGCTCGAAATCTAAATTCAAATTGGGCTGGATAGTTATTTTGCTGACATTAATTCTTCTGGCAACTGCTCAGGTTGCTGATGCCGCTACCATCCACGGTACTGTATACTCCTGGGAGACTCTGGAGCCGTTACCCAAAACAGAAGTTATAGTCAATACTACACCCGAACAGCACATGATCTCTGAAAACGGTAAATACCAAATAAACCTCTCTAAAGGTACATACCTTTTGGAGGCTGTTTATCACCGGCAGGGAAACATAGAACTGTATGCTCAAAAGAACATTACGATTGAACAGGAAGGAGAATATAAGATAGACCTTATCCTATTTCCTCCACTTTCTGACATAAGCCCTGAAGTACCGGAAGACCTCAACTTTTCTGTGGACGAAGAAAATGAGACCATAGAGGCGGGAGGAGAAGATAACGGTTTTAACCTTCTGATACCTTTAATCCTTGTTTTTGGTCTAATTGCAGCTGCATCCGCTTTTCTGATTGTTAACAAGAAGAGAGTTGGAACTGAAGATAATAGTTCAAGTGAAAGTGAACCGGGTGTTGCCAAGAGTACATCAGAACTTTCCGGAGAACCACTAAGAGATGAGCTTCCTGAAGACCTGCAAGAAGCTTTATCCATTATTAGAAAAGAGGGTGGAAGGATAACCCAGAAGAACTTGAGAAAGAAGATGGGCTACTCGGAAGCCAAGATGAGTCTGGTTATCGCCGACCTGGAGAGAAGGAATATTGTGGAGAAAGTAAAGAAAGGAAGAGGCAATATAATCTTTCTTAAAGAGGAAAACCCCAATTGATTTGATTAAGGGCACTTGCTAAATTTTTATACGGCTTGTTGACGGACTTCAAAAAGACTGAAAGTGTCAGCTTCTCACGACTGAAGTCGTGAGCTTGCAGGTGGTTCATCATGCTATGCATTCACCCCTACATTAGGCACGCTGACGGGTGCCCAAACCCCCTGA